>DATGIN010000037.1:0-4368 GCA_035295705.1 Caulobacteraceae bacterium
CGACGGAGTCGTGGTCGATCCCATTCCCCCGCATCCGCCGGCGCAGGTACGCGACCTCGAACGACGGATCCATCAGGACCTTCTTGCGCACCCCGGTCGTGCCTGAACTCAGCATGATGTGGCCGCCCGGCCGAGTGGACGGATCGTACGCCTTCGGCGTCCCCTCCCCTGCGTAAGCGGGGACGAGGCGCAGGCCCTGCGCAGCGCAGACCTCGGAGAGTCCCTTCCAGCGCTCGGCGCCCAGGGCCGCGACCGCCGCTAGCTCTGGTATCCCCAGCTGGCCAATTTCCCAGGCGGACGAGACCGGGACCGTTGTCACGCCGAGGCTGCGCAAGGCCAAGCTCGACGTCCAGGAACTCCTGAGGTCTTCGACGGCGACGACTACAATCCCGCCGCCCTCGAGCCCAAGCGCGTGGAAATGCCCGCGCGCCCGCATGATCTGGTCGCAAAACATCCGGTAGGACCAGCACACGCCGTTGTGGTCGAGAGCGGTCTTCTCGGGCTGCCTGTCGCCCCAGGCGAAGACGGCGTCCGCGATCATTGTACCGTCGCCTGGGGCGCCAGCTGCCAGCGGGCGAGATCGGCGGCGACGGCCTGGCGCAACACCTTGCCGGCCTCGTTTCGCGGCAGGGCGCTCACGAAGTGCACGCGTACGCCGGCGAAGCCGCCGATCTCGCGCTGCAGAACCGGGGCCAGGGCTGCTGTGTCCAGCGGTTGCTGCGTCTCGATCACCGCATGCAGACCCTCCTCGCCCGCGGTGTCCTGCATCGACAGCAGGCAGACGCCCGAGACGCCAAGCGCCTCGCGGAGCCGGTCCTCGATCGGCGCCGGGGTGATCTTGTGGCCTTTCACGTTGATGACGTCGGTGACGCGCCCCATCAGCGCAAAGCGGCCGTCCTCGCGCATCACCGCAAGGTCGCCGGGATAGAAGAACCCGTCCTTGAAGAAGGCGCGCGTGGCCCCGGGATCGTTCAGGTAGCCCTTCGGACCATCGGCGGTGTCGATGCGCAGGCGGCCGATCTGGCCGGTCGGAACCGGCCGACCCGCATCGTCGACAATCTCGATCACCCCCTCGCAGGGGGTGTGCCAGCGGTGGTCGTCCGGCGTCTCGATCCGCGTCACCGCGATAGGATGGCTCTCGGTCGCCCCCAAGCCGTTCACCAGGACGGGCGTGATGCGCGCCTTAACCTCGTCGATCTGCGACTGGGTCATCGTCCCGCCGGTCACGCCGAGCTGCATCGTCTGGCTGCGCGGAAAGGCGCCGGCGGGCTCGGCGAGAAGCTCCGCCAGCAGACTCGGGACCAGCGTCGCGTGGGTCAGATCCGAGCGCTGGAACGCCTGGCGGATCGGGCGCGCCTGGCTGAAGACCACCGTGCCGCCGGCGCTCCAGGTGCCGACCGGCGACTTGTAGCCGACCCCGGTCCACGGGCCGAAGTCGAGGACGCTCACCACCGACTCCCGCCGGATACCGTTCGACCGCAGCCGGCGACGGAAATAGGCCGGCTCGAACGCCGGGTCCATCAGCACCATCTTGAACGCGCCGGTGGTGCCGGACGTCCGGAGGATATGGCCGCCCGGTTGAACGCCCGCCTCGAGCGGCAGCGCAGGCGCATCGCCGGTCCCAGCCTCGAGCGCGGGGACGCCGACGCGGCGGCAGACCTCCGCCACGTTCCACGACGAGGGCGCGCCGACCACCGCGCGCAGGTCGGGCAGACCGAGGTCCGCGACCTCAACCGCTTCGCGCACTGCTATCGTGGTGAGCCCGAGCGAGCGGAGCGCCAGGCTCGCGACCCACCAATCGCGCAATTGTTCAACGGCGACCACCACGACGCCCTCGCCCTCCAGCCGCAGCCCGCGAAAGTGAGAGCGCGAGCGCGCGATGGCTTCGGCGAACGCGGCGTAGGACCAGACTTCGCCGTTGTGCTCGAGCGCCGCCTTGTCAGGCTGGCTTTCGGCCCAGGCGAAGATGGCCGAAGTGATCATTTGGCGAGGCCGCGTTCGGCCATGAAGGCGTCGAGGTCTGCGAACGCCTCGCGCCCGGCCGGCCCGAGCCGGGCGCGCTCGCGAACGGTTTCGCGGCCAGCGGCTTCGAGGGCCACCAGGTTGCTCAAGCGCTCGTGGGCTTCGCGAGTCTCGCCGGGCGTCAGCACGCCGGCCGCCAGCAGCCGATCGAGAAGGTAGATCATGCGACCGGTGACGAACGTGGCGTGGGCGACGCCTTCCATCGGGCGCTCGTCGCTGCGCAGCGGCGAGGGGTGGCGCTCGCCGGGATCATTCCTGGTAATGCGGCCGCCCAGGGCCATGCCGAACAGAAGCGCGTGCCCCGCCTCATGCGCGAGCTGCAGCGCGATGCCGACCCGGTCGCGCATCGCTTCCGCGTTGAAGACGAGCGAGCCCCACAGCGAAAAGGTCGATGCCGCTCCGAAGGCCTGCCCTGCCGGCGCCGCCACCGGTCGAACAAGCACCACCTCCCGCACCAGGGCGTTGAACTCGTCGAAGACGTCCGGGGCGGCGGTGGCGATGAGGTCAAGCGCGTCGGCCAGGCGCCCCTCGGCGATGGCGAGCTCGCGAGGCGCCAGCGGACGAATCCGGCAGGCGATGTCCGGCGCCAGGAGACGTCGATAGCGTGCGGAGTGACCGGCCCCGAGCGCGGAGTCGACGAGCGTGCAGACGCGAAACGCTTCGAGGGGCGGGAGCGGCCGAAGCAACTCGCTTGTCGCCGCCGCCACCTCGGCCTCGCGCTCTGCCAGGATGGAAAGCACGAGCTCGACATAGACCCCGAAAATCGCCGGCGGAACCGGCGCGGTGCGCACGCGGGCGAGCAGTGCGGCGAGCTTAGGATCGGCCGGCGTTCGCGGCGCGTCGAGGGCGGCGAAAATCGTCGCGAGGCTATCGGCGAGCCCATCGCGGATAGCCTGATCAAGGCTTCTGGCGCGGCTTGCCTGCGGCGCGAAGCCGTGCTTCGACACGGACGGAGCCGAGCGCTTCACGCGGCCACCTTCCAACGGCCTTTTGTTGGGCGCGCGGGTCTCCGCGAGCGCCGGGGCGCTATTCGATCACGCCCACCATGGCGCGGGGCGCCGAGATCTCGATCTGGCCCACCATGGCGCGCGGCGCCTTGGCTTCCGTGACACCCACCATCGCCGGCGGCGTCATCGCCTCTGCGCCGCCCATCGCCGAAGGGCGCTTGGCGTTAGCTTCGAAGCCGATGAGGGGCTTGCCGATAAGGCGTTCGCGAACCGTCTTTGGCTTGGCCATGAAATCCCTCCGCCGCTTTGCCTTGGATAGCAAAGGCCGCCGGCGAGCGTCAATGCGTGGCAAGCGGTTGCAGGGCTGGCCGCTCGCGTGCTTAGCCTCCGCTGGACGGCGCCGGGAGCGTAACGCGATGGGTTGGGGAACTGGTGTCGGCGCGCTCGCCCTGTGCGCCAGCTTGGTTGCATTCAGCGCCTCGGGAGCGCGGGCGGCGGCCCCGCCGACCGAGCCGCCTCCGGCCTATGGGACGCCGCATACGGCGGATTTCACGATCCACAACTTCCAGTTCCGCTCCGGCGAGTCGCTGCGCCGGCTGCGCATCCACTACGCGACGTTCGGGACGCCCCGCCGTGACGCGAACGGGCGGGTCATCAACGCGGTCCTGATCCTGCATGGGACCGGCGGGGCGGGAACCACGTTCATCCGCCCCCAGTTCGCCGGCGAGCTGTTCGGCCCCGGCCAACTGCTGGACGACTCCAAGTACTTCATCATCCTTCCGGACGGCATCGGGCACGGGAAGTCGTCGAAGCCGTCGGACGGCCTTCGCATGCGCTTCCCGCATTACGACTACGCGGACATGATCGAAGCGCAGCATGCGCTGGTGCAGAGCCTTGGGATCGAGCGCATCAGGCTGATCATGGGCACCTCTATGGGCTGCATGCAGGCGTTCATGTGGGCCGAAACCTGGCCCGATGCGGTGCAGGCGATGCAGCCCATGGCCTGCCTTCCGACACGCATCGTCGGCCGCAACCGGCTGTGGCGGCGGATGATCATCGACGCGATCGAGCATGATCCGGCCTGGGACGGCGGCGACTACAAGCGGGAGCCGAAGGAGGGACTGCGCGCGGCCGAGGACATCACCATCATCGCCGGCTCCGCCGCGCACCAGATGCAGAAGGTGCTGGATACGCCGGAGAAGGTGCAGAAATACCTCGACGACAACATGCGCGCGGCCTTGGACGGTGTCTTGCCCGACGGCGGGAAAGTGCCGCCCGACGACGCCGACGACCTGATCTACGCGATCGACTCATCGCGCGACTACGATCCCTCGGCGCGCCTTGAAGACATCAAGGCGGACGTGATGTGGATCAACTCGGCCGACGACTTCATCAATCC
>DATGIN010000038.1:0-23701 GCA_035295705.1 Caulobacteraceae bacterium
GACGGAGAGCGACGCCATGAACGCCGTGATCGGCCAGCCCGTCCGCCGCCGAGAAGACATCCGGTTCATCACCGGCCGCGGCCGCTACACAGACGACATCAGCGCAGCCGGCCAGACCTACGCTGTCTTTGCCCGCTCGCCCCACGCCCGCGCGAGGATCAAGGGGATCGACAAGACGCCCGCGACGGCCGTCCCGGGCGTGATCACGGTGCTGACCGGCGCCGATCTCTCCGCTGGCGGCATCGGCGCTTTGCCGTGCGGCTGGCTGGTGAAGTCGACCGACGGCAGCGACATGAAGGTCGCGCCGCGTCCGCCGCTGGCGGCGGAGCAGGCCAACTTCGTCGGCGAGCCATATGCCATCGTCATCGGCGAGACCGCGGCGGCGGCGAAGGCCGGCGCGGAAGCGATCGACGCCGACTTCGAGGTGCTGCCGGCCCAGGCGGACCTGGCGACCGCGATGGAAGACGTTCAGATCCATGACGGCATAGACAACAACCTGTCGTTCCGCTGGGCCCTGGGCGACGCGGCCAAGACCGACGCCGCCTTTGCCTCGGCCAGCCACGTCACCAAGCTCGAATTCGCCAACAACCGCTTGATCCCGAACGCGATCGAGCCGCGCGCTTGCCTGGCCTCTTTCGACGCCGCCTCAGACGAGATCACGCTGACCACCACCTCGCAGAACCCGCACGTCGAGCGGCTGATCCTGGCGGCGTTCCTCAACCTCGCCCCTGAACACAAGCTGAGGGTGATCTCGCCGGACGTCGGCGGCGGCTTCGGCTCGAAGATCTTCGTCTATCCGGAGGAAACCGCCGCAGCCTTCGCCGCGCGCGCCATCGGCCGGCCGGTCAAGTGGACGGCGGACCGGTCGGAAGCGTTTCTCTCCGACGCCCACGGCCGCGACCATCTCACAACAGCCGAGCTCGCGACGGACGCCGACGGCGCGTTCCTGGGCCTGCGGGTCAAGACGCGCGCGAACCTGGGCGCCTATCTCTCGACCTTCGGGTCCGCCGTCCCGACCTATCTGTACGGCACGCTGCTGGCGGGCCAGTACAAGACGCCCGCCATCTACGTCGAGGTGGAGGGGGTCTACACCAACACCGCCCCGGTCGACGCCTACCGCGGCGCGGGCCGCCCGGAGGCCACCTACGTCATCGAGCGCATCGTCGAGGCGGCGGCGCGGGAGCTGAAGCTCGATCCGGCCGAGCTTCGCCGGCGGAACTTCATCACCGAATTCCCCTACGAGACGCCGGTCGCGCTGGTCTACGACATCGGCGACTACGAGCAGAGCCTCGCCAAGGCGCAGAAGCTGGCTGACGTCGCCGGCTTTGCGGCCAGGCGCGCCGAAGCAGAGAGCCGCGGCAAGAAGCGCGGGCTGGGCTACGCCTGCTACATCGAGGCCTGCGGCCTGGCGCCCTCGAAGATCGCAATCTCGCTCGGCGGCGGTGTCGGCCTGTTCGAGAGCGGCGAGATCCGCGTGAACCCAACCGGGTCGGTGCAAGTGTTCACCGGCTCGCACAGCCACGGCCAGGGCCACGAGACCACGTTCGCGCAGGTGGTCGCGACCAAGCTTGGGGTGCCGATCGAGCAGGTCGAGGTCATCCACGGCGACACCGGCCGCATGGAGTACGGGCTTGGCACGTACGGCTCGCGCTCGCTGGCGGTCGGCGGCTCGGCGCTGGTGCGCTCGGCCGAGAAGATCATCGCCAAGGGCAAGCGGATCAGCGCTCACATCATGGAGACGAGGCCCGACGAAGTGGACTTCGACGACGGCGTGTTTTCCGCGCGCGGCACGAACAAGAAGATGACCTTCGGCGAGGTGGCGTTCGCAGCCTACGTGCCGGCGAACTATCCGGAGGATCTCGAACCCGGACTGTCGGAGAAGTCCTTCTACGATCCGCCCAACTGGACCTTCCCGGCCGGCAGCCACATCGCCGAGGTGGAGATCGACCCGGAGACCGGGGTGGTGAATGTGGTCGCCTTCACGGCGGTCGACGACTTCGGCGAGATCATCAATCCGATGATCGTCGAGGGGCAGGTGCACGGCGGCGTCGCCCAGGGCATCGGCCAGGCCCTGCTGGAGAACGGCGTCTACGACGAGAGCGGCCAGCTCCTGACCGGCTCGTACATGGACTACGCCATGCCGCGGGCGGACGACCTGCCGAGCTTCGTGGTCGACACCACGGTCACGCCCTGCACGCACAATCCGCTGGGGGCCAAGGGCTGCGGCGAGGCGGGGGCGATCGGCGCGCCGGCCGCAATCATGAATGCGGTGACCGATGCGCTCGGAACCGAAGACGTGGCGATGCCGGCGACGCCGGAGCGCGTCTGGCGCGTGGCGAACGGCCTCTGAAGGGGGATGACGATGCAGGACTTCGCCTATCATCGCCCGGAGAGCCTGGACGCCGCGGTCTCGCTTCGCCGTGGCGCAGCCGACGGCGCCTATCTCGCCGGCGGCATGACCCTGATCCCCACGCTGAAGCAGGGCCTTGCGCAGCCGAGCGACCTCGTCGACCTCGGCGCGCTGAAGGATCTCGCCGGCATCCGCGTCGACGGCGGCGGGGTCACGATCGGCGCCATGACCCGGCACGCTGCTGTCGCCGCCTCCGACGAGGTGAAGCGGGCGATCCCCGCCCTCGCCGACCTGGCGGGCGGCATCGGCGACCGGCAAGTGCGCAACCGCGGCACGATCGGCGGATCGCTGGCCAACAGCGACCCTGCGGCTGACTACCCGGCCGCCGTGGTTGGCCTGGGGGCGACGGTCCGCACCGACCGCCGCGCGATCGCCGGCGACGACTACTTCAAGGACCTCTTCGAGACCGCGCTGGAACCTGGCGAGCTGATCCGCGAGGTTGCGTTTCCCGCTCCCGTGCGCGCCGCCTACCGCAAGTTCGCGCACCCGGCGTCGCGGTTCGCGCTGGTGGGCGCATTCGTCGCCGACTTCGGCGGCGGCAACGTCCGTGTCGGCATCACCGGCGCCGGGCCATGCGCGTTCAGGGCGACGTCGTTTGAGCAGGCGCTCGCATCGAACCTCGACCCCGCCGCGCTCGATGGCGCCTCGATCGATGCGAGCCGCTTCAACAGCGACCTCGCCGCCTCCGCCGAATTCCGCGCACAACTGGTGAAGGTGATGGCCAAGCGCGCGGTCGCCGATCTGCTCGCCCGCTAGCCGCTAGCGCCGCGTTGCGACTATTGGCCGGCCGCGGTGAGGACGTTGAGCAGCGAACTGTTGTTCAGCGCCAGGAACACCTGCGACGACGCCTGCATCGCCAGTTGCGCCTGCTGAAGGTTGGCGGACACCTGCGCCATGTTGGCGTTGGTGATGCCGCCGAGCATGTTGCCGAGGGTGGTCTGCTGGTTCGAAAGGTCGCTTTGCGCGTTCGTCACCTGGTCCTGCACCAGCCCGTTCTGCGCCGCGGAGGTGTTCAGCGCATCGGTCGCCGCGGTCAGGTTGTTCATCTGGGTGGTGAGGAAGCCGATCTGCGCCGTCGTGAGCTGGCCGGTGAACGGGCCGCCAGGCCCGGTCGAGAAGTTCTGGATCGCCTGCAGCGCGGTCATCAGCGGCGTGCCGAGCTGGTCGGCGAGGAAGCCGGTCTGCACCGTGGTGTTCTGATTGATCTGGCTCGACGCGACGTGCTGGTCGTTGGCGAACACGCTGGCGATCGTCGGCGCGGCGCCTAGCGCGCTCAGCGAGTTCACGGTGACCGGCGCCGTCGTCACCTGGCCGCCGGCGAAGACATACTCGCCGTTGTAAGTCGTGTTCAGGCCCTGGACCGCGCTGGAAAAGGCGGTCCCGAGCTGTTGCATCAAAGAGTCGCCCACCCCGGCCGCCAGGGCGTGCTGGATCGCCTGCGCTGCGGACTGCGCGGCGCCAGCCACCTGCTGCAGGCCGGTGTTCTGGGTGGTGAGCTTGTCGGCCAGCACCTGGTCGTTGGCGAGAAATCCGCCCACCTGGCTTTGCACCGTCTGCATCGCCGTCAACGTCTCGGCGTGGCTGGCGTAGCCCTGCAGATCGCTGGCGACGTTGCCGCTCGAAAGCTGGTTCGAGTCGGTGGTGAGCTGGTTCTGCGACGCCATGAGGTTGGCGACGACCTGCGCGTAAGTGTCTGCGGTGGATATCCGGTCCATGGGCTTACGGGACCATGTTCATGAGGGCCTGGAACATGTTGTTGCTGGCCGTGACCAGCCGCGCCGAAGCGTTGTAGGCCTGCTGGTACGTGGTCAGGTTGATCAGTTCCTGGTCGAGGTTGACGCCCTGGATCGACTGCAGGCGCGAATTGGCTTCGGTCTGCACGGCCTGAGCGTTGGTCGAGGCTTGGGCCGCATTGGCGGCCTGGTTTCCGAGCGCGCCCGCAAGCTCGGCGCCATACTGGTTGATCGTGGTCGACATGGCCGCAAGCGAGCCCGCGGCGTCGAAGCTTCTCACCGTCGCGTTGGCGTTGGCTTCGAGAAGCGCGCCGGAACCGTCGCCCGCCGCCAGCACCGGTTGGCCGGCGCCGGCGCCGAGGTTGAGGGTCGCGAACGCGACCTTGCTCGGGTCCGCCGCGATGTCAGAGCGAACGGCGAAGCTGCTGACCGGCAGCGCCCGCTGCTGAGCGCCGATGCCAAACAACTGGCTGACGGACTCACCGCCTGCGGTGCTCTGCGTGTTGTCCTGCACCACCGAGAGGCTGGCGCCGCCCGGCGTCGCGGGCGCGAAGCTGAGCTCGCCGCTGGCCGAGAGGCTGAACTGTCCGTAGAGGCCAACCCCGCCGGTCGGCGAGTTCAGTGCATTGACCAGCGCCTGCACGCTGCCGCCCGGGGTCGTCACGGTGACGTCGGTGATCTCGCCCCCCTGGCCGTTGGAGACCCTCAGCGTCAGCGTCTGTCCGGCAGGGAAATCGCTGGGATCGCTCGCCGCAAGCCCGGTCTGGAAGTTGCTGATCGCGCCGGAGCTGACCAGGTTGTTCAGCCCGAAGTACTGGCTGAACCCTTCGCCGTTGCGGGCCGCGGAAGGGGTGGTCGAATCGTCGGCGATCGCAACGCCGTTGCCAGCTCCGTTCGCCGAGAGGCTGAGGACGCCGTTCGAGAAGGTCGCAGACCCAAACGGCCCGAGCGCGGTGTTCAGCGAGCTCAGGAAGGTGGCCGGGGTGAACGCCGTTCCCGCGCCGCCGTCAACGCTGATCGTGCCGGCCGAGAAGTCGATCGCCACCTGCTCCTGCAGTTGGCCCGAGGCGTTCACGATCGCGATGTTGGTCGTGCCGGAGAACCCGCCGATCGCCGTCGCGAGATCGGTTCCGATGTTCTGTCCGGTGAGCGTCGCGGGCGGCGGAACGGTCGACGCGGCGTTGTGCGCCTGGTTGAGCGCGTTCACCGCCTGGGAGACGTACTGGCTGACCTGCGCCTGGACGCCGGGCAGCTGCACGTTGCGCAGCGAGAGAAGGCCGGCGATCTCGCCGGAAGCCAGCGTCAGGCTGGAGGGCTGGCCGCCGCCGAGCGGGGAAACGGTCAGTTGGCCCGCCGCGGTCGTCGACGGCTGATAGCCCAGCGTCGCCGCGCCGCCCTGGCCGACGAGCAGCACGCCCGAGTTCGTGGTCAGCGTGACGCCGCCGCTGGCGGTCGGTTGCGCCTTGATGTCGAGCAGCGAGGAGAGCTGATTGACGAGCTCGTTCTGGGCTTCCTGACTGTTGGTCGGATCGGCCCCCGACGCGGTGGCGTTGGCGATGTCTGCGTTCAGCGAGGAGATCTCGCCGAGTAGCTGGTTGGCCTGTGCGACGTCGCTGCCGATCTGAGTGTCCGCCTGCCCGCTCAACTGCGACAGCGACGACTGGATGGCGCGCGACTGGTCGAGGAACTGGTTCACGTCATTGACCACCTGGATGCCTGAGAGGCTCGAGGCGGGGTCGTTGGCGGCTGCCTGGAAGTCGGTGGCGACCTGGTTCAACAGGTTGAAGTAGCCAGACGTGGAGCCAGGGTCGCCAAAGAAGCTCTGCGCCTGGCCGAGCATGCTGGAGACGACGCTCGATTCGCTTGCGCCGGCGCTGGCGGCGAGGCTGGCGTTCTGCAGGAACTGGTTGGAAGCGAGCTGCACGGCCGTCGGCTCGACCCCGATGCCGACGCCGCCAACGCTCTGCGAATTCAGCCCGATGACCTTCTCGACATAGCCGGGCGTGTTGAGATTGGCGACGTTGTCCGACGTGACGCCGATGCCGGTCTGCGCCGTCTGCATGCCGCTCGCGGCTGTCGAGAGGATGGCGTTCAGGGACGACATGCGCGGCCCTTGTGCTTAACCACAGGCAGGGCAGCCGCGGCCGGGTGGGCCGGCAAAGTCTGCCGGCTGCGCGCGCTCGCGCGGCGGCGGCCGTGGTGCAAGGCTTTGACTCTCATGGCCTTTCCTGACGGACCGGCAAATCGACCAGCTGCGAGAGCGCAAGACCCGCGCCAGTCGGTAAGAGCGAGGGCGGGAGCGGCGCACTCTACCCGGCAAAATCGGCCGCACCGCGGCCGGCAGCGAACAGTGGACCGCCGAATGGTCTAGACATTTCAATCCCTAAGGTTCTGGCGCGCGGGTTGCTTCGCCGCGTCGGAACATCCTCGCGCAAGAAGTGCGACCGCCCCTCCCCGTCCGCCAAGGAAGGCCGAGCCAGCGCGCCATGCACTCTGCTGCGCCCACCGCCAACGCTTCGTTCTCGCCGCTCGCCGGCGTGGACGGCGCCGCGCTCGGCGCCCTTGCGACCGACGCTGCGAAGCCGGGCGATCGCGGGGCGGTGGACGCCTTCACCCAGGCGCTCGCGGCCCTGCTTGGCGTGACGACCGCCTCGCAACCGCTGCAAGCCACCAGCGCTTCGCCCGGCGGGAGCCAGCAAGTGCAAGCCTTCGCGCCTGCGCCGGCCTGGTCGCCCAGCGCCGGCGACCCGTCCCTGGCGGCCGCTCCGATCGTCGTCCCGACGCTCCCGACGCTCGCAGCGGATCAAGCCTTGGCGGCGCCGGAATCAGCGCCAACGGCCGAAGGCGGGCGCTCGGCGCCGCCCGCAGCGTTCGCCTCCGGCGCGACGCTCGCCGCTTACGTGCAAGGAGCAGCGCCGGCAGGTCAGGCGTCAATCGCCGCTGGCGCCGGATCACTCGCCACAGACCAGGCGCCTCAGCCGATCAAGACCTGGTTGACCGCTGCAGACCAAGCTGCGCCAGGTGAGGCGCCGGCGTCCCCTGCGCCGATCACGATGGCGCCGCTGGTTCCCGGGACGCTCGCGGGTCCGGCGCGCGAGGCTGCCCAGGGCGCCGCATCCCCGGCGCTCGCGGCGCTGCCCAAGACCCTGCCGGCGCTGACCGCCTCACCCCAGGCCCAGCCGGTCTCCATCCAGACGAGCGCGGCGTTCGCGAGCGGCCCATCGTCGCCGCCGGATGCGGCAAGCGCCACGCTGCAAACCCTTTCCCTGGCGACCCAGCTGCGCGGCGAGCTGGTCGCGCCGGCGGCGCCGGCGGTCGACCGCTCCGGCGCGCCTGCGCTTGCGCCGCTCGCGGCCGGCGACGCGAGAATGGCGCTGGCCCTGCAACCTGGGACGGCCGGCGCGCCGAAGCTTCAACCCCAGTCGGCCCAATCGAAAGGCGCCGACAAAGGCGACGGCCAGGCCGCTGCGTCGCCTGGCCCAGCCAGCCACACAGACGAGGCGGAGGCGCCCATCGCGCGCGCCAGCGGCTCGCCGACAAGCGGCGACGATGCGCAAGAGCAGAGCTCCGGCGATCGTCCGGGCGAGGCCGGCCCGGCCACACAGGCCGGCGCTCCGCCTTCCGGGAGCGCCGCATCGACGGCCCAGACCGCGTTCGCAGCAATGGCGCAGCCGCCGGCGGCCGTGGTCAACGTACCGGCCGCGAGCGCGACGCCGATCGCCACACAGCTTGCGACCCAGGTGGTCAAGGCGGCCGAGGGCAAGGCGGCTCGCTTCGACATCGCGCTCGAGCCGCAGGGTCTCGGCCGCGTGGACGTCAAGCTGCAGATCGATGCCCAGGGGCAAGTCAGCGCCCGCTTCTCGTTCGACAATCCGCATGCCGCCGCCGAGGCGCAAGCGCAGTCGTCGCAGTTGCAGCAGGCGCTGGAGCAGGTCGGCTTCAGCGTCGGTCAGGGCGGCCTCAGCTTTGATGTCGGCGGCCAGGGCGCGAGCCTGGCGCAACAGCAATCATCACCCCAGCCCCCTGCAGCCGTGTCGACTGGCGAGCCGGCACCCCTTGCCGAAGCAGCGCTGGCCGCACGCCAACCACGCCCGCTCAGCGCCGCCTCCGGCGTCGACATCACCATCTAGGACCGCTCTTTCATGACAGTCAGTTCCGTTCCGGCGACCACCCAACCCACAGCGGCGAGCACGCAGAGCGCCGCTGCGGTGAACAATGGCCTCGCCCAGGTCGCCGATAACTTCCAGACCTTCCTCACGCTGCTGACCACGCAGCTGAAGAACCAGGACCCACTGTCGCCGCTCGACACCAACCAGTTCACCCAGCAGCTGACGCAGATGACCGGGGTGGAGCAGCAGCTCCTCTCCAACCAGCTGCTGCAACAGCTGGTGACCCAGAACCAGGGCTCCGGCATCACGTCCGGCGTCGGCTTGATCGGCAAGACCGTGACGGCCAGCGACGCGACCGCGACGCTTCAGAACGGCGCAGCCACCTGGGAGTTCGCACCTGCCAGCCCGCCGGCGAGCCTGACCGCCAGCGTCTTCGACTCCAGCGACAACCTCGTGTGGACCGGCGCGCTCGCGCCGAACGGGGCGGGGGTACAGAGCTTCACCTGGAACGGCGCGAACCAGTCGGGCGTGCAGCAGCCGAATGGCGGAACCTACACCCTGCAGGTGACGGCGAGCGATGCGTCGGGCGCGAGCATCCCGGTGAGCACGACGCTGCAGGGCGTTGCCACCGGGGTCGATGAAGTCAACGGCCAGACCATGGTCGCCATCGGCCAGCTGCAAGTGCCGCTGAGCTCGGTCAGCGCCGTGAACTAGCCATCCAACCCTTTGCACTGCCCGGCGCGGAGCCAGCGCCGGGTCGAACCCTTCA
Organism: Caulobacteraceae bacterium; assembly: GCA_035295705.1. Taxonomy (GTDB): domain Bacteria; phylum Pseudomonadota; class Alphaproteobacteria; order Caulobacterales; family Caulobacteraceae; genus Poindextera. The sequence goes on from DATGIN010000038.1 coordinate 9,022, forward strand.
CGAAAGGACCAAGTCATGAGTCTCAACAGCGCAATGACCGCCGGGACGTCCGGCCTGCAGTCGGAGTCCTCGGCGCTGGCGGCGATCTCCAACGACATCGCCAACGTCAACACCGTCGGCTACAAGAGCGACCAGGTCGACTTCGAGGCCCTGGTGGGCGGCCAGACCGGCGGCGACTTCTCGGCCGGCGGCGTCACGACGACCACGCAACAGCTGGTGTCGCAGCAAGGGGCGATGACGCAAACGTCGTCGCCCACCGATCTGGCGATCACCGGCCAGGGCATGTTCATCGTCAACACCCAGCCGGCGGCCGTCTCGTCGGCGAACAGCCAGGCCGAGTTCACCCGCGCCGGGTCGTTCACCCCCGACTCCGGCGGCTTCCTGAAGAACACCGCCGGCCTCTACCTGCTTGGCTGGCCGGCAGACGCGCAGGGCCAGATCAACACCTCGTCGACGGCCATCACCAGTCTCGAGCCCATCAACGTCACGCAGATCGCCGGTCAGGTCGCGCCCACGACCTTCGCCAACGTCGACGCGAACGTGGATGCCAGCCAAGCGGTGTCGGCCCAGGCGCAGGCCGCGGCCGCCGTTCCCCCCGGCGCGGGCGCCTACAACGCCGTCACCAACAGCATGACCGCCTACGACCCGACGGCGGGGACCGGCGTGCAGCCGGACTTCACCATCCAGGTGCCGGTGTCGGATTCGCTCGGAGGCTCACGCACCCTGCAGCTCGACCTCCTGAAGAGCGCAACGGCGAACCAGTGGTATGCGGAGATCCAAGCGGTTCCGCCGAGCGACGTCGTCTCCGGCGCCGGCCTCGCCGCGGGGCAGATCGCTTCCGGCATCCTGGCCTTCAATCCCGATGGCAGCATCAATATGGCGGCGACGACCCTGTTCGGGACGCCGCCGAACCCGAACCTTGCGATCGGAGCGTCGTCTGCGGCGGCGCCCGGCGCGGGCCAGGTCAACTGGGCCTCCAGCCTTGGCATCGCGGCGCAGACCATCGCATTCGGCGTCGGCGGCACGACCGGCGGCGGAGACATCACCCAGTTCGCCTCATCGTCCGCCGTCCAGTCGATCGACACCAACGGCACGCCCTTCGGCAGCGTGAGCGCCATCACCATCAGCCCGGACGGAATCGTCACGGCCACGTTCGGAAACGGCACGTCCCGCCAGATCGCGCAGGTGGCCATGGCCACGTTCTCGAACCCGGACGGAATGGCCGCCGTGAGCGGCCAGGCCTACCTGGCCACTCAGGCCAGCGGCAGTCCGAGCGTAAAGGCCGCGGGGACCGGCGGGGCGGGCACGCTCACGTCTTCTGCGCTCGAATCTTCGACGGTGGACCTCTCCACCGAGTTCACGAACCTGATCATCGCCCAGCAGGCCTACGACGCTTCGTCGAAGGTTATCTCGACGGCTGATCAGATGACTCAGGCGTTACTACAGGTCATTCAAGGTTAACCTTCGTGAAAACTGATTAACAAGGTCGAGGCGAAACGGACACGAGGGAACCCTGGTGCTTAGTCGTTTTTTTACTATCACGATTAAGCGGCTGTTATGCCCGCACGGCTATCGTCCGCCCCCAGCAGTGATGGTGGGAAAGGCGTAAAGCCATGTTGCAACAGCAACGCCTCAACAGCAAAGGCGAGAAGTACGTCATCGGTCCGACTGGCGCGCCGCTCACTTTGGCCGATCTTCCGCCGGAGAACACCCAACGCTGGGTCATCCGCCGCAAGGCCGAGGTCGTGGCGGCGGTGCATGGCGGGCTGTTGTCCCTCGACGAGGCGTGCGATCGCTACTCGCTGACCAGCGAGGAGTTCCTCGCGTGGCAACGCTCTATCGAGCGCCACGGCCTGGCGGGGCTCAGGACGACCCGTCTGCAACAGTACCGCTGAGCCTCGCAGAAGAGAGCGCTCGCGCAGAGGCCGGCGAGCGGAGCTTTCACAAAGAGAATCGCCGCGTCTTCAGCCCGCCGGGCCGCCCCGGGCGGGCCGACGGCGCTTAAACCCACGTTTACCAAGCGCTGGGTAAATCCTGCCTACCTACGGGCGCGGGGGGCGCGCCTGTGATGCGGGAAGGCGGGGCTTGGAGTCGTTCCTAAACGGGCTGCAGCGCTTCGGGATTGGACGGCTGGCGGCGATCGTGGGCGTGTCGGCCGGCGTCGCCGCGGCTCTGTTCGCGCTCGTCATGCATGTGGGGGCCGAGCCGGAAGCCCTGCTCTACTCCAACCTTGATCTGAAAGAAGCTTCCTCGATCAGCCAGGCGCTCGATCAAGCCGGGATCAAGTATGAGGCGAAGGGCGACGGCTCGACCATCATGGTCCCGCGCGACAAGGTCGCCTCGACGCGGCTGATGCTGGCCTCGAAGGGCCTGCCGACCTCGGGATCGGTCGGCTACGAGATCTTCGACAACCAAAGCGCGCTCGGCCAGACCGACTTCGTCCAGAACCTGAACCGCCAGCGGGCCCTGGAAGGCGAGCTCGCCCGCACGATCCGCTCGTTGGACGGCGTGACCTTCGCGCGCGTACAACTCGTCCTGCCAAAGCACGAGCTGTTCCAGAACGACGACGCCCAGCCCTCGGCATCGGTGGTGGTGGGCGTCGAGGGCCGCGAACCGTCCGCTGACCAGGTGCACGCCCTGCAAAACCTGGTCGCCGGCGCAGTGCCGAACCTCAAGCCGGACAAGGTGACCATCGTCGACCAGAACGCACGGCTGCTGGGCGGAGGCGACGGCGACTCCGCCGCCGGCCAGGCGGCTGACGACGCGCGCACCGAGATCGAGGACCGCATCCGCCGGCAGGTGAAGGAGCTCGTCGAAGGCGTCGTCGGTCCGGGCCGGGCCCGCGTGCAGGTCACCGCCGATGTCGACATGAGTCAGGTGACCACGCAGGAGGAGAAGTTCGACCCCGACGGGCAGGTCGCCCGCTCGACCCAGTCCATCGAGGAGACCAACAAGCAGAACCAGCCGCAGGCGTCGGGCCAGGCGGGCGCGACCGCGAACATCCCGGGCACGCCGGGCGCCCCATCGTCGGGACCTTCGAGCTCCAACAACACCTCGGATTCCGGACGGACGGAAGAAACCACCAACTACGAGATCAGCAAGACGACAACGACCACGATTGCGCCGCCGGGCACGGTCAAGCGGCTGTCGGTCGCGGTGGCGGTCGATGGCGTCACCACGCCCAGCGCGCATGGGAAGGGCGAGAACTACCAGCCGCGCTCCGATCAGGAGATGCAGCACATCTCCGACCTGGTGAAGTCGGCGGTCGGCTACAACGCCACGCGCGGCGACCAGGTCAGCGTGATCAACGTCCGCTTCGACGATTCGGTGTCGGCCGCCTCGGGTGCGACCGCCGGCGCGCCGCTGTTCGATTTCGACAAGAACGACATCATGCGGATCGTGGAGCTGGTGATCCTGGCTGTCGTTTCCGGCCTGATCATCTTCTTCGTCGTTCGCCCGTTGCTCGCCTCGGCCGGTGGCGCAGGCCCGGTCGGCCTGCCGCGGCTTGCCGGGGCCGGCGCGGGCGGCGGCGCGGCCCAGATCGGCGTCGATCCGCAGACCGGCGAGGCGCTCGCGCTGCCCAACCCGCTGCCGTCGGAGATCGAACAACGCATCGACATCGCCAAGATCGAAGGACAGGTGAAAAGCTCGTCGGTGAAGAACGTCGCCGAGTTCGTCGAGCGGCATCCCGAGGAGTCGGTCTCCATCCTCCGCAGCTGGCTGCATGAGGCATGAGCCGGGCGCCGCTCAAGAAGGCGATCACCGATCCGGGGCGGCTGTCCGGCCCGGAGAAGGCGGCCGTCGTGCTGCTGGCGCTCGGCGAAGACCACAATGTGCTCTGGCAGGCGCTCGACGAGGAGGAGATCAAGGAAATCTCGCAGGCGATGGCGGGGCTTGGCACCGTCACCTCCGGCGTCGTCGAGGACCTCTTGGTCGAGTTCGTGTCCGGGATGAGCGGCACCGGCGCGATCATGGGCTCGTTCGAGCAGACCCAGCGGCTGCTCGCCTCCTTCATGCCCACCGACCGGGTCGACACGCTGATGGAGGAGATCAGAGGCCCGGCGGGCCGCACCATGTGGGACAAGCTCGCCAACGTGAACGAGGCGGTGCTCGCCAACTACCTCAAGAACGAATACCCGCAGACCGTCGCGGTCGTCCTTTCGAAGATCAAGGCCGAGCACTCGGCGCGCGTTCTGGCGGCGCTGCCGGAGGACTTCGCGCTCGAGTGCGTAACGCGCATGCTGCGCATGGAGCCGGTGCAGCGCGAGATCCTCGACAAGATCGAGGCGACCCTTCGCTCGGAGTTCATGTCGAACCTGGCGCGCACGTCCAAGCGCGACAGCCACGAGATGATGGCCGACATCTTCAACAACTTCGATCGGCAGACCGAGGCGCGCTTCATCGCAGCGCTGGAAGAGCGGAACCGCGAGTCCGCCGAGCGCATCCGGGCGCTGATGTTCGTGTTCGAAGACCTGAACAAGCTGGACCCGGGCGGGGTGCAGACCCTGTTGCGCGCGGTCGAGAAGGACCAGCTGGCCCTGGCGCTGAAGGGCGCCTCCGACACGCTGCGCGAGATGTTCTTCTCCAACATGAGCGAGCGCGCGGCGAAGATCATGCGCGAAGACATGGAGAGCATGGGACCGGTGCGTCTGCGCGACGTCGACGCCGCGCAGATGGCCATGGTGCAGGTCGCCAAGGACCTCGCCGCGAAGGGCGAGATCATGCTGGCCGGCGCGGGCGGCGACGACGAGCTGATCTATTGAAGCGCCGCCGATGACCCAGACGCACCGCAAATTCACCTTCGACACGGTCTTCGACGGCGACGGCGAGGTCGCCAGCGCGCCGGCGCTGGCCAAGCGCTTCTTCGCCGTCGACGAGGTGGAGCGCATCCGCGAGCGAGCCTTCGAAGAGGGCCAGCGCTCGGTCGTCGCGCGCGCGGAGGAGACCAAGGCGCAGGCGCTGACGGCGATCGCCGGCGCGGCGCAGGCCGCCCTAGGCGCGCTGGCGCACGTGGCGCATGAGCACACCACCGCTTGCGCCGAGCTGGCGCTGGCGAGCGCGCGCACGATCGCGGGCGAGGCGCTGGAGCGCTTCCCCACCGTGGCCGCCGAGGCGGCGCTGGTCGCGCTGGCGCGCGAGGTCGAGGCGGCGCCCAAGCTCACCGTGCGCGCAGCGCCGGACCTGGTGAGCGACCTGCAAGCCGCGCTGGACGAGACCGGCCGTGCGATCGGGTTCGCCGGGCAGATCGTGGTCAAGGACGATCCATCGCTGCCCCTCGCCGCCTTCGTGCTCGACTGGGGCGACGGCCGCGCCGACTTCGATCCTGACGCAGCCGCCGCCCGCGTGGCCGAGGCCTTGCGCACGGCGCTGGCGGCCGAAGGCCTGCACGCCGAACCCCTGATTCCAAGGAGCGAGACCGACCATGGCTGACGACGTCGTTCCCGTCGAACCGCAAGCCGAACCCGCCGACGGCGGCGGCGAGCCGGCGAAGCTGGCGCTGGATGAGTTCGAGCCCAACGCGCCGCTCGCCAGCGACGCGCCGGTCGAAGCCGACGACAAGAGCGCAGCTGACCTGGCCCCGGTGTTCGACGTGCCGGTGCACATCTCGGCGGTGCTCGGGCGCGCAAACCTTTCGGTCGCGCAGCTCTTGCAGCTCGGCCAGGGCAGCATCCTCGAGCTGGACCGCAAGGTCGGCGAGGCGATCGACATCTACGTCAACAACCGCCTGGTGGCCCGCGGCGAGGTCGTCATCGTCGACGAACGGCTGGGGGTGACCATGACCGAAATCATCAAGGACGGCGACGCGGCCGCCTGACTTCGGCGGCTGAAGCTTAGGAGACGAATCTCATGCGGTTACTGGTCGTCGGACGTCTGAACGGACAGCTGTCGGGCGCGGTCAAGATGGCGATGGCGGCAGGTGCGAAGGTCGCCCACGTCGAGACCTGCGCCGCGGCGACCCATGCGCTCAGGGCCGGGCAAGGCGCCGACCTGCTGATGGTCGACTACGAGCTCGACATCCGCGGCCTGATCGCCGCCAACGAGGCCGAGCGCATCCGCGTGCCCGTTGTCGCGTGCGGCGTTGGGGCGGACGCAAAGAAGGCGGCCGACGCGATCAGAGCGGGCGCCAAGGAGTTCATCCCGCTTCCGCCGGAGACCGACCTGATCGCGGCCGTGCTGGCGGCGGTCTCCGACGACCACCGGCCGATGGTGGCGCGCGACCCGGTGATGCAGGACCTGATCAAGCTCGCCGACCAGGTGGCCCCCTCGGAAGCCTCGATCCTGATCACCGGCGAAAGCGGCGTCGGCAAGGAGGTGATGGCCCGCTACGTGCACCGCAAGTCGCGCCGCGCGGCCCGGCCGTTCATCTGCGTGAATTGCGCGGCGATCCCCGAGAATCTGCTCGAGAGCGAACTGTTCGGGCACGAGAAGGGCTCGTTCACCGGCGCCGTCGCGCGTCGGATCGGCAAGTTCGAGGAGGCCGACGGCGGCACCCTCTTGCTGGACGAGATTTCCGAGATGGACGGGCGGCTGCAAGCCAAGCTGCTGCGCGCGTTGCAGGAACGGGAGATCGACCGCGTCGGCGGCAACCGTCCGGTCAAGGTCGACATCCGCGTGATCGCGACCTCCAACCGGGACCTGGCGGTGGCCGTGCGCGAAGGCGCGTTCCGCGAGGACCTCCTCTATCGCCTGAACGTGATGAACCTGAAGCTGCCGCCCCTGCGCGAGCGGCCCGGCGATGTCACCGCGCTCGCGGAGCACTTCGTGCAGAAATACGCCGCCGCCAACGGCGTGCCCGAGCGGCCGCTGTCGGCGCAGGCGCGCCAGCGGCTCTTGACCCATCGCTGGCCGGGCAACGTGCGCGAGCTCGAGAACGCCATGCACCGCGCCGTTCTGCTGTCGACGGGCGTCGAGATCGAGGAGTTCGCCATCCGGCTGCCCGACGGGCAGCCGATCAGCGCCGCGCCGGACGCACAAACGGCGCGCGCCGCTTCCATCGCCGCCGAGACCGCGACGCGCGCGTTCGTCGGCCAGACGGTGGCGGCGGTCGAGCAACAGCTCATCATCGACACGCTGAGCCACTGCCTCGGCAACCGGACCCACGCGGCCAATATCCTCGGCATCTCGATCCGGACGCTGCGGAACAAGCTGAAAGAGTACGCCGACGCGGGCGTCAGCGTGCCGCCGCCGCAGCAGGGCGCGGCAAGCGCCGCGTAAGAGGAGCTCGCGCTGACATGCGTCCGTCCCGCCGCGATCTGATCGCCGGCGCCGCGGCCAGCCTCTGTGCGGCCGAGGCCTTCGCGACCGATCGCCTGGGCGCCATCGAGGCGAAGACCGGCGGGCGGCTCGGCGTGGCGGCCCTCGACCTGACGAGCGGGCGGCGCCTCCAGCGACGCGCGGACGAGCGTTTTCCGATGTGCAGCACCTTCAAGGCGATGGCGGTCGCGGCGCTCTTGCAGCGCGTCGACCGCGGCGAGGAGCGGCTCGACCGCTTCGTCCGCTACCGCCCCTCGGATGTGCTGCCCTACGCGCCTGTCGCGCGCATCCACGCGGCCGAGGGCGGCATGCGCCTCGGCGATCTTTGCGCGGCCGCGCTTCAGTACAGCGACAACACCGCCGCCAACCTGGTCTTGGGCGCCATCGGCTGGACCCGCGGATGGACCCGCTTCGTCCGCAGCCTGGGCGACCCGGTCAGCGAGCTCGATCGCATCGAGCCGGCGCTGAACACGGCGGCGCCCGCCGACGTGCGCGACACCACGACGCCGGCGGCGATGTTGGCCGATCTGAAAGCGGTAGGCCTGGGCGCCGCCCTCGCGCCGGCCTCGCGCGAGCGCATCGTCGACTGGATGACCGGCTGCCAGACCGGTCTGCACCGGTTGCGCGCCGGGCTGCCCGCCGCCTGGCGGGTGGCCGACAAGACAGGCACCGGCGCGCACGGGTCGAGCAACGACATCGCCATCGCGTTCGCGCCGGGTGGGCCGATCGTGATCAGCTGCTATCTCACCGGAGCCGAGCGCGTCGGCGATGCTGAGCGCGACGCCGCGCACGCCGCGGTGGCGCGGGTCGTGGCCGAAACCTTCCGGCCGGGCGCGGCGCATGGCTAACCCCGCCCTGCCCTACTCGGCCAGCAATCCGCCGTCGGTGCGCGACGTGTGGGGGTGGGTGGCGCGCGGCGACGTGGGCCTGGCCGTCGGCGTGGTCGGGATCATCGTCCTTCTGATCCTGCCGATTCCGCCGTTCCTGCTCGACATCCTGCTTTCGCTCTCGATCACCAGCGCGGTCCTGATCCTGATGACCTCGCTGATGATAAAGAAGCCGTTGGAGTTCACGGCCTTCCCGACCGTCCTGCTGGTGACCACCCTCTTCCGGCTGGGCCTCAACCTGGCGTCGACCCGGCTCATTCTCGGCCACGGCCACGAGGGCACCGGCGGCGCCGGTCACATCATTCAGGCCTTCGGCCAGCTGATGATGCAGGGCAACTTCATCATCGGACTGATCGTGTTCGCGATCCTGGTCATCGTGAACTTCGTGGTGATCACCCGCGGCTCGGGCCGCATCGCGGAGGTGGCCGCGCGCTTCACGCTCGACTCCATGCCGGGCAAGCAGATGGCTATCGACGCCGACCTGTCGTCCGGGCTGATCGACCAGGAAGAGGCCAAGCGTCGGCGCAAGGAGCTGGAGCAGGAATCCACCTTCTTCGGCTCCATGGACGGCGCGTCCAAGTTCGTCCGCGGCGACGCGATCGCCGGGCTGATCATCGTCGCCATCAATATCGTCGGCGGCATCCTCATCGGGGTCATCCAGCACAAGCTGCCGCTCAGCCAGGCGGGCTCCACCTACACGATCATGACCATCGGCGACGGCCTGGTGAGCCAGGTCCCGGCGCTGGTGATCTCCATCGCCGCCGGCTTCCTCGTGTCGAAAGCTGGCGTCGAGGGCGCCGCCGACAAGGCGCTGGTCGTGCAGCTGGCGATGAACCCGGTCTCGCTCGGCATGGTCGCCGCGGCGGCGGGGGTCATCGCGCTGGTGCCGGGCATGCCCATCCTGCCGTTTGCGGCCATCGCGCTGGGCGCGGGCGGCCTTGCGTGGCGACGTGCGCAGACCGCTCGCGGCGAGGCGGCCGCGCCGCCGGCGGCTTCGCAGGCCGAGCCTGCCGACGAGCCGATCGCGACCGCGCTCGCCATGGACGACGTGAAGATCGAGCTGGGCTACGGCCTGCTCGTGCTCATCAACGATCTGGAGGGTCGCCGGCTCACCGACCAGATCCGCGCGCTCCGCCGGACCCTGGCCAGCGAGTACGGCTTCGTGATGCCGCCGGTGCGCATCCTCGACAACATGCGCCTGCCCACGCAGGGCTACGCCATCCGCATCAAGGAGATGGAGGACGGCAGCGGCGAGGTGCGCCTGGGCCACCTGATGGCGATGGACCCGCGTGGCGGCCAAGTCGACTTCCCCGGCGAGCACGTGCGGGAGCCCGCGTTTGGCCTGCCGGCGACCTGGATCGACGAGTCCCTGCGCGAGGAAGCAACGTTCCGTGGCTACACCATCGTCGATCCCGCCACGGTGCTGACCACCCACCTCACCGAGATCCTGAAGGACAGCATGGCCGACCTTTTGTCGTACGGCGAGGTGCAGAAGCTGCTGAAGGATCTGCCGGCGGAGCAGAAGAAGCTGGTCGAGGATCTGGTCCCGTCCATCGTCAGCGCGACGACGATCCAGCGCGTGCTGCAGTCGCTGTTGAAGGAGCGGGTCTCGATCCGCGACCTGGGCGCGATCCTCGAAGGCATCGCCGAGGCGGCCCCGCACACGACGTCGATCACCAGCCTCGTGGAGTCCGTCCGCGCCCGCCTGGCGAAACAGCTGTGCTGGCAGAACAAGGGCGACGACGGCTCGCTGCCGATCATCACGCTCGCGCCCGAATGGGAGCATGCGTTCTCGGAGTCGCTCATCGGGGCGGGCGAGGACAAGCAGCTCGCGCTCGCGCCTTCGAAGCTGCAGGACTTCATCCGCGCGGTGCGCGAGGCCTTCGAGCGAGCGGCCATCGGCGGCGAGTCCGCCGTCCTGCTCACGGGGCCGCAGATCCGGCCCTACGTGCGCTCGATCATCGAGCGCTTCCGCGGGCAGACCGTCGTCATGAGCCAGAACGAGATCCACCCGCGCGCGCGGCTGAAGACCATCGGCATGGTCGCCGCCTGAGCCGGGGGGGCGCCGAACGCCGGCGAAGCCCACGGGACCGCTGTCGCCGATGGCGGCCAGCCGCTGACCCGGCCGCTCCGGCGGCTTTGCGTTGCAGGACGCGTCCGACACTGCTAGCGAACCTCGCCCTTAGCCTCGGTTGAGAGCCGCAAGGAGCCTGATGCGCCCGACGCTCACCCACGGCCGCTCGCGGTCCGACCTGATCTGGGACGTGCTCACCTTCGAGCGGATGCAGACCGGACCGGTCGTGCACCTGATCTACTGGGCGGGGCTCGGCCTGGTGGCGCTGTTCGGCTTCTCCGCGTTGGGCGCCGGCGTGGGCTTCGCCATCCGCGGGATAACGGCGCGCGACTGGACGAGCCTGCTGATCGCCGTGCCGGTCGTGGTCGCCGGCCTTTTGATCGTGGCCGCGCTCGCGCTCGTTTGGCGCGGCATGTGCGAGTTCTACATCGCCGTCTTCCGCATCGCCGAAGACCTGCGGGCGCTCCGACGCCAGGAAGAGACGCACGCCCAACAGCGGATCGACGAGCCGCCCCTCCGCTGGCCAACCAACCGCCCATAGACCAGTTCGACCGCGCCACCTTGCTCGCCTGGCCGGCGCGCGAGCGCGAAACCAGGTTCGGCTGGGAGCTGCAGGCGACCGACGGCCAGTCGGGCCGCGTCAACTCCGCCTGGCCGCTGGCCTGGACCGGCGAGATCGGGCTCGATGAAGCGATCGACCAGGTCGAGGCCTGGTACGCCGCGAGGCGACGCCCGGCCTGGTTCCGGCTGCGCGAAGATAACGCGGCGCCGGCCGAGCTCGCGCCGGCGCTGGCGAGGCGCGGCTACGCCCCCGACACGCCAACGCTGGTCATGACGTGCGCGCTCGAGCCCAGGGGGCGCGACCGCGGCGTCGAGATCGAGCCCCGCCCGAGCGAGTCCTTCTTCGCACCCATGCGGGAGGCGACTCCGAACGCGGCCGAGTACGCCGAGCGGAGCGACGTAGCGCGCCGGACGCCCGCGCCGCGCGCGTTCGCAAGCCTCGACATCGATGGCCGGCCCGCGGCCGTCGGCGCCAGCGTCATCACCGGACAACTGGCGCTCATCTTCATCATGCGCACCGCAAGCTGGGCGAGGCGCCGCGGGCTGGGGCGTCGTATCCTGGGATCGCTGATGGGCTGGGCTTGCGCGAATGGCGCAACAAGCGGGTATCTGCAGGTGGAAGCGGCGAATGCGGCGGCTATCGCGCTCTACGCGGGCGAAGGCTTCGTCACCGCTTACCGCTATGCCTACTGGCGGCCGCGCGCCTAGGCCGAGCGGGGAGCGACGATGCGATCAGAGCCCTTCGAATTCGAGAACGCCAAGCGCCTGAAGCTGTCGGGCCGCCTGGATCGCCCGGACGGGACGGCGCACGCCTATGCGCTCTTCGCCCACTGCTTCACCTGCAACAAGTCGAGCAAGGCCGCGGTGCTCATCAGCCGCGCGCTGGCCGCGATCGGCATCGGCGTCGTTCGCTTCGACTTCACGGGCCTGGGCGAGAGCGAGGGCGACTTCGGCGCGACCGGCTTCTCCTCCAACGTCCAGGATCTGATCGCCGCCGCGCAGAGCATGACGGCCGGAGCGCTCGCGCCGACCCTCCTCGTCGGGCACAGCCTGGGCGGGGCGGCCGTGCTCGCGGCGGCCGCCGATATCCCCTCCGTGCGCGCGGTCGTCACCTTGGGCGCGCCGTCCGAGCCATCGCACGTTGCTCACCTGCTGGGCGAAGCCGGCGTGAAAGCCATCGAGACGGGCGGGCGCGCCACGGTCGATATCGGCGGCCGGCCCTTCGAGATCACGCAAGCCTTCCTCGACGACATCAGGATGCAGACGCTGAAGGCGCGCATTGGCCACCTTGGCCGCGCGCTCCTCGTCATGCACTCGCCCCTGGATGCGGTCGTCGGCATCGACAACGCGTCCGAGATCTTCCTGGCGGCGCGGCATCCGAAGAGCTTCGTCTCGCTCGACACCGCCGATCATCTGCTGACCAGGCATGAGGATGCCGACTACGCCGCCCAGGTGATCGCCGCCTGGGCGTCGCGCTACATCGACAGGCGCCCGCCCACCCCCGCCGACGATCCGGGCGGCGACGTGCATGTCGAGGAGACAGGCGCGGGCGCCTTCCAGGTCGAGGTCCGCGTGCGCGGCGCGCGGTTCTTCGCCGACGAGCCGCTCGATGTCGGCGGGCTCGGCTCGGGTCCCAGCCCGTACGAGCTGCTCGCCGCCGGCCTCGGCGCCTGTACGTCGATGACGACGCGCCTCTACGCGAAGCAGAAGGGTTGGCCGCTCGAGCGCGTACGGGTGGTTGTCCGCCACGAGAAAGTCCCCGGACAGACCCCGCCGGACAGCTTCCATCGCGCCGTCGACTTCGAGGGGCCGCTCGACGACGCGCAGCGGGCCAGGCTCATCGAGATCGCGGACAAGTGCCCGGTGCATCGGACGCTCGAGAGCGGCGCCAGGGTCGTGAGCGACGCCTTCGGCGATGCGTCCCTGGCCAGCGCGGCCCCGCCCGCGGCTGGCGCCGATCAACACTTCTGCGACATGGACGCGACCTGCCGCGAGGGGGACTGAGGTGGTGGCGCAGATCTCGATCGTGCCGCCGCGGAGCGAGTGGGCTGAGGAGTACGCGGCGATCGCGGCGCGGGTTGCGGAGGTCTTCGGCTCGCTGGCGCTGAGAGTCGAGCACATCGGCTCGACCGCTGTCCCAGGCCTCGCCGCCAAGGACGTGATCGACGTGCAGGTGACGGTTCCCACGCTCGATCTGCCGGTCGAGATCGCCGAGCGTCTGACGGCGGCGGGCTTTCCTCCGCGAAACGGCCTCTGGGGCGACGCCGGCCTCTGGGAGGACCACGTGCCCAACGGTGTCGCTCCGCGGCCCGGCGACTGGATCAAGCGCTACGCGCGCGCCGCTCGCGGGCGACGCGCGGCGCACATCCACATCCGCCGAGCCGGCGCCGCCAACGAACGGTACGCGCGTCTCTTCCGCGACTACCTTCGCGCCTCTCCGGCAGCCGCTGCAGACTACGCGCAGATCAAGCGCGAACTCGCCGCTCGGCACGCCGGCGACGTCGACGCCTACTATGCGGTGAAGGATCCGGTGTGCGATCTGATCATGGCCGCCGCAGAGCTTTGGGCGGCGTCCAGCGGCTGGCGTTAGGCCGACGCGAAACCGCGCTCGAGGGCGCCAAGCACCGGCTTTGGCCGGCCCGCGTCATCGAACAGCAGCGGCGCGTCCCACGGCGGATCCGGGTTCTCGGCGGCGCTGCGGAGCCAGGACTCCTTGTCGCGCAGCCCCCAGACGGTGAACGCGAAACGCTGCGAGGCCGGCAGACGGGCGAAGGCTTCGCCGACCTCCGCGGCGAGCCGCGATTGCCGCTCGATGAGGTCCGCACGCGAGGCAAAGCCGGCCTTCGCGCGGTTGAGCGAGATGTCGAGCTCCGAGACGTGGATGGGAAGGCCGAGCGCCGCGAGCTCGCGCATCATGCGGCTCAGCGATCCGGGCTCGAGATCGGCGGTCAGATGACATTGCGCGCCAAGCCCGCCAAGCGGCGCGCCCGACTTCAACAGGGTCTCGGCAAGCCGCAGGAAGGCGCTGCGTTTCCTGGGCAGACTCTCGAGATTGTAGTCGTTCACGAAGAGGACGGCGTCGGGCGCCGCGGCATGCGCCTGGTCGAAGGCGCGGCGCATGTAGTCGATCTCGCCGAGGTTGCGGCTCCAGAGGCTATCGCGGAGGCCGCCGCCGTCTTCGGCGATCGGCTCGTTGACCACGTCCCAGCCGACGGCCCGGCCGCGGTAGCGTCCGGCGACCGCCGCGATGTAGCCGTCGTAGGCCTTGGCGAAGGCGTCCGGCTGGCCATCGAGGCGGGCGAACGCGACCGGGCGCTGGGAGTACCAGACGAGATTGTGCCCGAAGAGGCTCAGCCCCTGCGTTCGAGCGTAGGCGGCGATCGCGTCGGGGGCCTCGAAGCGCAGCGAGCCATCCGCTTGCAGGATGTACTCCATCTTCATCTCCCACTCGGGCGTGACCTGGGAGAACTGGGCGTTCAGCAGCGCAGCGTAGGTCGGGTCGGCCAGATGCGCTGTGGTGACGGCGCAGCCGACGGGGAAGGCGACAACCGACCTGAGCGGCGCGAGGTTCGCCGCCGGCTCGCTGCCTGAAACGCGGCTGCAAGCCGCCAGGCCGGTCGCGAGAATCGCGGCCACCACCCGGCGGCGCCCGGGCCGGCCGGCGCGCGTCACAGCGCTCTCTTGCGCAGGCCCAGGTCGTCGAGGACCACGGCCTCGCGCCGCGCGGCCGCCTTCGCCGCGGCGACGCGCGTGACCTCGGCCACGTGCTCGAACTTCTTCAGCGCCTCGAACGCCTCGGAGAGCGCGTCGCGGGCGCCCTCCTCCTCCGCCAGCAGGCCGCCGATCTCAGTCTGAAGACCCGCGCGCCGCGCGCGAACGGCCTGCAGGAACCCCGCCCGGTACC
>DATGIN010000039.1:0-19844 GCA_035295705.1 Caulobacteraceae bacterium
GCAGCACCACGAGCGCGATGAACGCGGCCGTCTTCACGTCAGGCTCCTGACCAGCGAAAGCGCGGTCATTCGGGCGGTGACGGCGGCGATCGCTCCGGCGACCGGCGGGCAGGCCAGCAGCGGCAGGAGGTCGCTCCACGCCACCGGCAGCACGGGGGTCAGGCCTTCGCCGCCGCCGACGAGGCGTGCGAGGGCGGCCGCAACGGCGGCGCCGCCAGCGCCCGCGAGCCCAGCCGTGGCGGCGAGCCTGGCGAAGCGCATCTGAAAGAGCCCGGCGATATAGCCGTCCTCGGCGCCCGCCAGGTGGAGCACGCCAACCAGGTCGCCGCGGGTCTGCAACGCCGCGCGAGTCGCAAACGCGATCACCGCCCCGGCCGCGCAGGCGACCAGCGCCGCGATCGCCAGCGCCGCGACCTGCGCCAGGAACGCCGCCCGCAGCACGTCCTTCAACCAAAGACTGTGGTCGTCCAGCGATGCGTCCACGTGCGCCGCTTTCAGCGCCGCATCCAGCGCCGCCGCGCTCGCCGGGTGCTCGTCGTTCAGCTCGACGTCGACCAGGCGCGGAATCGCAACGTCCTCGGGCAGCGCGTTGCGGCCGATCCACGGCTCGAGCAGCTTCTCGGCCTTCTCCTTTTCCAGCGCCTCGACCTCGTCCACGCCCTTGACCCCCGCCAGGGCTTCGGCGGCGCGGGCCGCCGCCGCATCGGCGGTCTCGTTGGCGCTCGGGCGAACGACCACGGTCGCCGAGCCTCTCAGCTCTGAGCGCCAGCCGTGCGCCGCCCGGTCGGCGGCCAACGCCGCCACGACGGCGAGACAGGCGAGGAAGCAGAGCACGCCGACGATGAAGACGAGGGCGCCGTCGCGCGCGTCCTCCGATGGCAACAGCGCCGCCGGCCGCTGGGACGGCGAAGGGCTGGGCCCGCTCACGCCGAAGGACCCGCCGGCCAGTGCAGCTCGCCGCGCTCGATGTGCATCACCGGCTTGCCCGAGCGGGCGACGAGCTCGCGGTCGTGGGTGGCGATCAGGAGGGTGGTGCCAAGCCGGTTCAGCTCGACGAACAGGCGAAGGATGCGCACGGCCATCTCGTGGTCGACGTCGCCCGTAGGCTCGTCCGCGATCAGCAGGTCCGGCCGTCCGACGACCGCGCGGGCGATGGCCAGACGCTGTTGCTCGCCTCCCGACAGCGTCAGCGGATAGGCGGCCATCTTGTCGCTCAACCCCACCCAGGCGAGCAGCTCGACGACGTCGGCGGCGTAGTCGGCCGGCTTGCGCCCGGCAAGGCGCAGCGGCAGCGCCACGTTGTCGAAGGCGTTCAGGTGCTCGAGCAGGCGCCGGTCGGCGAACACCATGCCGATCCGCCGCCGCATCGGCGGCAACTCGGCGCGGGTCAGCCGCGTGGCGTCGCGGCCGAACAGCGCGATCCTGCCCCGCGTGGGCTTGAGCGCCATCTGGATCAGCTTCAGGAGCGTCGTCTTGCCGGCGCCGGAGGCGCCGGTGAGGAAGTGGAACGAGCCGGCCGTCAGGTCGAAGTTAAGGTTCTTCAGGACCTCAGGCGCCGCCCCGTAGCGCAGGCCGACGCCCTCGAAGCTCACGACCGGCGCGTCAGCCAGCCCCTGTGGCGCGGCCGTCTCGCTCAGCTGGTCGGTCGAGGCGGCGGTCATGGACATGCGGCGGAAATCGACGACCCTTACGCGCGGCTTTGCGTCCCTGCTCTCTAGGATCGCGAGCGCTCGGTCCGAACGCCTGCGAGCGGCGGAATCGGCAAGGACACTAGCAAGGATGCGGGGCTCTGGTGTGGCTTGTGAATGAAGTTCGCGCCGAAGCTCGCTCCCACGTGCAGGCGACCTTCAATTTCGCCACACTGACCGAGCGCATGCATCCGATTCGCCGGCCATGATACTGACGTGCCCCGAGTGCGCTACCCGCTATTTCGTCGAGGACGAGCGGCTGAGCGAGGCCGGTCGGGCCGTCAAATGCGGGTCCTGCGGGACACGCTGGACGGCGCGCGCGGAGCCGCCTCTCGAGCTTACCCAATCCGAGCTGGGCGCCGTCGCGGACGACCCGGCCGGCGTGCGCGCCTTCGGCGTCGTCGATCCGCCGGCCGAGGAGCTGAGCCAGCTCGCCGCCGACGAGCTGCCGCGCCACTTCCGGGGCCGGGCGCAGACGCGCGAAAAGGTGCGCGAAGCGGCGGCCAGCGGCGCGATCTGGGCGGGTCTTCTCGCCGGCTTCTTGCTGTTGATCGGAGCCGCCGTCCTGCTGCGCCAGGACATCTCCGACGTCTTCCCGCGCGCCGCCGGCGCCTACGCGATGGCCGGCCTGCCGGTGAACGTCGTGGGCCTCAGCATCGAGAACCAGCACGCCCAGCCGGCGCTGAAGGGCGGGCACGCCGTCCTCAGCGTATCGGGCAGCCTGCGCAACGTGCGCTCCGGCCCGGTCGCCGCGCCGCCGCTGCGGATCAGCATCCTGAACGCCCAGGGGCGGGTGCTGGCGGTGAACATCGCCGATCCCGGCGGCGCGCTCATTCCGCCGGGCGCGTCGCGCGGCTTCGCCGTCGACGTCGTGGACCCTCCCGTCGGCGCGGCCGATGTCGAGATCACGTTCGCGGCCAATGCGGCGAGGCGGCCGCCGGCGCCGCAGCCGCACGCCGCCAACGCTCCGCCGAATCCGGGCCTAAGGCCCGCGGTCGGCGCGCCGGCGGGGCCGCCGGTGCAGCTGCCGGGTCCGGTGCAGAACGCCAAGCCCTTGCCCTCCGGCTCCAAGTACGCGCTGCCGCCGCAGTCCTCCGACCCGATCAGCGGCTGACGCCGGTCGCCGCCCGCGCTGGCGCGGATAGAAACAGAACGCGAACATGGTATAGCGCCGGGCGATGGACGGCGCGCTGGCCAGCACCGAGCTCCCGGGCGTTTTCGCCGAGTGGTTCGAGCGGCGCGGCTGGCGTCCGAGGCCGCACCAGATGGCCATGCTCGAGAAGGCGAGGGCGGGCCGCGACGCGCTGCTCATCGCGCCAACCGGCGGAGGCAAGACGCTGGCCGGGTTCCTGCCCAGCCTGATCGAGCTCGCCGAGCGGCCGAAGCCGAACGCGCCGCGCAGCGTTCACACGCTGTACATCTCGCCGCTCAAGGCGCTCGCGGTCGATATCGAGCGCAACCTCATCGCGCCGATCTTCGAGATGGGCCTGCCGATCAAGGCCGAGTCCCGCACCGGCGACACCGGCGTGGCCCGACGCGCCCGCCAGCGGGTGAAGCCGCCGGACATCCTGCTGACCACGCCGGAGCAGCTCGCGCTCTTCTGCGCCTGGGAGGGCGCGAGGCTGTACTTCAAGGACCTCGCGTGCGTGATCATCGACGAGATCCACTCGATCTGGCCGCAGAAGCGCGGCGATCTCTTGGCGCTGGGCCTGGCTCGCCTGCAGCAGTTCGCCCCCAGCCTTCGCCGTGTCGGCCTTTCCGCGACCGTCGATGATCCGGCCGTGATCCAGCGCTGGCTGGCGCCGCGCGCCGGCGCCGCCGTCGATCTCGTCACCGGGGCCGCCGGCGCCCAGCCGATCGTCGACATTCTCTTGTCGGAGGGGCAGGTCCCGTGGGCCGGCCACACCGCCCATCACGCGATGCCGGAGGTGTACGATGCGATCCGCCGCGCAAGGACGGCGCTCGTCTTCGTCAACACGCGCTTCCAGGCCGAGTTCGCCTTCCAGGAGCTGTGGCGGCTGAACGACGACAACCTGCCGATCGCCCTGCACCACGGATCGCTCGCCGCCGAGCAGCGGCGCAAGGTGGAAGCGGCGATGGCCAAGGGCTCTCTGCGGGCCGTGGTCTGCACCTCGACCTTGGACCTCGGCATCGACTGGGGCGACGTCGATCTCGTCATCCAGCTCGCTTCGCCCAAGGGCGCCTCGCGCATGGTCCAGCGCATCGGGCGCGCCAACCATCGCCTCGACGAGCCGTCGCGAGCGCTTTTCGTGCCGGCGAACCGTTTCGAGATGCTCGAGTGCCAGGCCGCCCGCGAGGCGATCGCCGAGAATGCGCTCGACGCCGAGCCGGAGCGCGAGGGGGCGCTGGACGTGCTCGCCCAGCACGTGATGGGCGTGGCCTGCTCGGAGCCCTTCGACCTCGTCGCGCTCTACGACGAAATTCGCACCGCCGGGCCATACCGCGATCTTGGGTGGGAGACCTACGAGGACGTCGTCGACTTCGTCTCCACCGGCGGCTACGCGCTCAAGACCTACGACCGCTATCGCCGGATCGTGAAGGGCCTCGACGGGCTGTGGCGGGTGCGGAACGAGGAGACGGCGCTCCGGCACCGCATGAACGTGGGCGCCATCGTCTCCGCGGCCATGCTCGCGGTGCGCATCGCCGGTCGCCGCGGCGCGGCCGGGCGCAAGATCGGCGATGTCGAAGAAGGCTATCTCGAGGTGCTCGAGCCCGGCGACACCTTCATCTTCGCGGGCCAGGTCTGGCGGCTGGTCGGGGTGACGGGAACCGACGTGCTCGTGCAGCGGGCCGCCGGCGAGCCTGCCAAGATGCCATCGTGGGGCGGCTCGAAATTCGCGCTCTCGACGTTCCTGGCGGGCCGCGTCCGCGAGCTGATGAGCGACGACAGCCACTGGCGCGTCCTGCCGCCCGACACCCGCGAGTGGCTCGAGCTGCAGCGCGACCGATCTCAGGTTCCGGCCGCGAACGAGATGTTGCTCGAGACCTTCCCCTATCGGGCGCGTCATTTCATGGTGGTCTATCCGTTCGAAGGCAGGCTGGCGCACACGACGCTGGCGATGTTGCTGACCCGGCGTCTCGACAGGGCCAAGGTCGGTCCGCTGGGCTTCGTCTGCAACGACTACGGGCTGACCATCTGGGCCATCAAGCCGATGGATCGGTTGGACTTCGCCGACCTCTTCGCCGAGGACATGCTGGGCGACGACCTCGAATCGTGGCTGCTTGAGAGCGCCATGATGCGCGGCGCCTTCAAGAATTGTGCACTGATCAGTGGACTGATCGAGCGCCGTTTCCGCCGCGAGCAGAAGAGCGGGCGGCAGATCAGCTTCTCGACCGATCTGGTCTACGACGTGCTGCGGCGCCACCAGCCGGACCATCTGCTGCTTCGCGCCGCGCGCGCCGACGCCGCCCGCGGTCTGGTCGACATCGCCCGCCTCGGCCAGTTGCTGGAGCGCATCAAGGGGCGTATCCGCGTCAGCCGCCTCGATCACCTGTCGCCGTTCTCGGTGCCGATGATGACCGAGATCGGCCGCCAGGCGTCTCCCGGATCCGCCCGCGACATGCTCATCGCCGACGCCGCCGACGAGCTCATCGCACAGGCGATCGCATGAGCGCGGCCGTGGCGATCGCAAGGAGCGCCGCAGGCGGCCTGGCCGTGACGATCGGCGGCGTGGAGGCGCTGCTGCGAGCCTCCGGCGCCATGTGGCTTTGGCAATCGCGGGCGCTCGTCGTCGCCGACCTGCATTTCGAGAAGGGCTCGGCCTACGCGACGCGCGGCCAGATGCTGCCGCCCTACGACACGCGGGACACCCTGCGGCGGCTGGAGCGAGAGGTCGAGGCCCTGGATCCCAGCGTGGTGGTCTTCCTGGGCGACAGCTTCCACGACCGTGGGGGCGAAGGGCGCATGGCGCCGCGCGACGGCGAGATGCTGGCGGCCCTGGCGCGCGGCCGGCGGCTGGTCTGGGTGGTCGGCAACCACGACCCCGAGGCGCCGAAAGCACTGCCGGGCGAGGTCGCCGACGAGGTCAGGATCGAGGGCATGATCCTGCGCCACGAGCCCGCAGAAGGGCCGCAGCGCGGCGAGGCCGCCGGCCATCTGCATCCGTGCGCGCGCGTCGCCGCGACCGGCGGCTCGATCCGACGCCGCTGCTTCGTCACCGACGGGGCGCGGGTCGTGCTGCCGGCGTTCGGCGCCTACGCCGGCGGCCTGAACGTCCGCGACCGCGCGTTCGCCGCATTGTTCGATCGTCCGCCGCTCGCCATCGTGCTCGCAGGCGACGCCCAGCCGATCGCCTGGGGGCGGTTGGTCGAGGATTGATCGAGGACGCGCGGGGGGTCGCCGCAGCGCTTCGGCTTGACCGGGTCGGTCAATCTAGCGAGACCGGTCGACCGATTGGAGGACAGCCAGCGGGCTGCGCCGTGCGGGTGGGACGATGGCGGTCAAGGGGCCCTTTCTTCAGCGACTGCTTCGCCGGCTGGTCTACGCCTACTACGGGCGCAACATCCTGTTCGAGCTGCAGCTGCGCGCGCGCTCGCAGTCGGCCGACTATGCCGAAGCCAACATGGCGGAGGCGACGATCTTCGAAGACGCCGACGCATTCCGTCTCGATTGCCTGCGGCGCGCGCCGGCCGGCGCCATTCTGGAGTTCGGAGTCCTCGAGGGCCGCTCGATCAGCAAGATCGCCAAGGCCGCGCCGGCGCAGATCGTGCACGGCTTCGACTCCTTCGAGGGGCTGCCGGACGACTGGGCCGGCCACCTGGAACGCAAGGGCGCCTTCACGCAGAAGGGCCGCCTGCCCAAAGTTCCGCCGAACGTCCGCCTGCATCCAGGCTGGTTCAAGGACACGATTCCGGCGTGGCTCGCCGCGGACCCGTCGAAGATCGGATTCATGCACGTCGACTGCGACATCTACGCGTCGGCTCGCGACGTGCTGTGGGGGACGCGCGAGCGGTTGCAGCTGGGGTCGATCATCGTTTTCGACGAGTATTTCAACTACCCGGGCTGGCGCTCACATGAGTTCCGCGCCCTGCAGGAGTTCCGCACGGAGTTCGGCCTCGACTATCGATACATCGCCTACACCGCGCTGGGCGGCAGCGTGGCGGTTGAAGTCACCTCGCTCGGCTGAGCACCACCGGGCGTCAGTTCGCCGCGGCCGCCAGGCGCTGGTTCACGGTGGCGTCCAGTGCGCCGGTGGCGGAAAGGCCCTGGTCGCGCTGGAAGGCCGCGATCGCCAGGCTGAGCGCCGGCGATGTCACGCCATCGTAGGGGCCCTGGTAGTAGCCGAGCCTGGAGAGCCCGCGCTGGGCGGTCGCGATCGCGCTGGCGGAGGCGGGCGCCGCGGCGGCCGCGGCGGCGGCTGAGGCCGTCGCCGGCGCGAAGGCCCGCGCCGAGCGATCCGCCGCGGCCTGCGCTTCCGGCGAGAGCGCGCTCTTGAGCCGTTGTGCGGCCCGGGCCGAATCCGCGTCGCCGGCGCGCGCGGCGATGAGGTACCACTTGTAGGCCTCGGCCGGGTTGCGGGTGACGCCGAAGCCCTCTTCGTAGAGGCGTGCGAGATTGTACTGGCTGTCGATGAGCCCCTGGTCGGCGGCGCGGTGGAACCAGTCGGCCGCCTGGCTGAGGTCCTTCGGGCCGCCGGCGCCCTCGAAATAGTCCAGCGCCAGATTGTGCATCGCCTTGACGTCGCCCGCCTCGGCGGCGCGTTCGGTCCAGGCGCGCGCCTCGACCACGTCCTTCTTCAGGCCCGCGCCGCCGCTCTCGTAGAGCTTGGCGAGGTAGAACTCGGCGGGCGCATAGCCGAGGTTGGCCGCGCGCCGCAGGGTCTGGAGTCCCGAGTTGTCGTGCGACTCGAGGCGCCGCACGCCGTCGGCGTAGACCTCGGCGGCCGCCTCGTTCTGCTGTGCGCTCGGGCCCTGCGCCGCGATGGGCGTCGGATTGAGCGCGATGGCCGCCAGCGGCTGCGGGTTGCCCTCGCCGGCCGCCGGCCGCTCGCTGGCGAGCGGCGCGCCTGGCGCGCCGAGACCGAAAGCCTGCGCCACGCGATTGGGCAACGGTCCGGCCGGTTTCTGCAGCACGAACTCGTAGCCGACCAGCGCCATGCTGAGCGCTGCCGCGCCGCCGGAGACCATCAGCGCCGTTATCATCGCCGACGGCCCGCGAGGCTTGGCTCGCGCGGTGGGAAGCGGACGCCTGGCGGCGCCGCCTCGGCGCTCCGCGTGCGCCTGGTTGGCGGCGCGCGCGGCCGCGCGGGTCTGCTCGATCAGTTCGCGCGTCGAGCGCGGCCCTTGTGCGGCCGAAGGATCGGACGCAGCGTCCGGCGCATCGCTGAAGCCGGCCATCGCCTGGGCGGCCAGCATGTCTTCGTCCAGCGACGCATCGCCGCCAGGCGCAAGCGCCGAGGCCGCCTCGGGATGGATCGCCGGCTCGAGCAGCGGAGCATCGTCGATGCGCGTCGCGGAATCGCCGCTCGCGGCCTCGAGCTGCGTCGCCGCGAAGGCGTCGTCGAAGTCAACGAAGCTGCGCGGCTCGGAAGGCAAGCCGGGCTCGGGCGCAGAGGCGGGCGGCTCGGCAAGCATCGCCGAATCGTGGCGCGGGCCGCTCTCGAACCCCGGTCCGCGCGCGTCGAGCGCAGGCGCTTCCGCCTCCAAGTCCTCGACCGGCGTCGATGTAGCCGATGGCTCGGCCAGCGGCGAAGCGATCAATGCCTCGTCGTCTTGCGGGAAAGGGACCTGCCGGAAGGCGACGGCGTTGGCCGGCGGGTCTGGCTCCGGGTCAGCCTGCCCGCCGCCGAACGGCGCGATGTCCGGGTCGTGGAACGCGGCGATCTGAGGCGCCTCGGCGAGCTTCTTCTGGGTTTGCTCCAGCCGCTGGTCGAGGCGCTCGCGCGCGTCTTCGAGCAGGCGGGCGGTTCGCTCCTCCGACAAGCGGATGCGCTCGGAGAGCTCCGTCGACATGCGCTCGTGCCGGTCGGTCAGGCGCTCCGACACGCGGGTGACCTGCTCGCCCATCTCGTCCATGGCTTGCGCCGAGCGACGCTCCGCATGGCTGATCCGCTCGGACAGCCGCTCGGTGATGCGGGCGATCTCGCCGCCGAGCTTCTCAAGGGCCTTGGCGTTGACCTCGTCGGTCTGCGCCAGCCTCGCGTCCATGCCGCTCGCCATGCGCGCCACCTGGCCGCCCACCTGCTCGATCGCATCGGCCGAGCGGTTCTCCACCTCCTGCACGCGCCGGCCCAAGGTGTCGGCCATGCGGAGCACGTCGCGGCCCATGCGCTCGATCGCGCCGGCGGACCGTCGCTCGGCCTTGTCCACGTGCGAGCTGACCTCGGCGAGCGAGCGCTCGATCCGCTCGAAGCGCGCGTCGGCCGCCTCGCGGATCTTCTCGGTCATCTCGCTGCGGACGGCGTCGACGCGCGCAGACAGGCTCACCGCCAGCTGCTCGAGCCCGGCTTCGGGGCTGCGGCTCTCGGCCCGCAGTTCGGCGACGCCCAGGCGCTGGTCCAGACGGGCGAGCGACGTCTGCAGCGAGCGCATCGCCTCGTCGGTGCGCGCTTCGGCTTCGTTGAGGCGGCTCGCGATCCGTTGCACTGCAGCTTCGCCGGCGCCGCTCGGCGTCGCCGCGAGACGGCCGCGCAGCTCGTCGAGCTCGCCGCGCAGCGCCGAGAAGCGCTGCTCCGATTTCGCTTCACCGGCGTAAAGGTGGTTCGCGACCTTCGCCAGCGCCCCTTCGATGGAGCGAACCGCGTCGACAGAGCGGGGGCCCGAGCCGTCCTGCTCCATCCGCTGCATGCGCTCGCTGATCTGGCGCTGCTCGCCGACGATTTCTGCGACCGCGCCTTCGAAGCGGGCGGCGACCGCGGTCTGCTCGCGCTCCGCCTGCTCGATGCGACCCAGGATGCTGGCCACCGACTGGTCGATGCCGTTGATCGCCGCCGTCGTCCGGCTTTCCGCCGCCTCGATGCGAACGGAGATGCGATCGAGCGCGTCGGTGATGCGCGCGACGTCGTCGCCGGGATGGGTGGGGGCCTCGAAGCGCGGGTAGGGCGCCGGCTCGGCCGCCGCGCTCGGCGCGTCCTCGGGCGCGAGGCTATCTTCGAGGATCATCTGGTTCAGCCATTCGCCCAGCGTCATGCCCGAGCGGCGGGCGAGGCCCTTGGCGATTTCGCGCGCCTTGGGGTCGATGCCCTTCACGCTCCAGGGGGCATTCGCCGCCATCGCGAATCGATCTCCCAGCCCAGCGTTGGGACGCTAACCACCGAGCCATAGTGTGTAAACGAGACCCAGACGCTAAATGTAGCGGTCTGCCGATCTCCTGTGGATGACCCACGCAGCCCTCCGCCCCGTAAGGAGCGAGTTCGCGCTGGTATGGTTAATTGCAGGTAAAGACCGCGCGACCGGTCTTCGCGAGACCCGCGCCCTCAGGCGATCTGGGTGCGGAACACCAGGACGGCCCCGGCGGCTATCAGCGCAAATCCCAGAAGCTGGCCGGCGGTTACACGCTGGCCGAGATAGGTCGCGGCGAACACCGCGAAGACTGCGAGCGTGATCACCTCCTGGATCGCCTTCAGCTCGGTCGGCGAATAGACCGCGCTGCCGATGCGGTTCGCGGGCACCGCCAGGCAGTATTCGAGAAAGGCGATACCCCAGCTCACGATCACCACCAGCCACAGGGGGCGGTCCTTGAACCTTAAGTGCCCGTACCAGGCGAAGGTCATGAACACGTTCGAGCACAAGAGCATCAGGATCGGCGCTATGCGGGCGATCGAGGGCATGGGGCTTTAGGTCCTTTTCGAACGGCCGAAGAAGGGTGGGGCGAGGAGTCTCGCAAGACCGCAGTCAGGTGGGAACGAAGCTGGCGAAAGACGGTTGACTCCAGCCGGCATTGGAGAACAAAGTAAGAACAAATGCAGAGCCCGCGCACAGCCCTGGCGTTGCTGGAACGTCCGGCTCCCGTTGATCCGGCGGTCTTCCCAAGGGCTGCCGAGCCGCTCGAGGAAGTGACCGCGGCTGAGCCAGCGGACGCCGGAACGGCGTTTGGGTTTGCCCTGTCCCGCCTGGTCGAGCGCGATGACGCCCGTCCGCTCGTTTTCGTCACGACAACGCTCTGGCTGCACGAACGCGGTCGGCCCTTCGCGCGCGGGTTGGAGCGATGGGGCGTAAGATCCCCACGATCGATCTGGGTGAAGACCCAGCGGCAAGCCGAGGCGCTCTGGGCGCTCGAGGAAGCGCTTAAGTCGGGCGCCGTCGCCGGCGGGATCGCGACCGTCGAGGCTCCGTCGTTCGTCGCCACGCGCCGGCTCGATTTCGCCGCGCGAGCGGGCGCCGCCACGGGCCTGATCCTGCGCGCTGAAGCGGGCGGCGACTTGAGCGCTGCGCGGCGCCGCTGGCGAATCCGATGCGCTGGCTCGGCGACGCATCCTGACGACGAACGCGCGCCGGGACGCGTGCGCATGATCGCCGAGCTCGTCCGTCGCCGCGACGGCCCGCCCGGCGCCTGGTCCCTGGAGCAGGACGATGAAACGGGTCGTCTCGGCGTGGCTGCCGAACTGGCCGGTCACGGTCTGGATGAGACCTGGACCGGGCAGGACGGACGCCTCGCATCCCAAGCCGCCTGACGAGGCGCCCTTCGCCCTGGTCGAGAAGGGAACGCACGGACTGGTGCTGCTCGCGGTCAACGAGGCTGCGCGCGCGCTCGGCTTGTGGCGCGGCCAGGCGCACGCCGACGCCTGCGCCATGGTTCCGCACCTCATCAGCATGCCGGCGGAGGTGGAGCGGGACCATCAGGCGCTGACGCAGCTGGCGCTCTGGGCCGAGCGGTTCTCCCCATCGGTGGCGGTCGATACGCTCGCGCCCGGCTACGAAGGCCTGCTCCTGGATATGACCGGCGGCGCGCATCTGTTCGACGGCGAGGCGGCGCTGCTGGCCGAGCTTCGCGCACGGCTGGCGGCTGCGGGCGCGCCGGCGCGCCTCGCCATTGCGGACACTCCCGCCGCCGCCTGGGCGCTGGCGCGTTTCTCCGGCGCGGCCGAGACGATCGCGCCCGCCGGCCTGACGCGAGAGGCGCTCGCGCCGCTGCCGGTGGAAGCCCTCCGGCTGGAGCCGAAGGCGCTCTCGCTTTTGAAGCGTTTCGGCTTGAAGACGATCGGCGATCTCTATCCGCTGCCCCGATCCGGGCTAGCCCGCCGCTTCCGCGGCGAGGAGGGGTTCCGGGTCGTCGAGCGATTGGACCAGGCGCTCGGGATCCTGGCCGAGCCGCTCGCGCCGGTGCGACCCCCGCCGCTCTATCGGATCTGGGTTCCCTTCGCCGAGCCGCTGATGGACGTCGAAGGGGTCGGCTTCCACTTGCCGAGGCTTGCGGAGGCGCTGGCCGCTTCGCTCGAGCGCGACGGGCGGGGCGCACGGCGGCTAAGGCTCACGGGCTTCCGCGTCGACGGCCGCACCACCGCCATCGAAGCTGGCTTGAGCGCGCCCGCGGCGAGCGCGGCGCATCTTGTCCGGCTGCTGCGCGAAACCGGCCTGGAGCGGCTGGATCTGGGCTTCGGCCTCGATGCCTTGATGCTCTCGGCGGAGAAGGCGGAAGCGATAGAGGCGCGCGAGGCGGAGCTCGACTCCGCGGCGGCCAAAGCCTCGCCGCAGGCGCTCGCCGCGCTCATCGATCGACTGCAGGCGAAACTGGGCGAAGGCCAGGTGAGGCGTCCCGCCTACCGCGAACGCTGGATCCCCGAGCTCAGCGAAAGCTGGGAATCCGCCGGACCGGAAGCGCCGCCGCCGCTCGAACGCGATGAGATGCGCCATCGTCCCATCCTCCTGTTCGAGCCGCCCGAGCCGGTGACCACCATCGCGGAACTGCCCGATGGGGTTCCGGCCCGCTTCCTCTGGCGACGGGCGCCGCACCGCGTAGTCAAGGCCGAAGGTCCGGAGCGGCTGAGTCCCGAGTGGTGGAAATCGGCTGAAAGCGAGGTCAGGCGGCGCCCCCGTACGCGCGACTACTACCGCGTCGAGGACGATGCCGGCCGCCGCTTCTGGCTCTATCGCGAAGGACTCTACGGGCGAGAGGATGCTGATGATCCGCCCACCTGGTGGATCGCGGGCGTGTTCGCATGACCGGCTACGCGGAGCTCGATCTCAGAACCAACTTCAGCTTCCTCGAAGGCGGCTCGCATGCCGGCGAGCTGGTCGAACAGGCGAAGGCCCTGGGTCTCGCCGCCATCGGCGTCGCCGACCGCAACACTCTGGCGGGCGTCGTCCGGGCGCATGCGGCGGCCAAGGAGGCGCGCCTTCGACTGCTCGTCGGCAGCCGGCTCGTCTTTGCCGACGGGGCAGAGCTCATCGTCTATCCACGGGACCGCTCCGCCTACGGACGGCTTTGTCGGCTGCTCTCTGTCGGCAAGAGCGGAGTCGAGGGGTGGGACGTCGGCCCAGAGGGCGCCGCCATTCCCAAAGGCGAATGCCGTCTCAGCTTCGAACAAGCCGCCGGCTTCGGAGGGGGGCTGGTGGCGTTGGCGCCGGCGCCGGTCGAGATCGGCGAGTCTTTCGAGCCGAGGCTGGCCGCGTGGCGCTCGGCGTGGCCGGGCGACCTCTATCTCGCGGCTTCGCCGTCGCATCGCGGCGACGATCGCGCTCGCTTCGCCCGCTTGAGCGCCATTGCGGAGCGGACGGGCGCCCCGATGGTCGCGACGAACGCCGTCCTCTACCACCACTTCGAGCGGCGGCCGCTGCAGGACGTGCTGACCTGCATCCGCGAGAAGACCACCATCGACGAGGCGGGTTTCCGTCTGCAGGCGAACGCCGAGCGCTTCTTGAAGCCTCCTGAAGAGATGGCGCGTCTTTTCCGTGGTCACGAACCGGCGCTCGGCCGCACGCTCGAGATCGTCCAGGCCTGTCGTTTTTCGCTCGACGAGCTCAGCTACATCTATCCGGACGAGCCGGTCCCTCCCGGCAAGACGCCCGACGAGCATCTGCGCGACCTCGCCTACAAGGGCGCCGAACAGCGATACCCCGATGGGGTCCCGGCGAAGATCATCGCGCTGATCGAGAAAGAGCTCACCTTGATCGAGAAGGTGCGCTACGCCCCGTACTTTCTCACCGTGCACGACATCGTCGCCTGGGCGCGCGACCCCGCCCGCGGAATCCTCTGCCAGGGGCGCGGATCGGCGGCGAACTCGGTCGTCTGTTACTGCCTGGGCGTGACTTCGGTCGATCCGGCCCAGCAGGACGTCCTGTTCGAGCGCTTCATCTCCGAAGAGCGCAGCGAGCCTCCCGACATCGACGTCGATTTCGAGCACGAGCGGCGCGAAGAGGTGATGCAGTACGTCTTCAAGCGCTACGGCCGCCATCGGGCGGCGATCTGCGCCACCGTCATCCACTATCGCCCGCGCTCGGCGATCCGCGACGTCGGCAAGGCGCTGGGGCTGACCGAGGAT
The DNA here is from genome assembly GCA_035295705.1 of Caulobacteraceae bacterium. Lineage (GTDB taxonomy): Bacteria > Pseudomonadota > Alphaproteobacteria > Caulobacterales > Caulobacteraceae > Poindextera. The sequence goes on from DATGIN010000039.1 coordinate 14,129, forward strand.
GTGACCGCCCAGCTGGCCAACACCGTCTGGGGCTCCTACGGCGCCAAGGTCGAGGACGAGCACGTCGACGCGACCGGCCTCCAGCGCGAGGATCCGCGGCTGAAGCGCGCGCTCGAGCTCACCGAGGAGCTGATCCGCTTCCCGCGCCACCTCTCGCAGCATGTCGGCGGCTTCGTCCTGACCCAGGGGCCGCTGACCGAGACCGTGCCGATCGGCAACGCGGCGATGGACGACCGCACCTTCATCGAGTGGGACAAGGACGACATCGACGAGCTGAAGATCATGAAGGTCGACGTGCTGGCGCTCGGCATGCTGACCGCGATCCGGCGAAGCTTCGATTTGATGAAGCGCCACTATGGCGTCGACGTCGACCTGGCCACGCTCCCGCGCGAGGAGCCGCGCGTCTACGACATGCTGTGCAAGGCGGACTCGCTTGGCGTGTTCCAGGTCGAGAGCCGCGCCCAGATGAGCATGCTGCCGCGCCTTCGCCCGCGCGCGTTCTACGATCTGGTCGTCGAGGTCGCGATCGTCCGCCCCGGCCCGATCCAGGGCAACATGGTGCACCCCTACCTGAACCGACGCGCCGAGAAGCGCGCGATCGAGCGGCAGGGCGGAACCTACGCGATCGACTTCCCCGCGCCGGCGCCCGAGCACGGCGACGCCGACGAGCTCAAGCGCGTCCTCGGCAAGACCCTCGGCGTGCCGCTGTTCCAGGAGCAGGCGATGCGCATCGCCATGGAAGCGGCGAAGTTCACCGGCGACGAGGCGAACGGGCTCCGGCGCGCGATGGCGACGTTCCGGCGCAACGGCACTATCGGCACGTATGAGGACAAGATGGTCAGCCGCATGGTCGCGCGCGGCTACGACCCGGCGTTCGCCCAGAACTGCTTCAGCCAGATCAAGGGCTTCGGCGACTACGGGTTTCCGGAAAGCCACGCCGCCGCGTTCGCCCACCTGGTCTACGTGTCCGCCTGGATCAAGTGGGCGTACCCCGAGGTGTTCTGCGCGGCGCTCCTGAACAGCCAGCCGATGGGCTTCTACGCGCCGGCGCAGATCGTCCGCGACGCGAAGGCGCACGAGGTCGAGGTCCGCCATCCCGATGTGAACCTGAGCGACTGGGACTGTTCGCTGGAGGCGCCGTCAGCCGGCGACGCAGGGACAAGGCAGGGCGGCGGCCGCCGCTGCGCCGTGCGTCTGGGCTTGCGGCAGATCGACGGGTTCCGCGAGGACTGGGCGCTGGCGATCATGGCGGCGCGCGAGACCGGTGGTCCGTTCGGCTCCCTCGATGAGATCAAGGCGCGCGTCGTCCTTAAGGAGGGAGGCGATCTCCCCTCCCAGGCGCTGGACGCCCTGGCGGCGGCGGACGCCTTGAACTCGCTCGACCTCACCCGCCGTCCGGGCCTATGGGCGGCGCGCGGCATTCCGGCTGCTGCTGCGGCGCCCCTCTTCGCCTTTGCCGGGCTCGAGGAGGCCGACGGACCGCCGCCGCCGGCGCTGCCGGTGGCGCCGCTCTCGGAAGAGGTGGTGCACGACTACGAGACCATCCGTCTGTCGCTGAAGGCGCATCCGATGAGCTTCCTGCGGGAACGGATGACGCAGCTTGGCGTGATGCGCGCCGAAGAGCTTGCCGACGCTCCGGACAACGCAAGGGCGGCGGTGGCGGGCGTCGTTCTGGTGCGCCAGCGCCCCGGCTCCGCTCACGGGGTGGTGTTCATGACCCTGGAGGACGAAACCGGCGTCGCCAACGCGATCGTCTGGCCGAAGGCGTTCGAACAGTTTCGACCCGTTGTCATGGGCGCGCGCATGGTCATCGTACGCGGCCTCGTCCAGCACGCGCCGGACGGCGACGGCTACGTCACCCACCTGGTCGCCCAGTCGATCGAGGACCGAACGGCCGACTTGAGCCTGCTCTCGACCCCGCCGCTCGACCCGCCCCGCAGCCACGCGGACGCCGTGCGATCGGCTTCGCCCGAACGCGGCGAGCCCAGCCACGACGAGCGGATCATGCACCGCCACCCGCGCAACGTCCGCGTGCTGCCGCGCTCTCGCGACTTCCACTGAGCTTAGGCTTGTCGCGAGCTTGCTGGGCCCTGCGCCCGCCTGGACCCGTCATGGCGATTGGCGAACAGGTCGGCCCAGCCCTGCTCCGGCGCCCTACGGCGCCTCTGGCCGCGGCGCCCTTGCGCCTGCGCCTGCACCGGCGTATCGCGCCGCGCTGACAAGCGCCCGAGTCCCCGCCGCGCGCCTTGGAGCCGCGCCCCGAATGACCGCTGGCGAGCCCTCTCGCGCCATCCCGACCGCCGACACCGCCAAGCCCGCCGACGCCGCCCATGGCGCGGGCGGCCACGCCAGCGGACGGTTTCTGCCGATGGCGGTTGGCGCCATCGGGGTCGTATTCGGCGACATCGGGACGAGCCCGCTCTACGCCTTTCGCCAGGCGCTCCAGCAAGCCACCGACGCGCGCGGCGTCCAGGCCGGCGCGGTGTACGGGGTCGTCTCGCTGGCGCTATGGGCGCTGATCCTCGTCGTCACCGTCAAGTACGTGCTCTTCCTGATGCGCGCCGACAACCGCGGCGAGGGCGGGGTCCTGGCGCTGATGGCGCTTGCGCAGCACGCCATCGGACGCCGAACGCCGCTCGTCTTCTTCCTGGGCGTCGCCGGCGCGGCGCTGTTCTACGGCGACTCGATCATTACGCCGGCCATCTCCGTGCTGTCGGCGGTCGAAGGGCTGCGCACGGTGCCCGGCGTCGGGCGCCTGGTTTCGCTCGCCGTCGTGCTGGTCACCAGCCTTGCGATCCTCGGCGGCCTTTTTCTCGTGCAATCGCGCGGCACGGCCAGCGTCGCGCGCTTCTTCGGCCCCACGATCATCGTGTGGTCCCTCGCCATCGCCACGGTGGGCGCCCTCCATATCCTCGGGCAGCCAGGGATTTTGCTGGCGATCAGCCCGAGCTACGCGCTGGGATTCCTCTTCAGCCACGGCATCACCAGCTTCTTTGTGCTGGGTTCGGTATTCCTCACCGTGACGGGCGCCGAGGCGCTCTACGCCGACATGGGCCACTTCGGTCGCTGGCCGATCCAGGCGGCGTGGCTCTTTCTCGTGCTGCCGTGCTTGATGTTGAACTACCTCGGGCAGGGGGCTTTTGCCCTGGACGTTCTGCAGAGGGCGGGGGGTCATCCGGTCGGCGACGTCGACTGGTTCTTCCAGATGACGCCCGAGATCATGCGCGCACCGATGGTGGTGCTGGCGACCGCCGCCACGATTATCGCCAGCCAGGCGGTCATCACCGGGGCCTTTTCGATGACCCAGCAGGCCATGCAGCTCGGCCTGCTGCCGCGCATGGTGATCAAGCGCACCTCCGAGACCGCGGCCGGCCAGATCTTTTTGCCGCAGATCAACCTGATGCTCGCGATCGGCGTCGTCCTGCTGATCGCGGTGTTCAAGAGCTCAGACAACCTCGGCCAGGCCTATGGCCTTGCGGTGACCGGCACGATGGTCGTCACCACCTCGCTCGCGTTCGTGGTCGTGCGCCGTCGATGGAAGTGGCCGCTGATCGGCGCACTGGCGCTGATCGGTCCGCTCTGGTCGCTCGACGTCACCTTCCTAGCCGCGAACTCGCTGAAGCTGCTGTCCGGCGCTGCGATGCCGCTGGTGCTCGGCGCGGCGCTGTTCCTCATCATGGCCACCTGGGTGCGCGACTCAGACCTCCTGGCCGCGCGCGCTCGTCGCGAAGCGCCCCCGCTCGTGGAGTTCATTGCGATGTTGGCCGCGCGGCCGCCGCACAGGGTCTCCGGCACGGCGGTCTATCTGACCTCCGATCCCGACCACGCGCCCGGCGCGCTGATGCACAACCTCAAGCACAACCGCGTCCTGCACGAGCGCAACGTGATCCTCACCGTCGAGACGGCCGATACGCCGCGGGTCTCGGACGACGAGCGGATCAAGCTCGAGCCGATCGACGGCGACTTCCTGCGGGTCAGCGTGACCTACGGCTTCATGGAAACCCCCAACATCCCGCGCGCGCTCGCCGCCTGCCGCCGGTTCGGGTTCGTGTTCGACATGATGTCGACGTCGTTCTTTCTGGGCAGGCGCACCGTCGTGGCGAACCTCCGCCACGGGATCGGCCAGCTGCAGGACCGGCTCTACATCCTGCTCGCCAAGAACGCCGCAAATCCGACCGATTTCTATCAGATCCCCCCGGGCCGCGTGCTCGAGATGGGAACCCAGGTCAGCGTGTAGATGCGCCGCCTTCTGCTCACCGTCCTCGGCGGTCTCGCCCTGGCCGGCGCCGCCCGCGCAGCCGAGGCCGGCCCCGATGCGCACTACCAGGCGCTGGTCTCCGCCGCGAAGACCGCTGATCCGGCCACCGTCGACTGGCAGGCGCTGCGCTTCGCCTACGCCGACTCGTCCGCGTTCGATCTGATGGGACAGCAAACCGATGCGCCCCGGCGGGCGATGTTCGACGCGCTGAACAAGGACGACAACAAGGCGGTGGTCCAGGAGGCCAACGCCATCCTCGACAAGGACTATGTCGACATCGACGCCCACGTGGCGCTCGACCTCGCCTACCAGGCGACCGGCCAGAAGGACGCTTCGGCCCGCGAGCACCAGATCGCGCTCGGCCTCCTGAAGTCGGTGCACACCGGCGACGGAACGGCGCCGGACAAGGCCTTCACGGTGATTTCGGTCGGCGAGGAGTACGCGGTCATGCGCGCATTCGCGATGCGCGTGACCGGCCAGGCGCTGGTCGAGATGTCGCCGCACAGCTACGACCGCCTGACCGCCGTCGACGCGGACGGCAAGACACACACGTTCTTCTTCCTGGTCGACCGCGTGATGGCGGACGAGGCCAAGCTGCTGAAGACCGGCAAGTAGCCGTCAGCGGCGCTCCCTGACCCGCGCCGCGTCGGGGCCCCGAGCAAGCTCCAGGTAGACGACCGACAGGGCGACGAACCAACCCGCCTCGACGACGTGCGTCGCGAGGCCGCCGAGCCGCAACGCCCTGAACCAGGGCCAGGCTGCGCCGATGCGGATTTCGAGAAACGCCAGCGCGGCCGTCGCCGCCGTGTACCCGAACCACAGCGCCACGATACGCCAGCGCTCGCCGCGCAAGAGCCGGAACGACCGCCGAAGCGTCGCCGCAACGCCCTTGCCCTCGGCCGCCAGCACGGGAAGCGCGACCCCGACCACCGCTGTTACGACGACGTCGATGAAGATGCTGCCGAAGGCCGGCAGGATCACCCGGTTCGCCAATTGCCCGTCTGTCAGGCGGTGGGTGGGCGGCGTCGCGAGATTGGCGATCTCGGCGATCTGGCCGAGGTTCATCACCAGGCAAACGACGAAGGCGGCCGGGGCCAACGCGAGCAGCCGTGCGATCGTGAAGCGGATGCTTGTTCGGCGCGATCCGCCAATGACCGCGAGGATGAAGGCGAGCGCGAAGGCCGTCTGCAGTTCGGCTTCGACGACGACGTCGGCCACGGACGCCGCCGCCGGGATGGGACCGCCATGGAAGGCGAGGCGTTTCGCATAGGAGAGGGCGAGGAACACCGCCCACTCGAGCAGGACCAGCAGCGCAAGAGCGATCCAGCGTCGCCCGACCGCCTCGGCGCTGAGCGAAAGGGTGCGCCGCAGAGTGAAGGCGCGGATGTCGGGCTCGGCGGTCAGTGTTTGCTGCATGGCAGCCCTAGCGGCTGGCGGGCGCGAAGGTTCAGTTCGCTG
>DATGIN010000040.1:0-5933 GCA_035295705.1 Caulobacteraceae bacterium
CGCAGTCGGGCCCGGCGATCTGGTTTTGTGCGTCAATGCCGCCCCGAACCACGCGACGGGACGGCCGGTGCCCCTGATCGCCGGGGAGACCTACCGCGTCGTCGCGGTCATGGAATATGCGTGCCCGTGCGGGCGTTCGGATGGTCTGTTGGACGTCGGCATCGATTTCGGGTGGTGCCAGACGCGCTTCCGCCTCCTCCCCAAGCCAAAGGCCGAGAGCAGGACGCGCCGCGTCTCGGCGCCGAAGGAGAAGGAGACGGTTTAGCGAACGGGCCGCCGGTCGGCGCCCCCGCCCAGCGGAGCGACGCGGCCTACGCGTCGAGCGCGTAGGCGATGTGCTCGGCGGTGAATATCTCGGGCGGCTGGGTTTCCGGACCGGCGAGGTTGGCGGCCAGGTGCGCGCCCATCAAGGGATCGGTCTGCACCGTCTCGTTGAAGCGCCGCCGCCGGCGGCGGCCAAGCTCGCCGAACTCGCAGAACATGCCGGTGACGATGTCGCCGATCACCCGCAGGCGCCGGAGACGCTCGGCGCGCTCGGCGGCGTAGGGGGCGAACGCCGCCGGCGACCAGTCGCGCGAGCCGAGCAGCGTCTCGGCGACGATCCGCGCGTCGCGATAGGCGCTGGAGAGACCGCAGCCGATCACCGGGTCGGTCCAGCCCGCCGCGTCGCCGATCAGGACGCCGCCCTCGACGAAGGGCCTGTCCGTCCAGGTCTCGTTGTTGAGGAAGGCGAGCATGGGGCCGGCCGCTTCGGCCGCGGCGATCACTTTGCCGTTCGGACAGCAGCCGACGTCGAAGGCTTCGAGGAACTTGCTCGCCGCATGGTCGCCGGCGAAGCGCTGGCGCTGGTCCGTGGACCAGATGCCGTAGACCCGCATCTTGTCGCCCGCGAGCGGGAAGATGGCGTAGGCGAAGTCGCCCTCGGCGCCCAGCGTCCAGACGTTCCGGTCCCATCCCTCGGTGTTCTTGGCGAGGATGCCGCCCATCCAGTTGCGCGGCTGCGTGCTTTCGAACGGCACGCCGAACGCTTCGCGCGCGGCCGAGGGACGGCCGTCCGCGCCGACGACAAGGCGCGCGCGGGCGTGATGCGTCTCACCGGCAAACGCGTAGGCGACGGACGGCGCCTCGCCGGCCTCGAGAGCGCTGACCGCCACGCCGCGCCTGGCGGTCGCGCCGGCCGCGGCGGCCGCGTCATAGAGCGCCTGGCAGTGAACCGGGTGCGGCAGGGTCAGGACGCCCGGGATGTCGGGCGCGAAGCCGGCCATCGGCACCGCCGCCTCCTCGGCGGCCTCGCCCGGCGCGACCTCGTCGTAGCCGACCATGCTGCCGACGTAGTGCCCGCCGGCGGCCATCAGCGAATCCAGCAGGCCGAGGCGGGCGGCCTCGGCCACCCCCCAGAGCGCGAACGCCTCGCCGCGCACGCGATCGGCGTAGGTCTCCGATTTCTCCAGCAGAAGGACGTCCAGCCCGCCCTTGGCGAGCGCCGAGGCAAGCGCGGCGCCGCCGATGCCGGCGCCGACGATGATCACGTCGTGTGAAGTGTTGGCCATCGAATGCTCCCCGATCCGGCGGGTCTGTCAGCCCCGTTCTACGGGCGGACCAGGCAGCTGGATCACCGCGCGCTGGAAGGAGGGTTCACCGCCTTGCGATCACATAGCGGAACCGGTTCCTGAGCCGCACCGCGCCGCCGCTCTGCAAGAACGGCAGGAGCGCCGCGCGCAGGGTCTCCAGGACCTTCGGAGCACCGACCTGCCGTTCGGCCCGCACCACGGGGGGCGCCGCGCCGACGGCGCGGATCGCGGTCGACACATCGGGATAGACGAAATCGAGGTCGATGCTGGTGTCGACGGTCGGCGCAAAGCCGGCCGCACGCATATGGCCGGCGATCACTCCCGGCAGGTGCAGGGCCGGCTGACTTGCGGCGGAGGGCGGGGACGGCGGCAGCAGCGCCAGGATGCGCGACATCACCTTCGATGGAAGGTCGCAGTGCTGCGGGTCGGCCCAGACGAGGACAACGGCGGCGCCGCCCGGCCGGCACACCCTGGCGCACTCGCGCAGAGCCGCATCCCGATCGCCGACGAACTGCAGCGCGTTGAAGCTGCAGACGACGTCGAAGGAAGAGTCGTCGAACGGAAGGGCCTCCGCATCGCCGGCCTCGATGCGGCAGCCGGGCAGCCGCCGTCGCGCGATGGCGACAAGAGCGGTCGACGCGTCGAGTCCGGCCGGCGCGGCCCCGAGCGCCGACGCCACCTCGAGCGCCGTCCCGCCGCCACAACCAACGTCCAGAAGCGTGGCGCCGGCCGCCACCCCTGCTTCGCTCAGGACCCGCTCGTAGAGGGGTCGCCAATACGGCTCCTGGACGAGAGCCCATTCCTCGGCCCTCGCGCCCCAGAGCGGGCCCTGAACCTCCGCCGTCCTCATGTCCGGCCTGCGCGCGACGAGCGCGCCGGCTACTTGATGGCCAGGGCCACAGGCCCCGAGACCGGATCGGTCAGACCGAGCCCGCCGCCCAGGTCTTCCGGCATGTGGCGGAAACGATCGAGCGTGGCGATCATCTGCGGCCGCGCGGCGGCCAGCGCGTCCATGTCGGCCCACTCCGCGATGATGCAGTAGCTGCGCTCGCCGGTCTTGATCAGGTTCGCATGCTCGAACCCCTGCCAGCCCTGACCGACGCCGCGGTGGGCGTCGACGAACGCCTCCTCGCACCCTGGCTTCACCTTGAAACGCACGCAATTGAACGCGGTCATGCGGGCCTCCTCGGGTCAGTGAGCCGCACAGCCTAGGCGGGCCGGACGTGCGGAGGCAAGGCGACGCCCGCGCCCCGCTGCGGCCGCAATTTGCGGTCTGTTGTTCGAGCCGGCGCGCCCGCGCCGGCGGCCTGGGGAGGACGGGGATGCGCGCTGCGCTTGCCATCTTTGCGGTGACGCTGGCGGCCGCGGTTGCCGACTGTGCAGCGCCCAGCGCCACGCGAGACGCCGAGGACACGGCCGCCATCCGCGAGGCCGCCGTCGCCGCCGGGGACACGAGCGTCGCACGTCCCCACGCCCTCGCGTTGCGCATCGCTTCGCCTCGACGTTGCGGCTGGCTCGTCGCTGTCGGCGCCGCTCGCGACCACTGCCCGTCGCCCAGAAACTGAACAACGCTGGCGCGAGCCGCTGCGGCGTTGGTGCGGCCTTGGGTTGCCGCATCATGCCCCGGTGCTAGTTTGGCCGCCTGCCAGGGGAGGGGCGCTGATGATTGGCGAGGCTGCGGCGCGCGACCGCGAGAGCCGGCGGCGCGCGCCCGAGGCGGCCCGACCCCAGCCGCCGCGGCTTGCGGATCTGTCGCGCGGCCTCCGTTGCCGACTGGACGAGATTCGGGCCCGCGCCGCGAGCCATGTCGCCGACTTTCTTCCGCGCGCCGGCGGCTCCGAGGCGATCGATAGCTTCGCGGGCCCTGCGCACTGGTCGCACCACGGCGACGTCTACGAGCCGATGATCTCCGCCCCCGCCTGGTCCCTGCTCGGGCGGGAAAGCAAGCGCTGGCGCGGAACGCTGGCGATCCTGATGCTGGAGACGTTCGGCGAGCGGGAGCGGCGCTTCGAGGCCGTGCTGGCGGTGATCGCGGAGTTCATCCACACCGCTTCGCTCATCGTGGACGACATCGAGGATGGCTCACTGCTCCGGCGCGGCGAGCCGGCGGTCCACAAGATGTTCGGGATCGACGTGGCGTTGAATGCGGCGAACGCCATGTACTTCCTGCCGCTGCAGACCATCGCCCGCGACCCGCACCTGACCGTGGCGCAGCGGGAGGAGCTCTATCGCGTCCTGATCGACTATTTCGTGCGCGGCCACTTCGGGCAGGCGAACGACATCTATTTTTCGAACGCGATGTCGCCGGAGCGGCTTGCCGACTGGCTGAGCCAGGACGTGGCGAGCGACATCCTGCAGATGTACGCCGGCAAGACCGCGTGCTGGCCGATGGGCCTGACGGAAGCGGCCGCGATCATGGCCGGCGCTCCCGCAACGCTGCGGACCGCCGGCGTCGCCTTCGCCCGCGAGCTGGGGGTCGCATTCCAGATCATGGACGACGTGCTGGGGGTGGGCGGCATGCCGGGCAAGACCAAGACGCCCGGCGAGGACATCGCCGCCGGCAAGCTCACCTATCTGACCCACCAGGCGCTGGTTCGCCTGCGGGGGAGCGAAAAGCGGCGGCTGCTGCAGATCATCGGCGACCGGCTCGCCGCCGACGATGACGCCATCCTCGAGGAAGGGATCGGGCTGATCGAGCGCTCGGGCGCGGTCGCGGCCTGCCGGGCCGAGGCGTGGGAGCGTTTCGTGAAGGCCTGGGCGGACATGGAGCGCGCGTTGCCGCCCACGCCCTCGCGGACGCTGGTCGGCGCGCTTTGTGCGGATCTCGTCGCTGGGGTGGCCCCCGCGTCCTGAGGCTTCGCTCCTTCGCGCGCGCTACGAGGACGAAATCGGCGCGGCCGCCCGCTCCGCCGTGCGGGCGTCATCGAACGCAGCCCACGTCGCGGCGCAGTCGACCACGGCGCCCTCGGCCATGGCGCGGTCGATAGCCATCACGGTCAGGCCGGCGACCATCGAGTCCCAGGGCGTCACCGGGAATGTCGCGCGATGCTCGAGCGCGGCCAGCAGGTCGACCGCCATCGCCTGATCGGCGCCGTTGTGGGCGTCTGCGGTCAGGCCGCCGTACTCGATCCGCTCCGGCTTTGCCCGGTCGAGCGCCCGGCGGATCATCAGCTTGTTGCGCACGAGGTCGGCGATCAGCGTCCCCTCGGCGCCGGCGAGGTACCAGCGCCGCTCCGAGAGCGCGACATGGCTGTTGGTGTGGAACGAGAGGCGCACGCCGTTGTCGTACTCGACCAGCGCCACCTGGTGGTCGGCCAGGTCCATGTCCGACTGGAACGCATCGTTGGATCCGGCCCAGCCGGCGTCGCGCATGGCGTAGGCCGGCGAGCCATCCTCGTAGGCGCGCGGGCGCTCCGCCCGCTCGGGGATGAAGATGCGCCGGCCGCCGAAGCTCGCCACCTTCGCCGCCCTGGCCCCCGCCAGACGCCCGAAGATGTCGAAGTCGTGGCACACCTTGTCGAGCATGAAGGAGCCGCCCCAGGCCTGCTTGCGGCGCCAGTTGCGGGCAAGGTAGGCGCCGTGCTCCGGCGGCAGATGCTCGGTTGCGTCCACCGAGATCAACGGGCCGAGCTCGCCGGCGTCCACCCGCCTGATCACCTCCTTCACGATCGGCATCGAGCGCATGACGAGGCCGATGAAGAGCGGCGGAGCGCCTTCGGCGGCGATCAGCCGCGCGAGCTCGAAGGTCTCTTGCTCGGTGCGCACGATCGGCTTCTCGGAGAAGACCGGACAGCCGGCGGCGAAAGCCGCCTTCAGATGCTCGAGGTGGAGGTGGTTGGGCGTTCCGATCATGACGAGGTCGTAGGGGCCTGCCTGGAGCAGGGCTTGCGGCGTCTCGAACGGCCGGCCGGGCAGGATGTGCGCCGCCTGCATGATCGGCATCCCGACCGGCGACGGGTCGCAGTAGCCGTCGACGCGGAGGTCCCAGCCCATCTCCTGCATCGCCGCCAGCACGTGCGCGATGCGCTGCCCCAGGCCGATGACGCCGATGCGCTTGGTGGTCATGTCGCGGCTCTCCAGACCCGCTCCCTCTAGGGCCGACAGGCCGTCTTGCGCCAGGGGTAAGGATCGGCTTGGCTTTGGCGCATGCACTTCACCAAGCGCCTGCGTGAGCCGATCCAGCGGGGCGAGATCACCTCGTCGGTGCGGATCTGGCAGCGGCCGCACGTGAAGCTGGGCGGCCGCTATCCGTTGCCGCCCGGCCAGATCGAGGTGACGCGCATCAACGAGATCGCGCTCGCCGACGTGACGCCCGAGCTGGCGCGGCAAGGCGGTTTCGCAGGGGTCGTCGATCTCCTGAAA
>DATGIN010000041.1:0-6038 GCA_035295705.1 Caulobacteraceae bacterium
TGCCGCTGCATGGCGATGCGCATCCGGGCAACGTCATGGTGACGCCGGCGGGCGCGATCTGGGCCGATCTCGAGACCGCGTGCCTCGGACCGCTCGAGTGGGAGTTGACCAGCCTGCCGCCTGCGGCCCACGCCGCCTTCCGGCCGCTCGACCGCGATCTCTTTCGCCGGCTCGGGCTCCTTCGCAGCCTGACGGTCGCGGTATGGTGCTGGGCGGACGTCGACCGCAGCCCGGAGATCCGCGAGGCGGCCGAGTATCATCTGCGGCGCCTCGGGCGGATGTCGCGGACGGTGATCGGCTGAGAGGGCGTCACGCGTGAAGGATATCCTCTATCGGGGGACGCTCAGGCTTCTGCTGAAGGAACGGCCGCTCAGACGCGCCGGCCGCGGTTTCCCCTTGCCTCCCGTCGGCGATACCGCAAGGTCGCGCTATGGGGAGGCTGTCCGGTGCGCGCTCAATCCGTCACATGCTCGTCGTCCCGCTCGTGCTCGCGGCGGCGGTGACGGTGAGCGCCGCGACTCCGATCATGACCTGGCCCGACCTCCTGGGCCGGCCGTTGCCGAGGCCGAGCGAGCGGATCGCCTACGGTCCTGACCCCCTCCAGGTCGGCGAGCTCTGGGCGCCGGCGGGAAAAGGGCCGCACCCTGTCGTGGTGATGATCCACGGCGGCTGTTGGCGGACGAACATCGCCAAGCTTGCCATCATGAACTACGCGGCGGCCGACCTCGCCCGCCGCGGGATCGCCGTCTGGAACATCGAATATCGCGGCATCGATCGCCCCGGCGGCGGCTATCCCGGCACGTTCCAGGACGTGGCGGCCGCCGCCGATGCGCTCGTCGGCATCGCCAGGGCCCACAAACTCGAGACCGGCCGCATCGTCGCCGTCGGGCACTCCGCCGGCGGGCACCTGGCGTTCTGGCTAGCCGCGCGGCCCAGTCTGCCGCACGATTCGCCCCTCTGGAGCGCGCATCCGCTGCCGATCGCCGGCGTCGTATCGCTGGGCGGCGTCCCGGATCTGACGACTGCCGGTCAGGGATGCGGCGACGAGAGCGTCAGCAGGCTGGTCGGGCGTCCGAGCGCGAAGCGGCCGGATGTGTTGGCGGACACCTCGCCGGCCGAGCTCGCGCCGCGGGTCGCGGCTGTCGTGATCAGCGGCGAGGAGGACGGCGTCGCTCCACCGCAGATGGCGCGGGCCTTCGTCGCCAAGATGGCGGCGCGGGGCATGCGCTTCGACGAGGTGGTGTTGCCCGCGACCGGCCACGTGGAGCTCATCGCGCCTGGAACACGCGCGTGGGATAGCGCCGTCGGGGCGACGGAGAGGCTGCTCAGGGAGCAACCGCGCGAGCGCCGCTGAAGCGGCTTGAACTCGATCGCCGGCGCGTCGAGAAGAGACTGATGAGCGCGTTCCAAGGGGTCCGGGTTCTCGACCTCAGCCAAGGCCAAGTCGGGCCGATGAGCGCCATGCTGTTCGGCGACTACGGCGCAACCGTGCTCAAGATCGAGCCGCTGGGCGGGGATCGGGCGAAGGACCGCCCCGGCTACCTCGCCTGGAACCGCAACAAGGCGATCCTTGCGCTCGATCCCATGGACGCGGATGGCCGCGCCCGCCTCGAGCGGCTGATCGCAGGCGCCGATGTCCTCGTCGTCGACCACGGCCCGACCGCCTTGGCGGCGCTGGGCCTCACGGGCGAGGCCGTGACCGCGCAACACCCGCGTCTTATCCACCTTTGGACGCCGCCGTTCGGGACGGCCGGCGCCTGGAGCGACTTGCCCGCGCACCACGCCATGCTGACCGGCCTCTGCGGCGCCGCCTGGCGGCAGGCCTCTTACGCCGACCAGCCCACCTGGCACGTCACCCCGATCGTCCACGGCGTCCAGGCGCTGCTGGCGGCGACCGCCGGCGCGGCGGCCCTGTATGAGCGCGAGCAGACCGGCCGAGGGCAGACAGTGGTGGTGAGCGGACTGCACGCCATGGCCGAGGTCGCCTGCCAGATCACTGCGGTCGGCGAGCCCTCCTACTACCGCGGCAGCCCGACGGGCGGGTCGCTCGGCTACCGGCTCTACCGGTGTGGCGATGGCCAGTGGCTCTTCCTCGGCGCGCTCTTCTCGCACTTCTTCTATCGCGCGCTCAGCGCCGTCGGCCTGCTGGGCGGCGACATGTACGACATGGGCGGCTCGCTCGAGGCGAAGCTGATGAGCGGCCCGCGCGACCACTGGGTCGAGCGCCTGCAGGCGGCCGAGGTGCCGGCCGGGCCGGTCCGCCGGCGCGACGCCTGGCTCGGCAGCGAGATCGCCAGTGCGAACGCGCTGGTCGCCACGCTCGAAGGCGGCGGATGCGGCGCGGTCCGAATGCCAGGGGTGCTGGCCAAGCTGCGCGGCACGCCCGGAGCGGCCGCGAGGTTGCCCCGGCCGGCCACCAAGGCGGAGGTTGAAGCCTTCGCCTTGGCCGAGTCCGCCCCCGCCTCACGAGCAGAGCGCAAGCCCAAGCCCCTCGCCGGCGTTCGCGTGCTCGACCTCGGAACCGTCATCGCCGGCGCCTATGCGGGCTCGATCCTCGCCAACTTCGGCGCCGACGTGGTCAAGGTCGAGTCGCCCGACGGCGATCCTTTCCGCGGCATGGGCGGCGGCTTCATGAACTACAACCGCGGCAAGCGCGGCCTCGGCCTCGACCTGAAGCCGCCGGCGGGGCGCGCCTTGTTCCACGACCTCGCCCAGGGCGCCGACGTGGTGCTCGACAACTATCGCCTTGGTGTGCGCGAGCGGCTGGGCATCGACCATGCCGCGCTCGCGAAGGTCAATCCGCGCATCATCTCCTGCTCGGCGATCACCTACGGATCGCAAGGCTCTCTGGCGCGCCAGCCCGGATTCGACGGGGCCCTGCAGGCGTGGAGCGGCCAGATGGCGGCGCAGGGCGGGGAGGGCGGCGAGCCGGTCTTCCATTCCATCCCCATCAACGATGTCGCGACCGCTGCCCTCACCGCCTTCGCCATCGCCGCAGCCCTCTATGCGCGGGAGCGCACCGGCGAGGGGCAAGACGTCGAGACCAGCCTCGCGGCGGCGGCCACGGCGCTGCAGTTCGGCGACCTGGTGACGTTCGAGGGGTCAGAGCCCGCTCCGCAAGGCGCGCGCGACTGCGTGGGGTTCGCGGCGCTCGAACGCTATTACCGCTGCCGCGGCGGCTGGATCACGCTCGCCTGCACCGGGGCGGAGCAGTTCGAGGGGCTGGCCGAGGCGCTCGGGCGCGCCGAGTGGCTGCGCCGCTGGCCGGGGGACTCCGCCCTGGCCGAGCCGCCTGATGGCCCGCTGGCGCGCGCCGTCGCCGAGGCGCTGGCCGAGATGGCCCGCGACGACGTCCTGCAGCGCCTGGCGGCGGCCAGCGTCCCCGCCGCGCCGGTGCTGCGACCGGAAGAGACGCACCGGTGCGAGTTCTTCTGGGACAACGGATACTTCCAGCTTTACGGCGACTCCTGGGGCGGCCAGCTGGTGGGCTCGAAGGGATTCGCGACCTTCAACGGCGAGGCGGCTTCGTTCGATCGGCTGAACCCCGGCCTGGGCGAGCACGGGGTCGAGGTGCTGGTCGAGTACGGAATCGGCCGCGACCGCATGCTGGAGCTCGCCAAGGCCGGCGTGATTTTCAGGGGGTAGGCGGCATGGGCCTCGACACGCCGAAGGGCGCCAAGGAGGCGATCACCGCTGCGCGGGCGCGCATCCAGCGCTTCGCGCACGTGACCCCGGTGATGACCAGCCGGCGGCTGAACGCCATCGCCGGCGCCGAGCTTTTCTTCAAGTGCGAGAACCTCCAGCGCGCCGGGGCTTTCAAGACGCGCGGCGCTTTCAATGCTGTGATGTCGCTCAGCGACGCGGACGCGGCGCGCGGCGTCTACACCCACTCCTCGGGCAACCACGGGGCCGCGCTTGCGCTGGCCGCTCGCACGCGGGGCGTCCCCTGCCACGTGGTGATGCCGTCGAACGCGGCGGAGGCGAAGCACGCCGCCGTGGATGGCTACGGCGCGGAGATCCACGTCTGCGAGCCGACGCTGGCCGCGCGCGAGGCGGTCGCCGCCCGCGTGGGCGCGGAAACCGGCGCGCGCTTCATCCATCCGTACGACAACGAGGCGATCATCGCCGGTCAGGGGACCGCGGCGGCGGAGCTGATCGAACAGGTCCCGGAGCTCGAGATCGTCACCGCGCCGATCGGCGGTGGCGGGCTGATCTCCGGGACGGCGCTGGCGGTCAAGGCGTTTGCGCCGAAGGCGAGGGTCATCGGCGCGGAGCCGGCCGGCGCCGACGACGCCGCCCAGTCGTTCGCCCGCGGCCAGCTCGTGCCGCAGGCCAACCCGCAGACGATCGCCGATGGCCTGCGCGCCTCGCTCAGCGAGCGGACATTCCGCATCATCGGGCTGAACGTCGCCGAGATCCGAACGACGCCGGAGCTCTCCATCGTCGACGCCATGCGGCTCGTCTGGTCGGCGATGAAGCTGGTGATCGAGCCCTCGGCCGCCGTGCCGCTGGCCGCCATTCTCGAGCACCCGAAGCCCTTCGCCGGACGCCGGGTCGGCGTCATTCTCACCGGCGGCAACGTCGATCTCGACGCGCTTCCGTGGACGGCCGGCGGTCAAAGGGCGAGGTAGATGGCGTCCCTCACGGCGTCGGGGAAGGGCCCGGTCATGCCGGCGATCGCGGTGTTGGTGACGATGACCACCGAAAGCGCTTTCGCCGGGTCGACGAACCAGCTGTTGCCGTAGACGCCGCCCCAGCGCCAGGTCCCGACCGATTGCGGCGCGCCGAGCGCGGCGTCGGTCACGATCGACCAGCCGAGGCTGAACGTCGCGCCAGGTCCCAGCACCATCATGTTGCCGATCGCGTCCTTCGAGAGGGCCTCCACGGACGCCTGGCTTATGACCGGCGCGCCCCCGTTGCGCATGGCCTCAAGGAAAGCGAGGAAGTCGGGCGCGGTCCCGCTCATCCCGCCGCCGCCGGAGGGGAACGAGGCGGGGTCGAACATCCGGTCTGGCGCGTAGGACAGGGCGCCCGGCCCGAACGGGACAAGGTGATGCGCCCCCATCCTCACCGGCTCCGGCGATCCGTCGCCGTAGGCGGTCGCCAGGCGATCGCGCGCCTCGACCACGAAGGCGGTGTCGCTCATGCCGAGCGGGCCGGTCACCACCTCGCGCATCACCTCCGGCAGCGGCTTGCCGGTCGCCTTCTCGATCGCCGCGCCCAGGACGTCGTAGGCGACCGAGTAGGCCCAGGCGGCGCCGGGCGGGAAGGCGAGCGGGACCGAGGCGATGCGGGCGAGATTGTCCTCGAACGTGCGGCCGGGGATGTCCATGCCGTCGGAGATGTCGGCCCGCTCGTAGGCGCCGCCCGCCGGCTCGAAGAAGCGGTACCGCAGCCCGGAGGTGTGGGTCAGCAGATGCCTGACGGTGATGACGGGCTCGGAGCCGTCGGCCAGCTTCGGCCGGAAGCCGGGCAGGAACTTGGTGACCGGATCGGTCAGCGCCAGCGTTCCGCGCTCGATCAGCGCCAGGGTCAGCACCGCCATCAGCGGCTTGGTCAGCGATGCGAAGCGGAAGATCGTGTCGCGCGCGCACGGCTTGCCCGCCTCGCGGTCGGCCATGCCGAACGGCTGGGCGTAGGCGGTAGCGCCGTCCTTGGCGACCATGACGACCCCGCCGACGATCTTCTTCGCCGCCAGCGCCTCCGCCAGGACCGCATCCAGCGCCTTGCCCATCGGTCCGTCGCTCATGCGCTCGTCCTCCAAGAGAAGGCGGCACCCAACCTTGCTGCCGCAAGGTCCGTCAACGGCGTGACCTCCCATCCCGTCATGTGGGCCCGACCTTCGCGCCCCCGTTGCTCATCCGGTCCCCGGGCGCGAAAGTGGGAACAAGGAGCACAAGCCAGATGCAGTTCACGTTCACGAGCGAGCAACAGGAGTACCGGGCGGTGCTCAGGCGGCTGTTCGAAGCGAGCTCGCCGACCAGCGAGGTCAGGCGGCTGATGGCGACGGACGCCGGGTGGGAGCGCGAGCGCTGGCG
>DATGIN010000042.1:0-3872 GCA_035295705.1 Caulobacteraceae bacterium
GTGCCCCGCCCCGAGATCGAGAACACGTCCTCGATCCCCATCATGAACGGACGGTCGATCGCCCGCTCCGGCTGCGGGATGTAGGCGTCGACCTGCGTCATCAGCTCCTGGATCGAGTCTTCCCCCATCGGCGCATCGCGCCCTTCCATCGCCGCCAGCGCCGAGCCCTTCACGATCGGGATGTCGTCGCCCGGGAAGCCGTACGAGGAGAGCAGCTCCCTGACCTCCATCTCCACCAGCTCCACCAGCTCAGGGTCGTCCACCTGGTCGATCTTATTGAGGTACACCACCAGCGCCGGAACCCCGGACTGCCGCGCCAGGAGGATGTGCTCGCGGGTCTGCGGCATCGGGCCGTCCGCCGCGCTCACCACCAGGATCGCGCCGTCCATCTGCGCCGCACCGGTGATCATGTTCTTCACGTAGTCCGCGTGGCCGGGGCAGTCCACGTGCGCGTAGTGGCGGTTCTTCGTCTCGTACTCCACGTGCGCCGTGTTGATCGTGATCCCACGCGCCTTCTCCTCCGGCGCCGCGTCAATGTCCGCATAGCTCCACGTCCGCCCCGCCACCCCGCCGCCAGACTTCGCCATCACCATCGTGATCGCCGCCGTCAGCGTCGTCTTCCCATGGTCCACGTGACCAATCGTGCCAATGTTGCAGTGCGGCTTCGTCCGGTTGAACTTTTCCTTGGCCATGGGTCTGTCTCTGTAAGGCTCGTCGTTTAAGGGTGAGATGGAGCGGGTAGCGGGAATCGAACCCGCATCCTCAGCTTGGAAGGCTGCTGCACTACCATTGTGCTATACCCGCGTCTTCGAAGAGGCGGGCGGCCGAAACGGGCTCCTCCTGCTCAGTCTTCCGGGCTCGGGAAGGCGCGTGGCGGCGCGTGGTGGGGGAAGTAGGACTCGAACCTACGAAGGCGTACGCCAGCGGATTTACAGTCCGCCCCCTTTGCCGCTCGGGACATTCCCCCGCGCGCGCCTCGTGCTTGAAGGCCCGAAAACGGAGCGCGTCTTATAGTGTCGTCTCACCCTGAAGGCAACGACCGCAGGGCCGCCCGCGGCCGCCGGCGCGGCGCCGGCGCGAAGCCTCGCCACGGGCGCTCCGCAGCCGATTCGGCGCCCTGGATCTGGGGCCGGCACGCCGTGCTGGCGGCGATCGCCAATCCGTTGCGCGGCGCGCCCGTCAGGCTGCTGGCGAGCCCGGAGCGCGCCCGCGAAGCGGCCGCCGCCGGCGCCGAGCCCGAGGTCATGGCAGGGGCGGACATCAGCCGCCTCGTGCCCCAGGGCGCCGCGCACCAGGGCCTTGCGCTGCTGGCGAAACCGATCGAGCCGTTCCCGCTCGAGGCGCTGGCGCGGCCGCGCGCCGGCTTCATCCTGGTGCTGGACCAGGTGACGGACCCGCAGAACGTGGGCGCCATCTTCCGTTCCGCCGCCGCGCTCGGCGCCCGCGCCATCGTGCTGCAGGACCGGCATGCGCCGCCGCTCGCCGGCGCGCTCGCCAAGGCCGCGGCCGGCGCCATCGAGCGCGTCCCGCACGTGCGGGTCGTGAACCTGGCGCGCGCCCTCGACCAGCTCGCCGAGCAGGGCTGGCGCACGGTCGGACTCGCGGCCGATGCGGACCTCTTGCTTGCCGATGCGATCGACGATCGGCCGACCGCACTGGTGCTGGGCTCCGAGGGCGAGGGCCTGAGGCGGCTGGTCGCGGAACACTGCGATGCGCTGGCGCGCATCCCCATGCCGGGCGGGTTCGAGAGCCTGAACGTCTCGGCCGCCGCGGCCATCGCGCTCTACGAGGCCGCGCGGCCGCGACAGCCCTAGCGCTCGCCCCTGGCGAGAAACCGGTTTCGGCTCAGAGCGTAAGGTTATTGATTCCTTAACGGAGCGTGATTTGCTGGCCGCGCCGCCCGCGCGGCTTGTCGGAGGGAGCTTATGGTCAAGCATGTCCTGCGGGTCGCCGCGCTTAGCGCAGCGGCGCTCGCGCTTTTCACGGTCGCCGGATGCGGCGCGCCGAACCCGCAGGAAGCGCCGCCTCCGCCGATGGCGGCCGGGCCGGATCAGCCGCCGCCGCCGCCCGATCTGATGGGGGGTCCCTCGAGCCAGCCGCAGGCGGCGAACGCCGAGCGGGAGGACCAGGGCGAGCCGGACGAGAGCGAGGCGACGATGGCCCCGATCCCCAACCCGGACGACATGACCCCGGACGAGCGGCATCACTTCTACGGCCACAGGTACGACTACATGGACCGGGCCGAGGCCGCGGGGCAGCCTTACGCGCGGCACGGCCCCTGCGGCTGCCGCCACCGGCGCCATCACGCGTGGTGGATGCATCACCACCATCACCATGGCTACGAAGCGGCCGTGCGGCGCCACGAACACCATCCCTACGCGCCGCCGCATCATCGCCGGCACGCGCCCTACGCTGCGGTCCATCACGAGCATCCCGCGCGCTACCCCGGCGCCCATCACCGCAATCACGGCCGCATGGCGCCCCCGGCGGCCCACGTCGGAGGTCATCACCATCACCGCCGCCACGGGGCGGCGGCGACTGGCGCGCCGGCGGCGCCCCCGCGGCCCGCCCCACGGGCGCAGCCCGCCCAGGGCGCGCCGACGGCGCCGTCCGGGCAGAGCTCGGCGCGCAACGCCGGCCAGCAAGGCGCCGCCGCCAACGCGGCCGCGGCTGCCCGCGCCCGGCGCCATCACCACCACCGCGGCAGCCCGAACGGCGCGACGTCGGCCGAACCGGCGGCCGCGAGCGGCGCAGCGTCCTCGGCGAGCTCGGCGGCCGCCAGCGGAGCGGCGCCGGCAAACGCCGAGGCCACGCAGAGCCAGCTCGGAAAGACGCCGGGCAAGGTCATCGCGGCGATCATCGTGCTGCTGATCGCGCTGGTCGTCCTGGTCGCGGCGGCGCGCAACTCGATGATGGGCCGCCCGCGCCGCCGGGGTCCGGAGTTCGGCGGCACGCCGCGGCGCACGAACAACAACCCGCCGCCACCGCCTCCGGCGGGAGATCGCGACAAGCGCTGAGCGCACGGCCCTAGAGAGAAGCGGCCGGCTTGCGGAGAGCCGGCCGCTAACGCACAAAGCGGCGGGATGGCGCTCGCTCAGAGCCTTTTCGGACTGCCCGGGGCCGCCTCGCTCGCCGCCCTGGCGCAGATCGCCCTGATCGATTTGACGCTCGCCAGCGACAACGCCGTCGCGGTCGGCATGGCGGCGGCGGGCCTGCCGACCCGCCAGCGGAACCTGGCGATGGCGCTTGGGCTGCTGTGCGCGGTCGTCCTGCTCTGCGTGCTCGCCGTCTTCGCCATCAGCCTGCTGAAGGCCGGCGGCGGGGGCCTGGTGCTCGGCGGCGGCCTGCTGCTGTTGCTGGTCAGCTGGCAGATGTGGCGCGACCTGCGCGCCAACGAGCCGCGTCGCCGCCACGGCGGCGACCCTGGCAGACCAAAGACGCTGCTTCGGGCGCTGACCCTGATCTTCGTCGCCGACATGTCGACGTCGCTCGACAACGTGCTGGCCGTGGCGGGGGTCGCGCGCAACCAGCCGGACTGGGTGCTGTTCACCGGCATCGCCGCCTCGGTGGCGCTCACCGGACTTGCCGCCGCCGGCGTCAGCCGGCTCCTGCACCGCTGGCCATGGATCGGCTACATCGGCCTCTTGATCGTGATCTACGTGGCCATCCGCATGACCTACGACGGCGCCGAACAGCTGGACTGGGTCAGGTTCTAGCGGGGCGGCGGAGCCGCCAAGGTCGCCAAGGCACGCCGAGAGCCGCTGCGCCGCGGACAACCGCGACGCCTTGGCGCGGGCGGCCTTGGCGGTTCAAAGCGGCCTTCGGCGTCAGGCGCTGGCGGGTTCGGCGCCGCCGAACTGCTCGGCCCACTC
>DATGIN010000043.1:0-3512 GCA_035295705.1 Caulobacteraceae bacterium
CCGGCGCCGACGTGGATGCCGCGCACGATCTCGACGCCCGGCGTGTCGGTCGGGACGAGGAAGATCGAGGTGCGCTGGTACGGGTCCTTATGGTCAGGGTCGGTCACCGCGTAGAGCACGAGAACGCTCGACCCATAGGCGCCGGACGAGAACCACTTCTCGCCGTTGATCACCCACTCGTTGCCCTCCAGGACCGCGCGGGTCTTGAACGTCAGCGGGTCCGAGCCGCCGGTCGGCTCGCTCATCGAAAAGGCCGAGCGAATCTCGCCGTTCAGGAGCGGCTTCAGCCAGCGCTCCTTCTGCTCCTCGGTGCCGTAGTGGGCAATGATCTCGGCGTTGCCGGTGTCCGGCGCCTGGCAGCCGAAGATCGAGGGGGCGAGGCCGTTCCGGCCCAGCTTCTCGTTCATCAGGGCCAGCTTGACCTGGCCATAGCCCTGGCCGCCCAGCTCCGGGCCGAGGTGGCAGGCCCACAGGCCCTCGTCCTTCACCTTCTGCTGCAGCGGCTTGATGAAGCGCTCGCGGCCCTCGGTCGAGAAGGCCGCCATGCCGAGATGCGAGAGCGGCTCGATCTCGTTCTCCATCAGGTCTTCGATCCAATCGAGCTTCTTCTGAAATTCAGGATCCGTCTCAAAATCCCAGGCCATGTCTGAAATTCCTCTCCCCGTCCGCCCCGCGACCGGGGCCGGTTCGTTCGCTCTGTTTGCAAGTGCTGACGTCTAAGAGCCCATTATCCCGGTCGGGCCGAGGCGGCGCAATCCCTCGAACGGTCGTTTGGACGCGCGCAAAGAAAGCGCCGGCCCATGCTGGATGGGCCGGCGCCAGCGCGAAAGGGGGAGGAAGACCTGCCGCGCTAGAAGATCACCCCGGTCTCGACCAGGGCCCTGGTCTGGTTGTCGGCGTTCCCGGTCTTCCCGAACATGAAGCCCGGCGTGCCCGATCCGACGGCGGCGTACGAGAGCTCGCCGCGAACGAAGAAGATGCCCTTCTGGTAGGTCGGGGTCAGCGTGATCGTCCAGGCGTTGGAGCCGACGCCGTAGCCCAGAAGGTTGGCGCCCCCGCTCGAGCTCACGTACTCGACGCGTCCGGCGACGCTGAAGGTGGGGGTGAAGTTGTACTTCGTCAGCACCGCGGCGCCCCACGTCGTGCCGCTCGGGACGACCAACACGCCGCCGAACCGGATGTTCGGGGTGCTCTGATACTGGAGGTAGGGCTGGATTTCCCACGCGCCCTTGGTGTGCGTGTAGATGAGGTCGTAGATCTGGCCGTTGTTCGCCGCCAGCGGGGTCACGAAGGTCGCGACGTGGTTCGTGCCGACGTTGCCCTCACCGACGAACTCGAGCGTGTCGCTGTTCTTGAACGTGTAGGTCACCTGTCCCGAAAGCGCGGTGTAGACGTTCGAGTCGTAGCCGTCGGTCCAGGCCAGCGACGCGGACCACGGACCCTTGCTGACGTTCAGCTGCACCCCTTTGGAGACCACCGGCTCCAGGTTCCAGAGGAGGCCGCGCTCGACGTTGAAGTTCTCGAACGTGAAGGCGTACTCGGCGCCGACGAGCGTGGGCAGCGCGCCGACCATCACGTTGAAGGTCGAGTTGGGCACGATCTTCACGAAGCCCTGCGGCACGTAGCCGAAGGTGTTGTGATCGAGCTGGTCGGTGCGCAGGTAGGGGACGCCGACGGTCGGGATCGAGTAGGCGCCGGCCTGCACGTAGAACTGGATGACGCCGTCCGTCTTGTTGAGGATCACCTGCGCGTTGGTGACGTCGCCGTAGCTGTCATTGGTGAGTCCGAACGGGCCGAACTGCGGGTTCGACTGCCAGAACGCATCGGCGCTCAACACCCCGTCGACCATGATCTTGCCGAACGGCCCGGCGTCGAAGGTGGCCGGGTTGGGATTGGCCGCCAGCGGCGCCGTCATCGACGGGTAGGGCATCGGCGTGGCGGCCGGAGCAGCTGGCGCGGCGGGAGGCGGCGGGGGCGCGGCGGTCTGCGCGATGGCCGCGCCAAACCAGGCCAGCCCTACGAACGCGCTTGCGGCGCAGATCACCCGCTTCAGGCTTATCATTCAACTATCCCCTTCTTGATGGGAGGGGTTGATGGCCGCGCGCCGTCTTAAGGCGCCGCCTCGCCCCCGACCGATAGGTCCCTATCTTCGAACAGCGCCGACGCAGCCAACGGCGCAGATTGCCGTTCGCCCCCGAAACCTCGCGGTGGGCGTTTCATGGGCGACCGAGGCGGCGAGTGCCGCCTTCTTAGGCGCCGCCACTGCCCAAAGGTTAGGCGTCAGGATTCGGGTGAGACCCTAGGCAACCGATGACAAAGGATCGATCCGCGAAAGGCTGGCGGTCCATAAAGCGAAGCTAAACGGGGTCTTTCTTCCCGCCTGCCGCGCCAGACTTGCCCCGCTCGGCGACGAACGCCCGCCAGCCGCCATAGCGCGTGATGTCCTCGGCCCCCTCGAGCGCCCGCGGCTCGACCACGAAGCCCTTCACCTCGCCGCCTCCCTCGAGCGTCAGCGTGCCGATGGCGAGCGGGGCCGGAACCTCGGCGACGAAGCTGCCGAACGCTTCGACCCCCAGCGCATACACTTCGACCTCTATCGCCGCGCCTCCCGCGCCGACGTGGGCGAGCGCCGGCTTCGCCGGCGATGCGCCTTTGATGGCGTAGAGGCGGTAGACCGGCGCCGTCTTGCAGCGTCGCACGAGGCGCGCGCCGCGGGACTCCAGCTGCCAGTGGAGCGGCATGCCAGCCAGATGCGCGCCGACGACGGCCAGGTTGATCGCGCCCGCCGGCGGGTCGAGGCAAGGCGGCTCGGACATCGGACTCATCTCCTCATAGCGGCTCGCGAGCTCGAGCAGGGCGCGATCGGACCAGGCCGGGCCGATGATGCTGATCCCAAAGCCGGTCGCGTTCGAGCGGAACCCGGCCGGCGCGGCGATGGCGGCCATGTCGAGCAGGTTCACGAAGTTGGTGTAGCGGCCAAGGTTGGCGTTCAAGGCGAGCGGATCGGCCAGGACCTCGGCGATGCGGTAGGTCGTCGCGACCGTCGGCAGGACGAGCACATCGGCCGCTTCCCAGACCGCATCGGCGGCGCGCTGGAAGGCTTTCAGCGCATCCGCGCCGCGGAACGCCTCGACGGCGCTGATCGTGAGCCCCCGCTCCAGGATGCCGCGCACGACCGGGTGGATCGCCTCCGGGGCGCGGCGCAAGAGCGGCTCGACGGCCGCGGTCCGCTCGGCGACCCAAGGCCCATCGTAGAGAAGCGCGGCGGCCTCCAGCAGCGGGGCGATGTCGACCGTCACCGCTTCGCCGCAGATCGCCTGCAGCCGCCCGATCGCCTGCTCGAACAAGCGCGGCGATTCCGGGTCGCCCATCCAGTCCAGCTGCTCGCGCGCCGGCACGGCGAACCGAAAGGTCGGGCCGAAGCTTGCATCGGCCGCCGGCGCGCGCCGGGAGTAGGGGTCCTTGTCGTCGAACCCGGCGGCGACCTCGTCGACGAGCGCCGCATCTTGCGC
>DATGIN010000044.1:0-3558 GCA_035295705.1 Caulobacteraceae bacterium
GCTCCAGCGCCACTCGCTCTGCAGCTCTTCGGACCAGGTGTAGGAGTAGAAGAGGCTGGGCACGTCGCAGCGCGCCCCCGGATAGCGGTTCCAATACCAGGTGCCGCCGACGTTATCGCCCGCCTCGAACCCCTGCACGGAGACGCCGAGCTCGCGCAGCTTGTGCAGCATGTACATGCCGCCGAAGCCGGCCCCGATCACGACCGCATCGATTTCGCCCTTGATCGGCGCCCGCTTCCTGGCCTTCGACTCGCTCACCCGCGCTCTCCGCTCGTTCTGCTTCCAAGATACTAAAACACGTTCTGTTTTTCCGTCCAACGGGCGTTGTGGCCGCATCACCCCACGACCACGGCTTCGACCAGCGCCGCCGTCGGCAGCGCGGCGTCGAGTCGGACGACGGGACAGGGAAGGCCGGCGAGCCAGGCCTCGTGCAGGGCGCGGTGACGGCCCGTGAGCGATCCGGTGAAGACTCCCGTCTCGTATCCGATCGCGAACGCCATGAAGTCGTTGTGCTGTTGTTCCAGCGGCCCGCCGGGCGCGATCGCGTCGCCATAGCGCGCGCGCTCCCGCGCTTGCAGCCGCGCCAGCCGCACCTCGGTCGTGGTCGAGAGGAAGATGACGCGCTCGAAACGGGGAATCAGGGGATCGCCCCAGCCGCAAAGCGATCCGGAGAGGGCCCAGCCCGACGTCGGGGCGGTCATCGCTTGCTCGATCAGGCTGAGCCGCTCAGGAACAGGTCGCGAGTGCTGGTAGGGTGGGTCGCTGGGCCGCCAATAGAAAGCGTCGGTGTCCAGGTGCGCCGCGCCCAGCCGCGTGGCCAGCGCCGCGCCCAGCGTCGAGACGCCGCAGCCCGAGGCGCCCGTGACATGGAGGCGCGGCGGCGCCGGCGGAACTCCGCTCACCCGCTCGGCTTGGCCTCGACGTAAATCTCGCCTCCGCCCTCGCGGAACTTCTCCGCCATCTCGGCCATGCCGGCTTCGGCGACGTCGTTCTGCGCCAGCGCGGCGTCGCGGATGTCCTGGCTGATCTTCATCGAGCAGAACTTCGGGCCGCACATCGAGCAGAAGTGTGCGGTCTTGTGCGCCTCCTTCGGCAGCGTTTCATCGTGGAACTCGCGCGCGGTCTCGGGGTCGAGGCCGAGGTTGAACTGGTCCTCCCAGCGGAACTCGAACCGGGCTCGGGAGAGCGCATCGTCCCAGTCCCGCGCGCCGGGATGGCCCTTGGCGAGGTCCGCCGCGTGGGCGGCGATCTTGTAGGCGATGACGCCCTGTTTCACGTCCTCGCGGTCGGGGAGACCCAGGTGTTCCTTCGGCGTCACGTAGCAGAGCATGGCGGTCCCGAACCAGCCGATCATCGCCGCGCCGATCGCCGAGGTGATGTGGTCGTAGCCGGGCGCCACGTCGGTCACGAGCGGTCCCAGCGTATAGAACGGCGCCTCGCCGCAGGCGGCGAGCTGCTTGTCGACGTTGGCCTTGATCTTATGCATCGGCACGTGCCCAGGGCCCTCGATCATCACCTGAACGCCCTTGGACCAGGCGATCTTGGTCAGCTCGCCCAGGGTCTCGAGCTCGGCGAACTGCGCCGCGTCGTTGGCGTCGGCCGTCGAGCCGGGGCGCAGGCCGTCGCCCAGCGAGAACGACACGTCGTAGGCGCGCATCACCTCGCAGATGTCTTCAAAGTGCGTGTAGAGGAAGTTCTCTTTGTGGTGCGCCAGGCACCACTTGGCGAGGATCGAGCCGCCGCGCGAGACGATCCCCGTGACGCGCTTCGCAGTCAGCGGAATGAACGGCAGGCGCACGCCGGCGTGGATCGTGAAGTAGTCCACCCCCTGCTCCGCCTGTTCGACCAGCGTGTCCCGGAAGATCTCCCAGGTCAGATCCTCGGCGACGCCGCCCACCTTTTCCAGCGCCTGATAGATCGGCACCGTGCCGAGCGGCGTCGGGCAGTTGCGGATGATCCATTCACGGATGTTGTGGATGTTCCGCCCGGTCGAAAGGTCCATGATGGTGTCTGCGCCCCAGCGGATCGCCCAGACCATCTTGTCGACCTCGTCCGAGACGTGGCTGAGCACGGCCGAGTTGCCGATGTTGGCGTTGATCTTGACCAGGAAGTTCCGCCCGATCGCCATCGGCTCGAGCTCGCCGTGGTTGATGTTGGCCGGGATGATGGCGCGGCCGCGCGCAACCTCGTCGCGGACGAACTCGGGGGTCACGTAATCAGGGATCGAGGCGCCAAAGTCCTCGCCGTCGCGGACCACCTGAGCGTCCCGCTCGCGCCGCAGGTTCTCGCGGATGGCGACGTACTCCATCTCGGCCGTGACGACCCCGGCCCGGGCGTATTCGAGCTGGGTCACGGCGTGGCCGGACTTGGCGCGGAATGGCCGGCGGTCGCTCTTGAACTGCGGCGCAAGGCGGCGGCCGCGGGCGCCGCCATTATCCTCCGGTTTGACGGCCCGGGCCGCTGTCTCCTCGGCGTCGCCGCGCGCGAGCACCCACGCATCGCGCGGCCGCGCCAGGCCCGCCTCGATGTCGATCCGGGCGGTGGGATCGGTGTAGGGGCCCGAGGGGTCGTAGAGGACGACCGGCGGCTCGCCGGCGCTCGGATGCACGGCGATTTCGCGGAATGGCACCCTGAGGCACGGAAAGAGCGCGCCTTCTGAATACACCTTGCGCGAGCCGGGCCGCTCCCCGGTCGGGACCGTCTTGGCGATGGGGGTCTGGATGTTCACCGACGAGGCTCCTCGCTCGCTATGGGCTTGCCTGCGCGGGTGGAAGGTGGAACGGCGCGTCTCCGTTCCTCGCTTCTCTCCCTTCGCCGGCATGACCCGGATCAGGTTCAACGGGTCACCGCGCCAGCGGAATCTCAGCCCCTTAACGAGGGACTCCCCGGAGAATGCGCGGAGCCTACGCTTGCCCGGGGACGGGTCAACAGCGAACTGAACCTTCGCGCCCGCCAGCCGCTAGGGCTGCCATGCAGCAAACTCTGACCGCCGAGCCCGACATCCGCGCCTTCACTCTGCGGCGCACCCTTTCGCTCAGCGCCGAGGCGATCGGGCGACGCTGGATCGCTCTTGCGCTGCTGGTCCTGCTCGAGTGGGCGGCGTTCCTCGCCCTCTCCTATGCGAAACGCCTCGCCTTCCATGGCGGTCCCGTCCCGGCGGCGGCGTCCGCGGCCGACGTCGTCATCGAAGCCGAACTGCAGACGGCTTTCGCGCTCGCCTTCATCCTCGCGGTCATTGGCGGATCGCGCCGAACAAGCATCCGCTTCATGATCGCACGGCTGCTCGCGTTGACCCCGGCCGCCTTCGTCGTTTGCCTGGTGATGAACCTTGGCCAGATCGCCGAGATCGCCAATCTCGCGACGCCTCCCACCCACCGCCTCACAGACGGGCAATTGGCGAACCGGGTGATCCTGCCGGCCTTCGGCAGCATCTTCATCGACGTCGTCGTTACAGCGGTGGTGGGGGTCGCGCTTCCGGTGCTGGCGGCCGAGGGCAAGGGCGTTGCGGCGACGCTTCGGCGGTCGTTCCGGCTCTTGCGTGGCGAGCGCTGGCGTATC
>DATGIN010000045.1:0-8847 GCA_035295705.1 Caulobacteraceae bacterium
GCCGAGCTTGGCGCCCTCGCCGTTGACGAATCCGGCGACACCTTCGGTGTTGCCGACCGAAAAGCCCTGGTTGAGCTCGGGGTCGACCCAGATCTCGGCGCCTTTCCACGGGCGAAGGCCGAAGTAGAGGGTGATGTCGAATGTCTCCCGGCCGACGTCCGGCGGCAGGCTGTTCGGTCCGCGATAGGGGGAGTGGAACGGCAGGGTCGCCTGCCCGATCAGCGTCGTTTGCGCATGGAAGGCGAACGTCTGCGGGTTCGGCGGGCCGGAGTCCGTGTCGGCGGCGCTGGCTTGAAGGGCCGCGCCGAACGTGGCGGCCAAGGCGAACGCGGCCAACCGCATAAGCGCGCGCAGGCGTACCATCATGAGCTCCCCAGCCGACCGGCGCCGCGGGCTTCGCCCGCAGAATCTCCTAACGCCGCAATGTGACGCTATGATCCCGCGGTCGCGAGCGCGAGCAGCGGGAAGACCCATCCACGGCAAGGACGACCCTATGGCGCATGTCGCCGCGGAAAAGACCAAGCTTCTGAACCGGCTGAAGCGCATCAGAGGCCAGATCGAGGCGATCGAGCGCGTGGTCGGCGCCGATGGCGAGTGCGCGCGCGTGCTCCAGCAGGCCACCGCATGCCGCGGCGCGCTCGACGGCTTCATCGCCGAGGTCATCGAAGACCACATCCGCGAGCACATGATCGATCCCAGCGCCGGCGCCGACGATCCGCGCGTGCAGGCCGCCGAGGAGCTGGTCGCGATCGTCCACTCTTACCTCACTTGAGCCCGGTCCAACTCGATCTCCTGCTCGGCGCGATCGGCCTGGTGACCGGCGCGGCGACGCTCGCGGGCGGCATTGCGGCGCTGCGGGCCAGGTCGACGCTTGGGCTGCTTCTGGCGTTTTCCAGCGGCGCGGTGGTCGGGGTCGCGCTGTTCGACCTGCTGCCGGAGGCGTTGCAACTCGCACGGACGGCGGGGTCGGCGTCGGGCGTTACGACCGCGATGGCCCTCGGTTTCGCCGCCTATTTCGCTGTGGATCGGACGGCGCCCATGGTCGCGGCCGGCGGCGGTCGCCATCGCGGGCACCTCGCCGCCGCCAGCCTGAGCTTGCACAGCCTGATGGACGGCCTGGGCATCGGGTTCGCTTTCCAGGCCTCGCCGGCGGTGGGCGTCATCGTCGCCGTCGCCGTGCTCGCGCACGACCTGGTCGATGGGCTGAACACCGTAACGCTAAGCCTCTCGGGCGGTCTGGAGCGAGGAACGGCGCGACGGTGGCTGGCGGTCGACGCGGCGGCGCCGCTGCTGGGAATCGGCCTTTCGCGACTGGTCGCGCTGCCGCCGACGCGCCTGGCGCTGCTGCTGGCGGTGTTCGCCGGTTTCTTCCTCTACATCGGCGCGAGCGAGCTCTTGCCGCGCAGCGAAGGCGTCCAGCGCCGCGCGACGACCGTGCTGCTGACGCTCGCCGGCCTGGCCTTGATCTATGCGGTGGTGAAGCTGGCCGGCGGATAGGCCGCCGGATCTCAGCTGACGCCGGTCTCGATCGCCAGGCGGACGAGGTCGGCCGTGCGGGCGACCCCTAGCTTGAGTTTCATCTGGCTGGCGGTGTTGGCGACGGTCTTGTAGCCGACGCCCAGCGCAGCGGCGATCTCCGCGAGGCTGGCGCCGGAGCCAAGCAGGCGCATGATCTCCATCTCGCGCGCGCTCAGCTGGCCGATCGGCTCGCCAAGCGCGCCGCCGCGGACGGCCAGCGCCTGCGCGATCTCGCCTTCGACGTAGCGGCCGCCGCTGGCGACGCGCTGTACGGCAGCCACCAGTTCCTCCGGCGAGGCATTCTTGCTGACATAGCCGGCGGCGCCCGCATCGAGCGCGCGGGCGGCGTAGAGCGGCTCGGCGTGCATGCTGAGCACCAGGATGCGCGCGGCGCTGACGCTCGCCAGCCGGCGCAGCAGCTCGAGACCGCCCAGCCCCGGCAGGTTCAGGTCCAGGATGACGACGTCGATCGACGCCGCGCGCGCCGTCGCCAGCGCCTGGCGTCCGTCGGCGGCCTCGGCGACCTCGACATCGCCCAGCCCGCGGAGCAGGCGCTTCAGCCCGTCGCGGACGATGGCGTGGTCATCGACAAGGAGGATCTTCACGCCGCCCTCGCTGCGCCGGCGGCGCGCGCAGCGGCGGGGATGCGCGCGGCGACCTCCCAACCGCCCTCGCTCCTCGGACCCACGCTCAGAGCGCCGCCAAGCGCCTCCACCCGCTCGCGCATGCCCGCCAGTCCAAAGCCAGGTTTCGTCCCCGCGCCCGCGGCTCCAGCCCCGTCGTCGCGCACCCGCGCTGACGCCGCGTCGCCCTCCAGTTCCACAGACACAGCGACCCGCGTGGGCCCGCCGTGGCGCACCGCGTTCGAAAGTCCCTCCTGGACGACGCGGTAGACCGTCTCCAGCGCGGCCTGCGAAAGCGCCGCTTCGTCGATCCTGACGTCGACGTCGAAGGCTATGTCCGGCTGGCGCTCGCGCCAGAAGGCGGCCAGGTCGTCGACCGCTGCGGCGAAGCCCAGCTCGGTGACCGCGGCCGGCCGCAGCCGCGAGAGAATGTCGCGCACGAGCTTCTGCATGTGGGCGACGCCGCCCTGGATCGACTTGACCTGGTCCGCGATCTCCCCGGTTCGACCGCGCTCGGCCAGCTGCGCGATCATGGCGGCGTCGACGTTCACCGCGAAGAGATGCGGGCCGATCTCGTCGTGGAGGTCGCGGGCGAGGTCGGCGCGCTCCTCGTCTTGCAGACGGGTCAGCTGATCCTCCAAGGCCTGGTTCTTCGCCTGCATCGCCGAGAGGTCGCCAGCCATGCGGTTGAAGGCGCTCGCCAAACTGGAGACCTCAGGCGGGCCGGTCTCCTCGACGCGGACGCGATAGTCGCCGGAGCCCACGCGTGTGAAACCGGACGACAGCGCCCTCAGGGGCTGCAGCGCGCGCCCGATGGTGACGTAGATCAGGCCGAACGCGGCGGCGCACGCGAAGGCCACGACCGCTACCACGTTGCAGAATTGCAGCCAGACGTCGCTCACGTCGTCCTGCGGCGCCGCTGTAAGCCGTATGGACGCAAAATCAGCCGTCGGCGCCGGCAGGGGAACTGTCGCCGCGGGCAGCCGCGGGTCGAGCAGGGTGCTGAACCAGGTCGGCGCCGGGTGCCCGCTTGGGAAGGGCCGCGACGCCGCCCGGACCCGGCCGTCAGCGCCGACCAGCGCCGCAGACACGTGCCTGTTGCCGTCAAACGTGGCGACGAGCTCGCGCAGCGCGCCGTCGGTCGGCCGCGGCTCTTCCGCCAGTGCGGTCTGCACCGTCTGGCGACCCCCGGACATGCCGGCGGCGAGCTCGTCGCGCAGCGATAGCCGCCCCACCAGGCTGGCAAACACGACGCCGACGCCCAGGCTGATCGCCAGCACGAGGGCGATGGCCGCAAGCACGCGGGCGCGCAGGCTCATGCGAGAATCTCCACCGCCGCCGCCGGATCGGCCATTTCGGGAAGAATTCCCGCCAACGTCGGGAAACCGCTCCATCGCCCCTGGCCGGCCGGCCGACTAAGCCCGGTCCAGGCCAGCTTACGGGGAGCGCGCATTGAAAACCATCGGATTACGGCAAGCCCTGTTCGCCGCGCCGATGGGGCTGGCCCTTGCCTGGTCCTCGGCGGCGGCGGCGCAAGACCAGCGTTCGACCGACAGCAACGCCGGCAACGCCGTCGTGGTGACGGCTCAGCGGCTGAACCAGGCGCGCGCGACCATCCAGCCGCAGACGGGCGCCTCGACCTATGCGGTGACCGCCGCGCAGATCGAACAGCTGCCGGCCGGGGCGAACAACGCCATCAACCAGGTCATCCTGCAGGCGCCGGGCACGGTCCAGGATTCGTTCGGCCAGCTGCATATCCGCGGCGAGCACAACGGCCTGCAGTACCGGCTGGATGGAGTCATCCTGCCCGAGGGCTTGAGCGTTTTCAGCCAGACGCTGAGCCCGCGGCTGGCCAGCCAGGTCGAGCTGATCACCGGCGCGCTGCCGGCCGAATACGGCCTGAGGACCGCTGGCATCATCGACATCACCACCAAGAGCGGCGCGCTGGCCAACGGCGGCGAGGTCTCGGTCTATGGCGGAAGCCACGACGAGATCGAGCCCAGCTTCGAGTACGGCGGCGCCGTTGGGAACTTCGACCTCTTCGTTTCCGGAAGCTACCTGGCGAACGACCTCGGGATCGAATCGCCCGACGGCCGTTCGAATCCGATCCACGACCATACCCAGCAAGCGCAGGGCTTCGCTTACCTCGAAGACGTCATCGACCCGCAAAGCCGCGTGTCGGTGATCCTTGGCGCATCCGACGACCGCTTCCAGATTCCCGACGTGGCGGGCGAGCTGAATGGCGGACTGGGTTTAACCGTAGAGGGCCAAAGCGACTTTCCGAGCCAGCGCATCGACGAGAACCAGACCGAAACCACCGAATACGGCGTGGTGAGCTATCTTCACACGACCGATCGCTTCACCAGCCAGGTCTCGATCTTCGGCCGCTATTCGACGCTGAAGTTCACGCCCGACGAGATTCCGGACATCCTCTACAACGGCATCGCGCAGACCGCGGACAAGACCGACGCGGCCGTGGGCGTCCAGGCCGAGGGCGCGTACCGCCTGAACGACCAGCACCTGCTGCGCGGCGGCGTGATCGTGCAGGTTGAC
Source organism: Caulobacteraceae bacterium (assembly GCA_035295705.1). Taxonomy (GTDB): domain Bacteria; phylum Pseudomonadota; class Alphaproteobacteria; order Caulobacterales; family Caulobacteraceae; genus Poindextera. The sequence goes on from DATGIN010000045.1 coordinate 4,695, forward strand.
CGCTCGACCAGCGCGACCACGTCGCAAGTGTTGTTGATCGACAACGATCCGGCCAGTCCGGGATTCGGCCAGCAGCTGAGCGACCAGCCCTTCACCATCGTCGATAACGGGCAGCGGACCGCTGAGACCTACAGCGTCTACCTGCAGGACGAGTGGAAGCTGCTTGCAAACCTCACGCTGAACTACGGGCTCAGGTTCGACCAGTTCGATGGCTTCCGCTCGGAAAACCAGGTCAGTCCACGCGTGAACCTCGTCTGGCTGCCGACGCCGTCGACCACCATCCATGCCGGCTACGCCCGCTACTTCTCGCCGCCGCCCTTCGAGCTGATCGCCAACGAGACCGTGCAGAAGTTCGTCGAGCCCATCCCTGGCGAGCCGAACATCACCTCGTCCGCGGCGCCGGCGGTCAGCAAGGACACCACGCCATTCGCCGAACGCGCCAACTACATCGACGTCGGCGCCGAGCAGAAGGTCGGACCCCACCTGACGCTCACGATCGACAGCTACTACAAGCAATCGACGCACCTGATCGACGAGGGCCAGTTCGGCGCGCCCATCATCCTGACCCCGTTCAACTACGAAGAGGGCAGCCAATACGGCATTGAGCTGACGGGCTCGTACCAACAGGGGCCGTTCAGCGCCTACGCCAATTTCGCCTACTCGGTGGCGCGAGGGCGCGATTGGATCTCCAGCCAGTTCAGCTTCGACCAGCCCTCGATCGACTATGTGCGCACACACTGGATCTACCTGGACCACGACGAACGCGTCGCAGTGTCGGCGGGGGCCTCGTACCTGTGGCTAGGCACGCGGTTCGGCGGCGACTTGATCTATGGCAGCGGGCTGCGCGCGGACCTGCCGCTGGCGACGCCGATCGCCACCGCTGACGGCCCGCTCGACGCCATTCCGAACGGCAAGGAGCTGCCGGGCTACACGCAGGTGAACCTCTCCGTCAGCCATCGGTTCGAGCACGCGCCTGGCGGTCCTATCGAGGTGCGTTTCGACGTGATCAACGCCTTTGACACGGTCTACGAGATCCGCGACGGCTCTGGCGTCGGGGTGTTCGCACCCCAATTCGGCCCAAGGAGAGGCTTCTTCGTGGGGCTGACCAAGGAGTTCGGCTGATGCCCAGGCTCGGGAGCGCCTGCGCCGCCGCCGTCGTGCTCATCGCGACCGCCACGCCGCTGTCGCAGGCAGCCGCGCGCGGCGGCTACACCGCGCGCCCGCCCACGCCGGTGTGCGGCTGGTCCGGCGGCGCGCTCTCCGATCCGGCGGTGACCCAGGCCTGTCTGGCGCGCCGCTTCGCCAAGCCGCCGCCCACGACCACGCCGACCGAGGCCCATTCGAGCGGCGCTGGGGCTCAGGCGCCGACGGGCCGCTGACATTTGCAGCGTGCGCCAGTGCTTGAGCCGGCCCAGCGTCAATTTCAGTAAACTATGAATATTGCTTAGCTGAAGCGCTTATTCTTTTGCTTACCCATTCGGTTTACTCGAACTTAAGTGGATCACGCCATGATGCGCGCAGGCTTGGGGGCGAAGGGCTGACCGTCCGATCGCGCTTGCCAGCATTGTCGGAGGTCAAACATGCAAACGTTTCTTTCTAAGTTCGCGAAGGCTGAGTCCGGTGCGACCGCCATCGAATACGGCCTGATCGTCGCCCTGATCGCGGTTGTGATCATCGGCGCCGTCACGCTCGTCGGCACCAACATGAGCGGCTCGTTCAACACGATCGCTTCGAACGTCTAGGGGCTGACCCTTTCCCCGGTCGTCGCGGCCGCGATCAGCATGCGCTCGAATGCGGTTGTGATCGCGGCGACCGCGGGATTCTTGTAAGCGAACAGGCCGTCGGGCGCTTCCTCGTGCGCCAGCATCGTGGCGTTCGCCTCGAAGACCAGAACGCGGCCGTCGTCCAGAACCGAAAAGTCGACGCCGGCATAGTCGAGATCGAGCCGCCGGCCGATCGCGCGCACAGCCTCCACCGCCGCAGCGCCCACCGCCCCGTCGGGGTCGGCGAGAAAACGCGCCTCCTCGGCCCGGCCGTCGGCGTCGTTCGCCATGCCCGCGCTGAGATAATGCACGAGCCACTCGCGCGAGATCGCCAGGTGATAGGGGTAGGCGCAGCGGTCGACGAAGATCACCCGGTACTTCCGGTACGCGCCGTCCGCTGATCGGTACTCGTGAAAGGCCGTCGCGTAGAGGTCTCCGCCCAGCGGCGCGTTGGCCAGCTCGGCCATGCTCTCGATCCGAACCAGACCGCGGCCGCCATGCGACCCGACTGGCCGCAGGAGCAGCGGCGGCCGCAGGCCCGCGCGCCGAACCGCGCCGGCCAACCCCCAGCGCGCCATGACTCTCGCGGTCAGGCGCGCCGCTGGCGGCGTCACAACCCCTGGCAGGCCGCTCAGCAACGTGGGCAGCCGGTCGCGCCGGGTCGCAGCCACGCCCGCCGGCGCATTCAGGATCGGCCGCCTGGCGCCCCGCAGGAAGCGGCGCATCGGCGCAGCCGTGGGGCCGGCAAGGTCGGGATCGCCGATAGCGTTGAACACGACGTCGTGCGGGGGCGGCTGAGCGATCTGCGCAGCGGTGGCGTATTCGATCACCCAACGCGCGCGGCCGATGCGCCTGCGCGGCATGACGTCCCGCAAGGGCGTGTTGCCGGCCTCCGCGGTGATCGGCATCAGAACAGTGGGTCCAGGCTCGAGCGCTGGCTCGACGAACAGGTTCCGGCCCCGGTACGCAGCGTCCCGGTGCCGCCTGGCCTCTGCGGCCCACCCTTGAGCGGCGAGCACTGAGGCAAGCGTCTGGTGCGGCTCGGCCATGTCCGGATCGAGCACGATCGCCGCGCGGGCATGTCGCTCGGCTTCGCCCTCGCGGCCGGCGCGCAGATAGACGGCGCTCAGGCTTGCGTGTGTCGCCGCGCTGGACGGGTCGAGCGCGAGCGCGACCAACAGACTGGCCTCCGCTTCAGGCGCCCGGCCCTGTTCGGCGTAGAGCCCGCCGAGGTCGAGGCGGATCGTCGCCCGCTCCGGGGCGAGCGCGGCGGCTTGCTCGAGCGCCTGGACGGCGGCCTCGGTGCGAAGCTGCGCCCTGAGCGCCGCGCCGAGCACGAACCATGCGTCGGCGGACGCCGGCTCGATCGCCAGCGCCGTCTCGGCGGCGCGTCCGGCGCCGCTCGCATCGCCTAGAGCGAGCCGTGCGCCGGCCAGGCCCAGGCGTGCGATCGCGTGCTGCGGATCGAGCGCGACGGCCGCCTCGTAAGCGGCGGCGGCGCCCTCGGCATCTCTTGCGGCCAGCCTGACCGCCCCCAGCGCAACCCAGGCTTCGACCAGCTTCGGAAACTGCGCCGCAACCGCCTCGCCTTCGGCGAGCGCCAGCCCGATCTGACCGGCCTCGCGCAGGACATTCGCAAGGCCGATCGCTGCGTCCGCACGATGCGGCTCGAGCGCCAGCGCCCGGCGATAGTCGGCGGCGGCGGCCTCGTGCTCCCCCCGCCAGTGCCGCAGCTGGGCGAGCGTCAGCCGCGCCTGGGCATGGTCCGGTCGCAATCCGACGACGCGATGCAGGAGCGCCGCGGCCGCGTCGCTGCGGCCCGCCTCGAAGTTGAACAGGCCGTAGAGGTATAGCGCGGTCGGATCCGCCGGCTGCTCGGCCAGCGCCTGGCGGTAGAGGCGCTCGGCCTCGTCGGCGCGGCCGGCGCGGTGGCTCTCAAGCGCCTCGGCAAGAACACTGGCGACGGCCATGGTCAGGCGGCGCGTTGGGCGCCGGCCAGGCTCGGCAGCTTCTGCCCGGCCCGGGCTTGCGCCGCTGGGCGCGAGGATCCGCCGCCGGCGTCGTCACGATCGGGCGAGTTCGCCAGAAAACCAAAGGCTTGCAAGGCCGACCCACTCCTCGCGGCTAGCGCCGCAAACCGCCCTCCCCCAACCGCCGGGTGAGGGGCTCGCGAGCGTATCGTGCAAAGAGCGCGCCGGTCGGCGACGCCCGGCTAGCGGTGGTGCATTCCGCGGATGCCGCGGAACCCAGACGCGGTGTCGTGGCGGAAGTGGCCGCCGACGTCGCGACGGAAGCCCCGACCTGGCCCGAGCGAGAAGTAGAAGAAGCCGTCCGGGCCCCAATAGCCGTCGTAGAATGGGCCGTAGTAGTCGTCGTAGTAGGCGTCGTAG
>DATGIN010000046.1:0-10094 GCA_035295705.1 Caulobacteraceae bacterium
CCATCGCACGCGCGCAGGCGAGGGGCGAGGTGCGAGCCGGCGAGCCGCGGCTTTACGCGTTTTCGCTGCTGGGTCCCATGGTGCTCGGCGGGATATGGCGTGAGGTCGTTGCGCCGATCGGAGGCGACCCGCTGGACATGCTGGCGCTGGCGGCCCAGCACGGCCGTACGCTGCTGAACGGCATGCTGACGAACGAGGCGGCGGCCTGATGCAGGGGGGCCTCCGTATCGTGGCGATCTTGGTCGCGCTTATCGTCGGCGGCGGTCTTCTGTGGCTGGCTTGGCGGCCGAGCGCAGCGGCGCGGCCGATGCTGTCCGGCTATATCGAAGGCGAGCCTCTCTATCTCGCCTCGCCCGTTTCGGGGGCGCTCACCGAGGTCGCGGTCGCGCGGGGCCAGCGCGTGGAAACCGGCGCCCCGCTCTTTGTCGTCGACCCGCGCTCGCTGAGCGCCCAACGCGCTGAGGCGGCGGGCCAGGTCACCCAGGCCGGCGCGCAGATCGCCGCCGCCGGCGCGAGCCAGGCGCAGCTCGAGGCGGCCGCCAAGGCAGCGCGCGCCAACGCCGAGGAAGCCGCGCGGGAGGCGGAACGCGCCTCAGCGGTTCACCGTCAGAACCCCGGCGCGATCGCGCAGCAGGACGTCGACAAGGCGCAGGCGGCGGCGGCGCAGGCGCAGGCGCAGGCGCTGGCGGCCGAGCATCAGGCGCGCGCGGCGGCTGCCCAGGTCGGCGCGGCCGAAGGCCAGCGCGCCCAGGCCGAGGGCGCCCTCGCCGACGCGACTGCGCGCCTGAGCCAGGTCGCGCCACGGGCCCCTTCCCCTGCGCGGGTCGAAGACGTCTACTTCCAGGCCGGCGAGTGGGCGAGCGCCAATCAGCCGATCGTCAGCCTGTTGCCGGATGCCCGCGTCCGGCTGCGCTTCTTCGTTGGCGAGACGAGCGTGGCCCGCTACCGCCCCGGCGAGCGTGTTCGCTTTGCCTGCGATGGCTGCCAGGGCCCGCTCACCGCGGTGATCGACTACGTGAGCCCAAGGCCGGAGTTCACGCCGCCGGAGATCTACAGCCGCGAGGACAGCCAGAAGCTTGTGTTCCTCGTCGAGGCCGAACCGGCGCGGCCCGACCTGCTGACCCCCGGGCAGCCGGTGCAGGTCGCGCCGCTGGCCGCATCCGAACCCTCGCCGCGATGAGCGCCGCCATCGAAGTCGACGGCCTGAACAAGAGCTTCGGCGAGAAGCATGTGGTGCGAGACGTCTCGATCAGCGTCGACGCCGGTCGCATCTGCGGGTTCCTTGGCCCGAACGGCTCGGGCAAGACCACGACGCTGCGCATGCTCTGCGGGCTTCTGCGCCCCGACTCCGGGCGTGGCGAGTGCCTTGGTTTCGACATCCTGACCCAGTCGGCGGCGATCAAACGCCTGACCGGCTACATGACGCAGCACTTCTCGCTCTACGACGACCTCTCGATCGAGGAGAACCTGCTCTTCATCGCCCGCGTCTATGGCATGGACCGCCGACGCCAGCGGGTGGACGAAGCGATCGGCCGCCTGGGCCTCTCCGACCGCCGCGCGCAGCTCGCGGCCGAGCTGTCGGGCGGCTGGAAGCAGCGGCTGTCGCTGGCCGGCTGCACCCTGCACGAGCCCAAGCTGCTGTTGCTCGACGAGCCGACGGCCGGAGTCGATCCGCTGGCGCGGCGCGAGTTCTGGGACGAGATCCACGCGCTGGCGGCTCAGGGACTGACCGTGCTCGTCTCGACGCACTACATGGACGAGGCCGAGCGCTGCCATGATCTCGCCTGCATCCTGGACGGCCGCCTGATCGCGCGCGGAACGGCCGCCGATATCGTCGAGCAGGCCAAGCTGGTCACGTTTGTCGGCTCGGGACCGGACATCGACTGGCTGGCGGCGGAGCTGCGCGGCGCGGGCGGCGTGCTGAGCGCCGCGCCCTTTGGTCAGACCCTGCACGTGAGCGGCGCGGAGCGAGGACCGCTGGAAGCAGCCATCGCGCCATATCGGCGCGCGCCTTACCGTTGGGCCGAGGTCGAGCCGACGCTGGAGGATGTGTTCATCCAGCTGATGCGCAGCGCGAATGCGGTCGCGGACGCGTGAACGGGCTTTCGCCTACGCGCGTGCTGGCGGTGCTGGCCAAGGAGTTCACCCAGCTCCGCCGCGATCGGCTGACCTACGCGATGATCCTCCTGATCCCGATCGGCCAGCTTCTCCTGTTCGGCTACGCGATCAACGACGACCCGCACCACCTGCCGACCGCCGTCTTCGTTCAGGACCAGGGAGTGTTCGCCCGCTCCGCGCTCGCAGCGCTCCAGAACACCAGCTACTTCGACGTCGACCGGGTCGCCCATTCGACGCATGAGCTCGACCGCATGCTTGCGCGCGGCGACGTGCAGTTCGCCATCACCATCCCCGCCGATTTCAGCGAACGGGTGCTGCGCCACGACAACCCGCAGATCCTGGTCGAGGCCGACGCCACCGATCCTTCCTCGACCGGCGGGGCCCTGGCGGCGGCCGCCGCGCTGCCGGCGAGCGCCCTGGAGCACGACCTCGTTGGCGCGGCGGCGCCGGCGCCGAACGCCGGCGGCGCCCCGTTCCAGGTCATTGTCCACCGCCGCTACAACCCCGCCAACATCACCGCCTACAACATCGTGCCCGGCCTGTTGGGTGTCGTCTTGTCGCTGACGCTGGTCATGATGACCGCGCTCGGGGTGACGCGCGAGCGCGAGCGCGGAACCATGGAGAGCCTGCTCGCCACGCCCGTCCGCCCGCTGGAAGTGATGATTGGCAAGCTCAGCCCTTACGTCCTTGTCGGCCTGATACAGACCGCGGTGATCCTGACGGTCGCGAAAGCGCTCTTCGCGGTGCCGATGACCGCAAACGCGGCCGGCTGGACGGCGCTCGGGCTGGGCACCGTCCTCTTCATCACCGGCAGTCTGGTGCTCGGGTTCCTCATCTCAACGCTGGCGACAAACCAGCTGCAGGCGATGCAGATGTCGTTCTTTTACATGCTGCCCAGCATCCTGTTGTCCGGCTTCGCCTTTCCGTTCCGGGGGATGCCGGGATGGGCGCAGGCGGTCGGCTCGGCGCTGCCGGTCACCTACTATCTCCGCATCGTGCGCGGGGCGTTGCTGAAGGACCTCGTGCCCGCGGATCTCGGCCCGAACCTTATGGCGCTGCTGTTGTTCGCTTGCGCCGCCGGCGTCCTCGCCATGGCGCGCTATCGCAGGACTCTCGACTAACCCAAGCGATAGACAAAGCTTGTCCGCTCGTGCTGACCTCGGGCTGGGAGCGCGGACTAAGGGGCGGTCGTGACGGCGGCAGTGGGAACGGCGGCGCGGTTCGACCTCGGCAAAGTCGTCGAGCGCACCTTCGCCGCCATCGGCCGAAACTTTGCGGTGTTCGCACTGCTTTCGCTGATGCTCGCCGGCGTTCCCGCCGCATTCACCGGCGCCGCGGTGACCGTGCTGGCCGCCGGTGGCGCGCCTGGCCTGCCGAGCAGCGCCGCGTTTGGAGCGGCGGCCCTCGGCGGCGCGGCGATCAGCTACATCGTTCAGGCCATCGCCGCCTATATCCTCCAGGGCGCGATCACCTACGGCGCGGTCGCGGATCTGAACGGCCGCAAGCCCACGCTCGGCGAGTGCCTGTCGACGGGCGTGCGGCACGCGGGCTGGCTGTTCCTGCTGGCGGTGGTGGCGACGGTCGCCACCGTCTTCGGCTACCTTCTCCTGATCGTACCCGGCCTCATGATAGCGACGGCCTGGCTGGTTGCGGCGCCCGCGCAGGTGGTCGAACGGACCGGGGTTTTCGGCGCCCTCAGCCGCAGCGCAGACTTAACCCGCGGCCATCGCTGGCCGGTGTTCGGCCTGATGGTCGCCTATGGCTTGGGCGCATTCATGGTGCAGAGCGTGGTGATCGGCGTGATCAGCGCAGTGGCGATGGGCTCGCCGGCGAACGCCCGGCTGGTGGCCCAGGTCTTCCTGACCCCGATCGTCACCACCATCACCGGCTTGGTGGCCGCCGTCGGCGTCGCCTCGGTCTACTACGAGCTGCGATCCGTGCGCGAAGGCGTCGGGCCTGAGGCTCTGGCGGCGGTCTTCGACTAGGGACTGTCGAACTTGTCGCGCCTGCGGCGGCCGAACAGCAGCCGCGACTCGAGCCGCGCCCTCAGCGCCAGATAGTAGGCGTCCAGGAAGGCGTAGTCCGACTCGTTGGCGCCGCGGGTCCAGCCGATCTTGGTGCGGATGCGCTCGGCGACGGCGGCGATGGTCCGCGCTTCGGTGCGGCGCAGAACGTCCTCGAGCACGTGCAGCTCCTTTGCGCCATAAGCGTCAACCTGAGCCTGGGTGAACGCGAAGTCCTCGCCGATGCCGGCGAACGCGACGCGGCCGGCCAGAGCTGTCTCGGCGACGTCGGCCATCAGCTTGCGCTGGGGCGCCTTGACGACCCAGGTGCCGGCCACCAGGTCGCCCACCCTCAGGCGATCGCGGTTGAACAGCGGGAAGAAGACGAAGAGCGCACACCAGATGATGCCGATCAGGTTGAGCCAGGCGTCGACCTGGCCGCCCTGGCTGAGCAGAAAGGTGAGCGGCAGGAAGATCTCCAGCTCGCGCATGGCGTTGCGGGCGAAGATGGCGTCGGCGGTAAGGCGCCCGCCGCTGCGTGCCGCGACTCGCAAACCCAGCACGCGCTTGCCGGGCGTCGCCGCCCTCGGCGTCAACTCGAACAGGATGAAGTAGCCGTTGCGGACGAGAAAGGCGCCCAACAGCCAGACGACGCCGATAACCTGTACGCTGACGACATTCTTGTCGCTGGCGACCAGCCCCGCTCCGGCGGCCCCGATGATGGCCATGATCAACACCAGGGTCAGAGCCGCCAGCACGCCGATGATGATGGCCGCGTCTAGCAGGAAGGCGGCTGCTCGCTCGCTCGCCTCGGCGAGCTGGACGCGCAGGTCGACGCCCTCTGGCGTGACGAGCTCGCGCATCAGGCGGTTCTCGACCGGCTCGCCGATCGCCGGTCCCCAAGCGTTTGGCGGCCTAGCCACGGGACCGCGCCGGCTGCGCGCCGCGAGGCGCATAGAGATACGCCACCCAAAGCACGCCGGTGCTTAGGGCTATACCGTAACGCAACGGCGTCGACTGGATGATCTGCCGCCCCACGCCTTCCAGCAGCCCGGCGCAGAACAGCATGCAGATGACTCCACCCATCAGGACCGCCGCCTGCCGTCCGGCGGCCCCGACGGCCTCCAGCCGCGTTCGGTCGCCCGGAAACGCCAGCGTCCATCCGATGCGAAAGCCGGCGGCGCCGGCGAGGTTGACGGCGAAAAGCTCTGTCACCCCGTGGATGCCCAGCCAGCCCACCACTTCCACGCCCAGGCCATGTTTGAAGAAGACCGCGAGAAAGGCGCCGAGCACGCAGCCGTTGATGACCATGAGGCACGCGGTCGGAACGCAGAAGGCGAATCCGAGCGCAAACGCCATGAGCGCGACTTCGGTGTTGTGGGTGAAGAGGAAGGTCGCCAGCACCGACAGAATCTGGTCGTGCTGCGTGTCGAAGAGCGTCGCTCGCAGTGCGGCGGTAGAGGCGTCCGGCCCCCTCCCCTCCGCGAGACCCGAGGGGATAAAGCTCGCGAACCAATCGGAGTCGCGCATGACCAGGACGTAGGCGGCGACTGCCCCCAGGACCGTGAGGGATATGCAGACGAGCGTCTCGCGCCAGGCGGCCTTGGCGGCCGCCGGCCAGTCGGTGGCGAAGAAGGCGGCGATGCGCTCCAGCGGACGCGTTCTCGCGCCATAGACGAAGAAGTAGGCGCGGGTGCAGAGGCTCTCGAGATAGTCGATCAGGGCTGAGTCGAGCGACGTGGCCCGCGCGACCGACAGCGACGAGAGCGCGGAGCGGTAGAGCACCGGCATGGCCAGCAGCTCATCGTCGGAAAGGCCGGCCGCGCCTCGCTCCGCCTTGCCGACCAGGGACTCCAGCTTCAGCCAATCGGCTTCCCGCTCCGCTCGGAACCGTACGCTCTTCAGTCGCAGCTCGGCCATGATCCGGACCTTCCCTCAGAGCAGATCGCGGCGCTTGAGGTCGAGATAGCGGTCGATCAGCGCCGGACCGATACGATCGGCCGGCGCCTCGACCACCTGCACCCCCAGCCGCTTCAGCTTCGCCACCACAAGGTCGCGCTCCCGCAGCAAGGCCTCGGCGACCACGGCGCGCGAGACGTCGTCGGCGACCGTGGGCTCCAGGCGCGCCAGGTCCTCCAGCTCGTCGTCGCGCATGACCACGAAGATGACGAGATGCTGGGCCAGCAGTCTGGCCACGTTTTCAAGCATGAGCTCGGCGCTGGTGGTGTCGGCGAAGTCGGTGAACACGACGACCAGGGTGCGGCGGCTGAGCTGGCCCGAGAGTTCCGTCAGCCCGAGCGTGTAGTTCGTCTCCTCGGTGGAATAGTCGACGGCGGCCGCCAGCCGCTGAAGGTGGCCGAAGGCGCCCGGCCCGGACAAGGCGCCGGTCGAGAGCCTAGGCCGGGCGTCGAAGGCGTAGAGGCCGGCCCGGTCGCCGGCCTTCAGGCTGACGAACGCCAGGATCAGGGCGGCGTTGATCGCGTGGTCGATGCGCGGCAGCCCGGCTAGCGGTTCGCACATGAGTCGTCCGGTATCGAGCGCGAGCACGATCGGATGGTTGCGCTCGGCCCGGAACTCCTTGGCCAGCAGGGTCACGTGGCGGGCGGACTGCTTCCAGTCGATGGTGCGGCGGTCCATGCCGGCGCGGAACTCGTTCAGCGCGTGGAACTCCGAGCCCTCGCCCAGGTCGCGTTGGATGCGCGCGCCATAGAGCGCGTTGCGCGAGAAGAGGCGGATCGCCTCGTCCTTCACGCCTTGGATGTTGGGCGTCACGGGGATTTCGCGCGCCACCGGATCAAGCAGCTGCTTCCACGCCAGGCCAAGCGGCCCCTGCCAGCGCGCCCAGAGTTGTTCGACTTCGCCCATGCCGCGGCGAAGCGGCGTCAGGCGAAAGGCGGCTCGGGCGATCCGCCCATCGACCGCAACGGTGGCGCGCGGCGGCGCGGCCTCGATCCGGCCGTTGGTCGCGATCGCCAACTGGGCGCGCAGCGGCGCAGGTCCCGAGGCGAAGGCGATCTGCACCAGCGCCTCGGCGGGAACGCCGGTTCCGAGCGAGCCTGGGGCCGTGAGGCTGATCTCCGCGCTGCGGCGGTCGGCGCCCATGAGCGCGTCCGACAGCACAAGCGCAAAGATCAGGGCTAGCCACGCCGGGCCCAGCAGCCACAGCTTGGGCGCCATGACTCCCAGCAGCAGCGCGAGCGGCGCGCCGATCGCGGCCAGCGCGATCGCACGGGCGGTGGGATAGATCACGCGGCCGTCACCGCGGGGCCTCGACCCGCTCGATCATGGCGGTGAGCGCCTCGTCGACTTTGCGCCCGTCGATCTCGGCCGCGGGCGAAAGGATGACCCGATGGCGGAACGCGGGCAGCGCCAGCGCCTTGACGTCGTCGGGGATTACATATTCGCGCCCTTCAAGCGTCGCGCGCGCACGCGCCGCGATCGCCAGCATCACCGCCGCACGCGGCGAGACCCCGAAGGCGAAGTCGGCGGTCTCGCGGGTCGCGCGCGTCAGCGCCACGACGTAGTTGGTGACCTCGTCGGTCAGCCTGACCTCCGCCACCGCGCCAACGGCCGCGGCCAGCTGCGCGACGTCAGCGACCGAGGCGATGCCGAAAGCTTCGATATCCGGCTGTCCGGCCCGCGAACCGTGGCTGGCCACGATCCGCCGCTCCTCGTCCGCGCTCGGATAGCCGACCAGCTGCTTGAACAGAAAGCGGTCGAGCTGCGCCTCTGGCAGCGGGTATGTGCCCTGCTGCTCGATCGGGTTCTGGGTGGCGACGACGGTGAAGCGGGGGCTCAAGGCGTGGCTCTCGCCGTCGAGGGTGACAGCCCGCTCCTGCATCGCTTCCAGGAGCGCGGCCTGCGTCTTCGGCGGCGTGCGGTTGATCTCGTCGGCGAGCAGGAGCTCGCAGAAGATCGGCCCTTTCACCAGGCGGAACTCGCTGGCCTGGAAGTTGAACAGGTTGGCGCCCAGGATATCGCCCGGCATGAGGTCCGGCGTGAACTGGATGCGGCCGAAGCTCAGCGCCAGCGTGCGGGCGAAGCACTGGGCGATGAAGGTCTTCGCCGTTCCCGGAGGACCTTCGAGCAGAACATGCCCGCCGGCGAACAACGCGGTCAGCATCAGGTCGACCGTCTCGGTCTGGCCGACGACGGCCTTGGCCATCTCGCCGCGGATGGCATCCGCCATGGCGCGGACGTCAGCGACGTTCACGGGTCATCTCCAGTCTCCATTGGTAGAGGCGGCGTGCGAAGCGCACGAGGCCGTCTCGATCCTTGACCTGCGGAACCTGCGCGGCCAGCTGGCTCAGCGAGCCGGCCCCGACCCGTTCGCCCAGGCGGTCGACGTACGCGTCGAGGTCGGCGCCGCTCAGACGGACCGCGCCCAGCGCTTTGGCGACCTCGCCGCGATTGAGCTCCAGATAGCCGCCGGCCATGTGCGGCTCGCGCCGCGCAATGCGGATCAATCCCGCGGACGTCTCCGCCAGCGCCCGCTTGCCGAGCGCAAGCGCGCGCTGGGTGCGCTCAGGCGCGCCGAAGCGATAGGCGGCGTGCAGGCCCATGAGCAGCGCCGCGCCGGCAAGGCAGAGCGTCGCGCCGAGGAACGGCGGTTCGAACGCCAGCTTCAAGAGTCCCGGCGAGTGCTTGTAGCCGTCCAGGCTCACGTCGAAGACGACCGGACCGTCGTTCGCCCGCAGCGACAGGATGAGGCTGACCGCCGAGCGCGCGGTCGCCGGGTCGGCGAGCCCGTGCGTGTTCAGGAGATCGGGGTCGGCCAGGACCACGATCGGCGTCCCGACGATCTGCCCCGCCACCGGCTCGCCGGTCTTTGCCTGAAGAACTGTGGTCTCGTGGCTGGCGCTGAGGCTCTGCAGCTGGTCGATCCTGCCCTCTGCGAAGGCCGGCAGGCTCCAGCCGGGGCCCGCGATCAATTGCGTCGGCGCGTCGTCCGATCGTCGGGCCAGCTTGGCGTCGAGGTCCTTGCCAAGCAGGGCTGCAACGAGATTCCCGTCCCACAAGCCAACGCTTCGCACCCAGCCGGTGTGGCTGGGGTCCGGCATCGTTTGCCACTTTGGCAGGACAATCAGCGTTGAAGCATTCCGCGCCTTCGCGAGCGCCATGACGTCGGCCGCGCTGCTGACCAACGGGCTTGGCGTCAGAACGAGCAGGCTCCAGCGCGGATCGCGCTTGTCGGGGCCGTCGCGGTTGATCTCGACCGGCACGCCGTCGGCCTGCAGCAGCCGAACCAGACCGGCGAAGCCGACCGCCGAGGTCGAGAGCGCGTGCGGTCCCCCGTCGTCGCCGCCCCGCAGGTCCGGCGCATAGGCCGACAGCACCATGAAGGCCGATGCGGAAAAGACCCCGGCCAGCACCAGCAAGAGCACGGTCAGCGGGCGGAATACCCGCGTTTCGCGCGGCTGCGGCAGCGCAGCAGTGCTCACGCGTAGACGCTCGGAAAGGCGAAGGACTCGTAGCGCCGGCGGCAGAACGCGAAATCGTCGGCGGAGAGCGAGCGGCCGCCGAAGATGTTGCCCTCCACCACGCGGGCGATGTCGCCGAAGGTCCGCTGCGCCGGCTCCGGCAGTCCCGGGTGAGCGGCGATGTCGCGGCTGGTCAGTGCGGGCCGCACGAGGTTGGGCCACTGACCATCGATGTCCTCGACGCTGCGGAAGAGGATGAGGTGCGCCGCCTCGCCAAAGCGCCCCTCGGCCGCCAACCGATCGGCGTCCTCGAGCAACGTCCGCGCCCGCTCGGCCGTCGGCCGCCAGCCGGTGTCCGCGTGAACGACCGGCTTCTTGCGGCGCAGCGCAGGATAGCCGCGGCTGATCAGCTCGCGCCCGACGAAGAACAGGATCACCCCGACCCCGACGATCAGCAGCGTGTAGAAGATGTAGGGGAAGACTGGGGCGATCGTCTGCAGCAGCTGGCCTAGCACGCGCAGCCAGTCGGGGATCTTCGGCGGTTCGAACGCCG
>DATGIN010000047.1:0-3141 GCA_035295705.1 Caulobacteraceae bacterium
TCGGGCTGACCACCGGCGCGGGTTCGATCTACGGCGTCAGCAAGCACGCGGTCGCGCGGCTGACCGAGGGCCTCTATCGCGACCTGGCGACCGCCGAGGCGAAGATCGGCGTCACCCTGCTCTGCCCCGGCATGATCGCCACCAACATCATCACCTCGGCGCGCAACCGGCCGCAGGCGCTGAAGGACGCCGCAGAGCCGACCGCCGAAGCCAGGGCGGCCGTCGCCGCCATGGACCAGCGCTTCAAGACGCAAGGGATGGCGCCGCGCGAGGTCGGCGAGAAGGTCGCGCAGGCCATCCTGGACGACCAGTTCTACCTCTTGACCCACCCCGACAACATGGCCGGCGTCCAGCGCCGTTTCGACGACATCGCTCACTTGCGGGCCCCTTCGCCCGCGCCGCCGCTCACATAGTCATTCAGCGTTGAACGAATAGGACAAGCATATGAAATTTGGACTGTTCTACGAATTGCAGCTGCCCAAGCCGGCGGACCGGGAGCAGTGGGACCCCGACGACGAGCGCAAGATCTATCACGATATGCTCGACCAGGTGACGTTGGCCGACAGCCTGGGCTTCGACTACGTGTTCGAGGTCGAGCACCATTTCCTCGAGGAATACTCGCACTCGAGCGCGCCCGAGATGATGATGGCGGCGCTGTCGCAGCGGACGAAGAACATCCGCCTCGGCCACGGCATCGTGCTCACGCCGCCCGCTTACAACCCGCCGGCGCGCGTGGCCGAGCGTATCTCGGCCCTCGACATTCTCTCGAACGGCCGCGTCGAGTTCGGCTCCGGCGAAAGCGCCTCGGAGATGGAGCTGGGCGGCTTCGGCGTGCAGCGGCAGCTGAAGAAGGCGATGTGGGAGGAGGCTACCCGCGAGATCACCAACATGATGGTGTCGACCCCCTATCCGGGGTTCGAGGGGACCTACTTCTCGATGCCGGCCCGCAACGTGATCCCCAAGCCGCTGCAGAAGCCCCACCCGCCGCTCTGGGTCGCCGCCTCACGCCGCGAGACGACGATGGTGGCCGCGCGCCTGGGCATGGGCTCGCTGGGCTTTGGGTTCGAGACGCCGGACGAGCTCGGCGAGCGGGCGCTCGAGTACTATCGCCTGGTGCGCGAGGAGCTGATGCCGATCGGCCACGCCATCAACCCAGCGCTCGCGGTGCTGAACACCTTCATGATGGCCGACACGGACGAGGAGGCGATGCGGCGCAGCGCCAACGGCCCGGCGTTCTTCTCCTATTCGCTCGGCTACTATTACAACCCCGCCGTCGGAGGGAACCACAAGCCGGGCGAAGCCAACGTCTACAAGGACTTCCTGAACCGATCCGGCGAAACCGCCGCCATTCAGGCGCAGCGCGGCGGCTTCCTCTCTGCGGCGGAAATCGCTTCCGGCGAGCCGCAGGACGAGATCCAGAAGGCGCTCTACCGCGCCGCGCGCTCGGGCAACGCGATCGGCACGGCCGAGACGCTGCACCGGACGCTGGCCAAGTACGAGGACCAGCACCTGGACGTGATGATCTTCGTCGCCCAGTGCGGCGACCGCAAACACGAGCACATCATGGAGTCGATCGAGACGTTCGGGAAAGAGCTCCTGCCGGAATTCAAGGAACGGCATGAGAAGGTCCACCGCCCCTGGCGCGAGCGGCAGCTTGCGGGCGTGGACGCCGTGATCAACTCGTCGGTCTGACCCGCGATGCCGACGCCGTCAGACATCCAGAACCCGGAGCTGCGCGAGACGCTTCAGGGCGCGTTCACCGCCATGCGCGCCGGCAAGGGCGCCGATGCGGTGCGCGCCTGCGCGAGCGGCTATCTGCGCTTTCTCGAGCTGCACCCCGATGCGAAGGCGGAGACCATCGCCATGCGCGACCGGCGCATGCCGCGCGTCATGCGCTGGCCGGCGCTGGGCGCCAACATGGACCTCGCGTCGGTCCAGGCCGGAACGCCGAAGATCGAGTTCGTCCGCGAAGCGTTTTCGGTGTCCGAGGCGATGACCTACTACCAGTTCGTGCTCGACGAGGTGCTCGAGCATGAGCGGCGGGGGAACCAGTGACCGACAAGGTCCGCATCGAAGCGGGCGGCGCCGCGCGAACGGTGACGCTGGCGCGGGCAGACAAGCGCAACGCTCTCGACGCCGAGATGCTGGCGGCGCTGAAGGCCGCGTTCGAAGCCGAGCCGCCGGCCGACGAGCGCGTGACCGTCATTCGCGCCGAGGGCGCCGTCTTCTGCGCCGGCCTTGACCTCCGCGAACGCAGCGGCGGGCCGGTCGGCGGCGGCATCGAGCAGATGCTGCACGCCATCGAGCTCTATCCGCTGCCGGTCGTGGCGGTGGTGCAGGGCGACGCCATCGCCGGCGGCAACGAGCTGGCGCTGCACTGCGACTTCGTGGTGGCGAGCGATGCCGCGCGGTTCGGGATGTCGCTGGCCAGGATCGGGCTCGCGCCGAGCTGGTTCCTGGCCAAGAAGCTCCTGGAGGTGATGGGGCCGGTCGGGGCGCGCGAGATGCTGCTGCTGGGCGATCCGCTCCCCGCCCGCCGCATGGCCGACCTCGGCCTCATCTATCGCGCCGTCCCGGCCAACGAACTCGAAGCGGCGGCCCAGGCGGTGATCGATCGGCTCTCTGGCAACGCGCCCCTCTCGCTGAAGGCGATGAAGGCTGTGATGGTGCGGGCCATGGCGTTCCGGGACGGGATCGAGCACGCCGACGTCGACAAGCTGGTCGCGGCGGCGTCCGGCAGCGCCGACGCCCGCGAAGGCATCGCCGCCATGCTTGAGCGCCGACCGCCGAGGTTCGAGGGCCGCTGATGGGCGTCCGCCTGCAGAAGCCATGGAAGGACCTCACGCCCGCGAACGTTGCGGCGCTGAGGGGCGAGCTCGGGGTCTACCATCTCGCCGACGCCGACGGCCTGGTGCTCCGAATCGGCTACGCGGGCGGGCGGACGTTGTTTGGTCTCCGAAGCGAGCTCGAAGCGGCCCTGAAGGCCGGCGAGGCCGCAAGGTTCCGCACCGAGGTCACGAGCAACTACCTCAGCCGCTACGAGGAGCTCTTGATGGTCCACAAGGCCGACAACGCCGGCCAGCTCCCGCCGGGCAACACAGCCGCGAGCGACCGGCGCCTCGGCCGGCTCAATCCGGGGTG
>DATGIN010000048.1:0-16998 GCA_035295705.1 Caulobacteraceae bacterium
CCTGGCTGGTCATCGGCGCAGCGGCGCTGTTGTTCAACGCGATGTTCCTGGCCGCCGAGGGCGCGGGCGTCCTGTTCACGGGCATGACCGCGCAGATCGGCGCCCTGCAACCCCTGCCGGCATTCCTGATGGGCGCCGGGCTGTACGCGCTCGGTCGCGAGCACTCTCTGTCCGCGCCTTGGGCGAAGGGCCTAGCGCTGCTCGCCCTGGCCTGGATCGTGGCCGGCTCGCTGCTCGAGCTGACCGACATCATGATCTGGCCGGCGTTTCCGCTTCTGGTCTACTCGGTGGCCGAGACGGCCAAGAGCGATAAGCCGATCCTGGCCTGGGCGCCCTTGTCCGGGCTCGGCCGCTCCGCGCTCAGCATCTATCTCGTCTATCTGCCGGTCGACATCGCCTACTTCCACGCGTGGAAAGCCCTCGCGCCGACCGCCGAGGGCGCGTTCGCCTGGGCCATCTGGGGCGGCGTCTTCCCTGTCATCCTCGTCACCGGGCTGGCGGCCGACCGGTTCATCGCCGAACCGGCCGCCCGCTTCCTGGAGGGCCTCTTCGGTCCGCCCGCCGCCTTGAACCGAGCAAGCACCAGGGCCTTGGGGCGCAGATCGGCCTGGCGAGGACTGGCCGCGCGCTAGCTCCAGACCTCGTCGGCCAACTCGACGACCAGCGCGAGCTTGCGCCGCTGGTCGTCCAGGCTGATCTCGTTGCCGTGAACGGTCGACGAGAAGCCGCACTGCGGACTTATGCAAAGGCGCTCGAGCGGTACGAACCGGCTCGCCTCGTCGATCCGCCGCTTGAGCATCTCCTTGTCCTCGAGCGTGGCGTGCTTGGTGGAGACGAGCCCCAACACGACGATCTTGCCCTGCGGGACGTAGCGCAACGGCGCGAAGTCCCCGGCCCTGTCGGTGTCGTACTCGAGAAAGAAGGCGTCGACGTCGATCTCGCCGAACAGCGCCTCGGCCACGGGATCGTAGCCGCCTTCGGCCACCCACGCCGAGCGGAAGTTGCCGCGGCACAGGTGCACCGCCGTCACCATGTCGGCGGGCCGACCGGCCAGCGCCGCGTTGATCAGGCGGGCGTACGTGTGCGGCAGTCGGGTCGGGTCCTCGCCGATAGCACGAGCGCCTTCGCGCAACTTCGGATCGCAGAGGTAGGCGAGGTTGGTGTCGTCGAGCTGCAGGTAGCGGCAGCCGCGCGCGGCGAGGTCGCTGATCTCCTCGCGGTAGACGCGCGCGAGATCGGCGAAAAAGGCGTCCATCTCGGGATAGGCGTCGCTGTCGACTGCGCCGCGCCCACCGCGAAAGTGCGCCATGCTGGGCGACGGGATGGTCATCTTCGGCGTCCGCCGCGTCGCCCCCGCCAGGAACGAGAAGTCGTCGCCGAATATCGATCGCGGCCGACCCAGCTTGCCGGTGACGTTGAGCCTGGGCGGCGCGAAATCGAGATCGCCGTCCTCCCGGTGGAAGTGCGCCGCGATGCCGCTCTCGCTCGCTTCGATGCCGTCGAAGCGCTCGAGGAAATCGATGTGGAAGTAGGTGCGGCGGAACTCGCCGTCGGTGACGCTCCGCAGGCCCAGGCCCTCTTGCATCGCGACCGCCTCGCGGATCGCGGCATCTTCGACCTCGCGCAGTTCCGCCCGGGCGATTTCGCCGCGCGCGGCCCGCTCGCGGGCGGCAAGCAACAGCGGCGGCCGCAGCAGGCTGCCAACATGGTCGGCGCGGAATGGGGGGCGGCTGCGCTCGTTCATTCGCCGGCCTCGTCTCTCTCAGACCACGAAATACCACGTTTCCCAAAGCGGCCATGGCGACCTACCCTCCGCGCGAAAAGGCGAGACAGGAGGTCCCCCGCGTCCACCGTGCGCACCCAGGTCGCCATTATTGGCGCAGGGCCGGCCGGCCTTCTGTTGTCGCAGCTGCTCAGCCGCGCCGGCATAGACTGCATCGTCCTGGAACAGCGCGATCAGGCCTATGTCGAGAGCCGCATCCGCGCCGGGCTGCTCGAACGCTTCACCGTCGAGCTTCTCGGCCGCGCCGGCGTGGACGCGCGGCTGCAGCGGGAAGCGCTGGTGCATGACGGGTTCAGCCTCGCATTCAATGGCGCACCGCTCAGGATCGACCTGCGCGGGCTCGCGGGCGCCAGCGTGGTGATCTATGGCCAGTCGGAAGTGACCCGCGACCTCATCGCAGCCGCTGGCGAGCGCGGCGTGCCGGTCGTGTTCGAAGCCGCGGACGTCGCGTTGCATGGGATCTCCGGCGCCGATCCGTTCGTCACCTATCGCCGCGACGGCGAGGAATTGCGGGTCGACTGCGAGTTTGTGGCCGGCTGCGACGGCTTTCACGGCGTGAGCCGCCAGAGCATCCCACCCGCCTCGAGGCGCGAGTTCGAGCGGGTCTATCCGTTCGGCTGGCTGGGCATTCTGGCCGACGTCCCGCCATGTTCCGACGAGCTGCTCTATGCCCACCACGAGCGAGGCTTCGCGCTGGCGACCATGCGCTCGCGCGTGCGCAGCCGCTACTACGTGCAGTGCGCGCTGGACGACACGCCGGACGATTGGCCGGACGCGCGGGTTTGGGACGAGCTCGAGGCGCGGCTCGGCCCTGCCGCTGCCGGCGCCATCACCCGCGGCCCCTCGATCGAGAAGTCGATCGCTCCTTTACGGAGCTTCGTCGCCGAGCCCCTCCGTTACGGGCGCCTGTTCCTGGCCGGCGACGCGGCGCACATCGTGCCGCCCACGGGCGCCAAGGGCCTGAACCTCGCCGCCGCGGACGTCCACTTCCTTTCCGAAGCGCTGGCCCGCTGGTACCGCGACGGAGACGCGGACGCCCTGGACAGATACTCGGGCCGCGCGCTCGCGCGGGTCTGGAAGGCGGAACGGTTTTCGTGGTGGTTCACGGGGCTCACGCACCGCTTCGACGAGGCCGACGCGTTTTCCCGCCGCCTGCAGGAGGCCGAGCTCGACTATCTGGCCGCTTCGCGCGCGGCGCAGGCGGCGCTCGCCGAGAACTATGTCGGCCTGCCCATCGACGGCGTCTGAAAGGAGACAAGAGGCGATGGCCTACGCGCATGACGACGAGGGCCAGCCGCCGTCGCTGCACCCGCCGTATCGCTCGACGCTTGCGCGCGCGCCGCGCCAACCGCTGGTGCGCATTCCGCAAACGCTGACCGAGACGACCGGGCCGGCGGACTTTGAGCGCCTGCTGGGGCCGAGCGTGGCCGACCTGACGACCGTGCACGGCGGCCCGGCGCAAGGGCAGCGAATAATCGTTTCGGGGCAGGTGCTCGACGATCGGCGACAACCCGTCGCGGGCACCGCGATCGAAATCTGGCAGGCGAACGCGGCCGGCCGCTACGCGCACGCCGGCGACCAGTGGGACGCGCCGCTCGACCCCAACTTCACCGGGGCCGGGCGGGTGCTGACGGACGCCGACGGCCGCTACCGTTTCATCACCGTGCGGCCCGGGGCGTATCCGTGGAAGAACCACGACAACGCCTGGCGTCCCGCGCACATCCACCTGTCGCTGTTCGGGCCGGCCTTCGCCACCAGGCTGGTGACCCAAATGTACTTCGAGGGCGACCCCCTGATCGCGCTGGACCCGATCGCCGGCGCGACGCCCGCGCGGTTCCGCGAACGGCTGGTGGCCGGCTTCGACCTGGCCACGACCGAGCCCAGCTGGGCATTGGGCTATCGCTTCGACATCGTCCTGAAAGGTCGCGACGCGACGCCGATGGAGGCATGACCGTGGCGGGCGAGAGACTCAACCGACTGGGCCAGACCCCGTGGCAAACCGTGGGGCCGTTTTTCCACTATGCGCTGCCTTGGGCCGGCGGCGCCGACCTCGTCTCCAATACGGACATTGGCGCGCGGGTCGACCTGCTCGCAAGCGGCCACGCCATGCCGCCCGGCCCGCCCCGGCGCGGAGCAGTCGACGGACGGCGGATCGAGATCGAAGGGTGCGTCTACGACGCGGAGGGCGAGCCGGCCGCCGACGCGTTGCTGGAGATCTGGCAGGCGAACGCGGCCGGCCGTTATGCGAGCCTATCGGACCCACGCGAAGGCTTGCCGCTCGATCCGGATTTCACCGGCTTCGGCCGGGCGGCGACCGGCGCGGACGGCCGCTACCTTTTCCGCACCATCGAGCCCGGCCGCGTTCCCGGGCCGGGCGGCAGCCTGCAAGCGCCCCACATCGCCGTGGGCCTTCTTGGCCGCGGCCTGATGAGGCGGCTGGTCACGCGCATCTATCTCGAGGACGGCGAGGGACTGAGAGACGACCCGATCCTTGCGTTGGCGCCAGAGGCCCGGCGAGACACCCTGATTGCACGGCGCAGCGCGGCGGGCGACGGCCGTTACAGCTTCGACATCCATCTTGGCGGAGAGCACGAGACCGTGTTCTTCGACCTCTGAGGAGGCGGAGGATTGCCTTCGCTGTTGCGCGACCGGCCGGCCTCCAGCGCCGAAATGCTCGCTGTGTTCGACGACGCCGCGCTACTGCGCGCGGCGCTCGACTTCGAGGCGGCGCTGGCGCGCGCCGAGGCCGCCGAGCACATCATCCCGCCGGCAGCGGCCGAGGCCATCGCTCGCGTCTGCGCAAGCGCCGACTTCGACGTGCCGATGCTCGCCGACGCCGCAGCGCACGCCGGCGCCCTCGCCATTCCGCTGGTGGAGCTCCTGCGCGCGCGAGTGGCTGAGATCGATGGCGGCGCCGCCGACTTCGTACACTTTGCGTCGACCAGCCAGGACGTCGCCGACACGGCGCTGATGCTTCAGGCCAGGGCAGGCGCCGCCTTGATTAGGCGCGACGGCGAGGCGCTGGCCGACGCGCTGGCCGCGCTGGCCGAGCGTCACGCCGAAACGCCGATGCTGGCGCGCACGCTCATGCAGGGCGCGCTGCCGATCACCTTCGGCTTGCGCGTCGCCAACTGGCTGCTCGGCGTCGACGGCGCGTTGGCGAGGTTCGAGCGTGAAGCGGTGCTGGCGATCCGGCTGCAGTTGGGAGGACCGGCGGGGTCGCTCGGCGAGCTTACGGCGGCGGTGGTCGAACGCGTGGCGGCAGACCTCCAACTCCCGGCCCCGCTGCTCCCCTGGCACGCGCGCCGAGAGGCTTTGGCCGGGCTCGCCTCGGCGCTCGCCATCGTGACCGGCGCGGTCGGCAAGATCGCTCGCGATGTGGCGCTGATGGCGCAGAACGAGGTCGGCGAGGCGCTCGAGCCGAGGGTAGCGGGTCGCGGAGGCTCGTCGGCGATGGCCGGCAAGCGCAACCCGACCGGCTGCCAGGTCGCGCTCTCGGCGGCGGCGCGCGCGCCTGGCCTTTGCGCCGGCATCCTGACGGCGCTTCCGCAGGAACAGGAGCGCGGCCTGGGCGGCTGGCAGGCGGACGCGCCGGCGCTAGCGGCTCTCTTCGAGCTGACTCACGGCGCGCTGAAGGCCATGCGACCCGTGATCGAGGACCTCGAAGTCGACCGCGACGCCATGGCGCGGAACCTCGAGCATGCCGCGCGCGGTCGCGCCGGGCAGCGTGCTGGCGACCTCGTCCGCCTGGCGCTTTCCGATCGCCGCAAGTCGGCGAGATAACGGGCGCAAGCCGCTGCAGCGGCGCTCGCAAACCCGCTCACGATCCTGTTCCCGCGCGGAACCGAACGCGGCCCGGGGGCCTTCTACGCCGGCAAGCGTAGCGGGAGGTTCCTTTGACAACGCAGCAGGCGCTGACGTTCGCCATCCTGGCCGGCGCCGTGGCCTGTTTCGCGTGGGGTCGGTTCCGCTACGACGTGGTTTCGCTGGTGGCCCTGCTGGTGAGCGTGCTGACCGGCGTGGTCAGCGTGAAAGCCGCCTTCAGCGGCTTTACCAGCGACGTCGTGGTGATCATCGCCTCGGCGCTCGTGATCAGCGCGGCGGTGGCGCGCTCCGGCGTGATCGAGCAGCTGCTGCGGCCAGTGATCGGGCGCCTGAAATCGGAGAGGACGCAGGTCCCCGCCCTGGCCGCCGCGACCGCGGCGCTTTCGATGCTGACCAAGAACGTGGGCGCGCTGGCCATTCTCATGCCCGTGGCGACTCGCCTCTCGCGCGGGACGCGCACCTCCCGGTCGGCGCTCCTCATGCCGATGTCGTTCATGGCTCTGCTGGGCGGGCTGGTCACCCTGGTCGGCACCTCGACCAACATCATCGTCAGCCAGATCCGGCAGACCACGCTCGGTAAGCCGTTCCAGCTGTTCGACTTTGCCCCCGTCGGGCTGGGGCTGACAGCGCTCGGGCTGGTCTGGGTCAGCGTCGGATGGCGCCTACTGCCGCGCGACCGGCAGGCAAAGGAAGACATCGCCGAGGCCCTCAGCACCGCCTACGCGGCCGAAGCATCGGTGCCGGACGCGTGGCCCGACGCGCTCAAGAGTTTGCGCGACCTCGATCTCGGCCGCGACCAGGTGAAAGCCACCGCCCTGATACACGCCGGCAAGCGCACCGCCGCACCGCGCGCCAGCCTCAAGCTGCATTCCGGCGACACTCTGGTGCTGGAGGGCGACCAGGAGGCGCTGACGGCCGTCTTCACCCGCACGCCGCTGGTCCACGCGCCGGTAGGCGCGCCGGAGCCGAACGCCGACGTCGGCCATGAGCGCGCCATCGAGGCGGTGATCCAGCCGAACTCGATCCTCATCGGGCGACCCGCGGGGCGCGCGCAACTCCTGGAACAGTTCGGCGTGAAGCTTTCGGCGCTCAGCCGCAGCGGCGAGCGCATCGCCAGCCGGCTGGGCGCCGTCACGCTGCGCGCCGGCGACGTCCTGATCCTCGAGGCCGGCGAGGAAGACCTTCCCGGCGCTCTTCGCGCGCTTGGCCTCCTGCCACTGATCGAGCGGGAGGTTCAGGTGCGACCCGCGCCCCGACGCTTCGTGCCGATCACCATCCTGGTGGTGGCGATGCTCATGGTCGCGTTCCGGATCCTGCCGGTGCAGATCGCTTTCTTTGCCGCCGCAGTGGCGGTGGTTGCGTCGGGCGCTCTTAGCGTGCGGGAAGCATACGGCTCGCTCGACGCCCAGGTGCTGATCCTGATCGGGGCGCTTACGCCCATCAGCGAAGCGGTGCGCGCCAGCGGCGGCGACCGGCTGGTCGCGGACGCGCTGGCCGGGGTCATGCAAGGCCTGCCGGCGCTCCTGGTGGTCGCGGCGCTGATGGCGACCGCGATGGCGTGCTCGCCGTTTCTGCACAACGCGCCGACCGTCCTCATCCTCGGCCCCATCGGCGTCGCGCTGGCGACGCGCCTCTCGATCAGGCCCGACGCCTTCCTGATGGCTGTTGCGACCGGCGCCGGCTGCGACTTCCTCTCGCCGGTCGGGCACCAGTGCAACACGCTGGTCATGGGGCCCGGCGGCTACCGTTTCGGAGACTATGCGCGCCTGGGGGCGCCGCTGTCGGTCCTGGTGCTTCTGGTCGGCGCGCCCCTGATCGCGGCCGTGTGGCCGCTGCGCTAGGTCGAACGAAATTCCCGTGCGCCCGTTTTCAACGCAAGCGTCGCCAGCGCCGTTCGGCGACAAGCGTGGAGCTTAGGAGGCGCCAATGCCCGACCAAGAAGACCATGCCAGCGAGGGCCATCAACAGGGCGATGGGGCGGATCTGTCGGTTACCGAGGCGCGAGCGGGGGTGCGCCGCGGCCTGTCGAAGGTCCTCGTCATATCGACCGCGCTTACCGTGATCGCACTCGCGGTCGTATGGGCGGTCGCCCACTCCTGGAACCATTTCGTGTAGAAAAACAGCGTCGTAGTACGCGGCGGAGTGGCGGTGACGGAGGGATTCGAACCCTCGATACGGCTTATGACCGTATAACGGTTTAGCAAACCGCCGCCTTCAGCCTCTCGGCCACGTCACCTCCCGTCGGCGGGAGCGTCCGGATAGACCCTTCGCGGCGGGCTGGCAACGCAGCCCTTCGCGGCCGGCCTCGCGAGATCGAAGGCTGGCATGCTTGATGCCAGCCGGACGTTCGAGCCTGGCGATGACTCTCGTTTTAGAACCCAGCACCGCGCCCGCCCGCTACGCGCCTGCCGCACCCCTTAGCGTGCGCCCGACGCCGGTCCCGGCCGCGACGCGCGCGGACCGCCGCGGCCCGATGCGCCCTGGGCGGCTCGTCGCCAGCCGCGCACGCCTCAACGGCGAGGTGCTGGCGCAAACCTTCCGTATCGCGGATGCCGTAACAGCCGGGATTCTCGCCTGGTTCGCCAGCGACCTCGCCAACCCG
This sequence comes from Caulobacteraceae bacterium, assembly GCA_035295705.1. GTDB lineage: Bacteria > Pseudomonadota > Alphaproteobacteria > Caulobacterales > Caulobacteraceae > Poindextera. The sequence goes on from DATGIN010000048.1 coordinate 8,211, forward strand.
GGCGGCGTCTGGGCGAGCACGGTGGCGGCCGTCGCCCCGTTCGCTTTCGGCGCCGGCCTTCTGGCGTTCTTCATGCAAGCGGTGGGCGGCTACGCCTTTCGCCCGCGCGAACGCATCGTTGGTCACCTCGCACGTGTCGCCGGGGCGTTTGCGCTCACCGGCGCCATCATCGAGGCGGCGCTGCCGCTGGCGGCGCCCGACCGAAGGGCCTGGAACGCCGAAGCCGTTTGGTTCTGCCTCGCGTTCGCCAGCCTCTACCTCCTGCATGTCTGGTGGTGGATCAGCGTGCGGCGCTTGCGTCGTAACGGCCGCCTCATCCCGAACGTCGTCGTCGTCGGCGCGACCGAGAACGCCGAGCGTCTTGTTCAGAGCGCGCTGGCGAGCGGCGAGGTCGCGGTGCTGGGCGTGTTCGACGACCGCCAGGCGCGAGGGCCGGAAGCCATCCGCGGGGTGCGCCTGCTGGGCGACACCGACGCACTCCTCACCCATCGCATCATGCCGTTCGTCGACCGCATCGTGATCACGGTCACCGCGTCTGCGCAGGCCCGCGTGCGCACGCTCGTCGACCGTCTGCGGGTGTTGCCGAACGAGATCACGCTGTTCGTCGACTACGGCGACGAGGCTTTGAGCGCCGATGCGCTCGCACGGCTCGCCGACGTGCCGCTCGCCATTCTTTCCGGAGCGCGTCAGGACGCGCGGCGGGCGCTCGTCAAACGCCTGGCCGACCTCGTGCTTGGCGCGCTCGCGCTTTTGCTGGCCGCGCCGGTCATGCTGCTGGTGGCTCTTGCCATTCGTATCGACAGTCCCGGGCCCATCCTCTTCCGTCAGCGTCGTCAGGGCTTCAACAACGAGGAGATCGTGGTCTGGAAGTTCCGCTCCATGCGCAACGACGCGTGCGACGAGCGGGCGACCCGGCAGGTCGGCGTCGACGATCCTCGCGTCACCCGGGTCGGCGCCTTCATCCGCCAGACCAGCCTCGATGAGCTCCCGCAGCTTTGGAATGTGCTCAAGGGCGAGATGTCGCTCGTGGGGCCTAGGCCGCACGCGCCGGGCATGAAGACCGGCGACGTCGAGTCGGCGAAGCTGCTTGCGGAATACGCCCATCGCCATCGCATCAAGCCCGGGATGACCGGCTGGGCGGCCATCAAGGGCAGCCGCGGGCCGGTGGACACGCCCGAGCTGGTGCGCCGCCGCGTGGCGCTGGACATCGAGTACATCGAGCGCCAGTCCTTCTGGCTCGACCTCTTTATCATGGCGATGACGCTGCCCTGTCTCCTGGGCGACCGTCTGGCCGCGCGCTGAGCACGATCGTGTTGGCGCGCCCTCCATGCGCACCGGCGGCGCGCGCCGGCCGCACCGCGCGGACCCGCATGACGCGTCTCGTCCTCAGGCCCAACGCCGCCTGGCCAACGGCCCGGCCCGCCCTTTCGGTGCTCATCCCATTCCTGGGCGACGACCCGTCACGCCTGATCGCGGCGCTCGACGGCATGAGCCCGCTTGGCCTTGTCGAGATTCTGGTGCTCGACGACGGCGGCTCGGACCGCGCCCTGAGCCGCCGGGTTCGCGACGCCACCGCCGCGGTCCACGCGCCGGCGATGTTCATCCGCTCGGCGACGAATCTCGGCCGGGCGAAGGGGCGCAATCGGCTCGCCCGCCACGCCAGGGCCGACTACCTCCTGTTCCTGGATGCCGACATGGCGCCCGACTGCCCCGCGTTCCTCGCCACCTACCTGGAACTGATGTCGACCGCCGGACCGGCCGTGGCGTTTGGCGGTTTCTCGCTGCGGCAAGCCCCAACCGACGCTGCGTTCGCGCTGCACCGAACGATGGCGCTCGCTTCCGATTGCACGCCCGCCGAGTCGAGACGGCGCCAGCCGGCGAAGCACGTCTTTACCTCGAACCTGCTCGTGCGCCGGGCGGTGTTCATGGCCGAGCCGTTCGACGAGTCGTTTCACGGCTGGGGTTGGGAGGACGTCGAGTGGGCGATGCGCGTCGCCGCGCGCCATCCGATCGTGCACATCGACAACACGGCAACCCACCTCGGTCTCGAGCCAGCGCCCGTGATCGCAGCGAAGTACGAGCAGTCCGCCCCGAATTTCGCTCGTATCGCGGCGCGCCACCGAAGCGTCGTGGCGCGCTACCCCAGCTATCGCGCGGCGAAAGTGCTGAAGCGCCTACCGTTCCTGCACGCCTGGCGGCCATGGCTGAAGCGCGTCGCGCTGGCTGAAGGCGCCCCGCTGGGTAGCCGGGCGCTGGCCATGCGCCTCTACCGGGCGGCGCTCTACGCCGAAGCGGTCTAGGCTCAGGTCGCCTGGCGTCTCAGAGACGGCGCCGACGGGCGCGCCTTGTTGAAAACCAGCCCGGCGACGCGGCCGCCGGCCTTCTGGATCTCGCTCTTGAGCGCGGCGGCCCGGCCGGCGTCGCGGGCGTCGGCGGCAAGCACGATGACGTTGGCGTCCATCCGGGCGGCGACCGTGAGCGCGCTGGTCGAAACGTCGAGCGCAGGCGCATCGACGACGATGAGCTCAGCGTGGCGTCGGAGCGCCTGCCAGTAGGCGTCGGTGGGAAGCAGGTGCACGGTCTGGGGCGGCTGTTGGAGGGCCTCGCAACGAAAGCGGGTGACCCAAAGCCTTGGCCCGCCCACCGGGTAGGCCACGAGAAAACGGGCGTCCGGCCAGACCGCGCCTTCCTTGCTGCGCGTGGGCGGCTGCACGGTGAAGAAGGCGGATCCATCCGGCGACGCCGCGCTGGGCTTGCCCAACGCCCCATAGCGCCCGGCCTCCGCCGCGATCGCGCGATGCTGCGGCGCCTCGGCGAGATCAAGGTCGACCAGCCAGACCCCTTTGCGCGCCCGCTTGGAGGCGAAGAAGGCGAACTCCCGCGCCACGGTGGAAGCGCCCTCGCCCGTTGCCGCGGCTACGAACTGAATAGCCCGCGTCGGCCCGGCCGTTGGCGCGCCGAGCGACGTCCAAAGCTCGGCCATTTCAGAGGTCAGGTCGACCATTACACGAATCGCAAACTCGCCGGGGGCGTCGCCCGTCCTACCACACATCGCGCGTGCAGGCGGGCGGCTAGTGGGCGGCGGCGCCCTTCATCCCGGCGGTGGCCAGCAAGGGCAGCTCGAGCGTGCGCGACGCCGACTCTGGCGTCGGGAAGCCGGGGCGCGCAAACGCCCTCGCGAGCCCGGCGCAGAGCGCGGCGAAGGCGGCAAGCGCCAGCGCGAGCATGGCGACCGGCGCCTTCAGGCTCTTCCCCTGGGCCGGCGTTACGGCGCGCTCGATGATGGCGATGTTGTCGTTGCTCTGCTTGGCGATCGCGTCCGCCGCTTCGGTCTGCTGTTCCTTCTGCGTGAAGTCCTTCACGTTGCTGGAAAGCACGTCGCGGTCGAGCGCCAGCGCGTCGTAGCGCGGTTCGAGCTGCGACAGTCTGAGCTGACGCTCCGTGACCTGCTCGATCTGCCCCGCCAACGTCTCCGACAGCTGCTTGAGGGCGGCGACCTCGGCGGTCAGCTGGATCCGATCGGTTTGCACCGTCTGGTAGACCGGGTTGACGCCGACCCGCCGCGCTCCGTCGGCCTGGACAGCGTTCGATGCGATGCCGCGCTCGAGGCCCGCGATCTGGTCGTCGACATCTCTCACCGGCTGCGCGTCAGGCTTGTAGCGGCTGAGCAGGTCCGCCCTCTGGACCTTCAGCTGCGCGAGCTTGTCCTGCGCGGCGTGGTCGAGGTCCCGGTAGAGACCGACCTCCTGCGGCAAGCCGCTGGCTTGCGCCGACAGGACCGCCAGCCGGCCCTCGCGATCCTCCAGCTGCGCATCGTTCGCGTACTTCTGTTGTTGCAGGCTCGCCTGGAGCTGCGCGAGCGACGTCTTCTCGGCTTCGAAGTCGCCGATGTTGTTCGAGCCGAGGAACGACTCGTAGGCCTCGTCGGCCTCCGTGAGGCGCGCCTCGAACGCCTTCCGCTGTTCCTCCAGCGGCGCGGTCGGGTCCAGCAGGATGGCTCTGCGATAGATGAGGTATTCGTCCATCAGCGTGTTCAGGACCAGGGCCGCCATCTGCGGGTCATGATCCTCGTAGTCCAGCCGCACGACCGGCGCGCCGGGCGTCGTGGCGATCTTCAGGTTGTGCTCCATGGCCAGCACCGCCTTGCCCATGCGGACCCGCTGCTCGTCCGGCGTCGCGGCTTCGTAGCCGCGGGCGAGGTCGGGAAAGACCCGCGCAAGGCCCAGGCGCTCCAGCACCCGCTCCTTCACCTCCGCGCTCGAGAGGATCTCGACTTCAGACTGCAGCACTTGGTCTGCTTCGGGCACCGCGCCGCGCGCTGCATCGCCCGCCGGCGGCTCGTAGACGTAAGCCTGGTTGAGCCGCACCAGGATCGAGGAGTGCGCGTCGTAGACGCTCTTCATCGCGAACGCTGCAGCCAGCCCGACCGCGAGGACGACGGTGAAGACGCTGGCCATGAGAAAGCGCTCACGCCAGAGCATGGGCGCAAGGTCGGCGACGCCGTAGCGCGGCCAGGCGCGGCCGCTCCCCGCCTCACTCGCCCAGGCGCTACTCGCCATGAGAATCCAAACGCCCCGCAGGCATGGGCTGACCGTGGCGCGGCGCGATTAACGCTTGGTTACCCATTTTCATTAAGGGTTGCGCTCAGTTCGACGCCGCACGCTGGAAGCCCTCGATGCCGTTCTCTCTGGCCCGCCGCGCCCTCGTCGTGAGCCTTGCTTTCAGCGCCGGCGCCTGCGCGAGCGGCGGTCCGGACCTGTTCACGCCGGCGCCGCGGCCGAGCGCCGATTTCCCGGACATCCGCTACGCCAACTGGACGGACGCCGAGCCGCCCTATCGGCTCTATCCCGGGGATGAGGTCGATCTCAGCGTCCCGTCCGCGCCCGAGCTGAACAAGACCCTGACCGTGCAGCCGGACGGACGTCTCTATCTGTCGCTGGCGGGCTCGGTCGAGGTAGCCGACCGGACGATCGGCCAGGCCGAGTCGGAGGTCAGCCAGGCCTACGCGAGCCAGCTTGTCCGGCCGGACGTATCCCTGTCGGTGAAGGCGCAGACGCTGAAGGTGTTCGTGGGCGGCGAGGTGGCGAAGCCGGGAATCTACGACATGCCGGGCGACATCAACGCGCTGCAGGCTGTGATCCTGGCCGGCGGATTTACGCCCATCGCCAAGCGCAGCCAGGTGGTGATCATCCGGCGTGGGCCAGACGGCGAGGCGATGCTGCGAACGGCCGACCTGCGTCGCGGCCTCACCTACCCCTCGACCGATCTCGTTCCCTTACGCCGCTTCGACGTGGTCTATGTGCCGCGCACGCGCATCGCCGAAGCGGGGCTGTTCGTGCAGCAGTACTTCAAGGACGTGTCCCCGGTGCAGCTTGGATTCCAGTACACCAAGGGCGCCGCCTTCATCACCGGCGTGAACTGATCAGCCGTGCGATAGCCATTCACGCGCGGCCCGCTGAGCCTCGGCGACGTCCTGCGGGTCCATCTCCTGGCTGATCTCCTTGCGATAGATCTTCGCCTCGAGCGAACCGCGCATGGCTGCGAGGTTGAACAGCATGTGCGCCGACACGTAGTCGAGCGGCGCGCCGCCTTGTCCGGTTGAGTACAAGAGCCCCATCTTGAACAGCTCGTCCCCCGACGAGTCTGCCCGCGGCAGCGGCAGATCCCGCTGCAACGACTCTGGCGCGACGGGCTTCTCCCGATCTGCCAACATTTAAGCCCCCATCATCGAGGGTGGACCGCCATCACGATCGACAGGCGTTCTCGCCCCGGGTTCGATGAAAGAGCCGTCGAGATAAACATATAGTTAAGCGCGCGATTAGGGATGCTCGACTTTAACGGAGACGCCCGCCGGCTTTACCAAGACCCTGGTCCGACAAGGAAAGCGCGCGCGACAACTTGCCGCTGAAGCTGCTAGGCCCTCGCGCGTTGGCCGAACAGGACCCTGCGCGCTTCGGCAGCTTCCCGCGCGCTTCCCTGCAGGCCGCCGACGGCCCTCACCTGCTGGGCGGCGGCCAGCGCCCGCTTCACGGCCGGCCGCTCGGCGATGCGCGCATGCCACGCTTTGAGATGCGGAAAGTCGTCGATCATGATGCCCTGGCCGTCGCGGGCGAAGATCCAGGGCCAGCTGAGCATGTCGGCGATGGAATAGTGGTCGGCGACAAACTCGCGTCCGGCAAGCTGCTTGTCGAGCACGCCATAGAGTCGCTGCACTTCGTTGGTGTAGCGGATCGCGCCGTAGGCGACCTGCCGCTGGTCGAGAATGAACGTGGGGGCGTAGTTGCGGAAGTGGTTGCGCTGGCCGGCGTTGGGTCCAAGGTTGGCCATCTGCCAATGAACCCATTCGTCGACTTTCACGCGCGCCCGCTCGTCGGACGGGTAGAACAGTCCGGTCTTGCGGCCGAGGTACTGCAGGATCGCGCCGGACTCGAAGACGGAGATCGGCTGGCCGCCCGGCCCATCGGGATCGACGATGGCAGGCATGCGGTTGTTGGGTCCGATGGCGAGGAACTCGGGCTTGAACTGGTCGCCGCGGCCGATGTTCACGGGCACGATCTCGTAGGCCAGTCCCATCTCCTCGAGCGCGATCGTTACCTTGTGGCCGTTCGGCGTCGGCCAATAGTGGACCTTGATCGGCTCGGGCACGGGCTGTCTCCCCAAGTGCGTGGATCGAAAACCATGGCGACGCGCCAGGCGCGGAAGCAAGCCGGAATTGGCCGCTTCGGTCGTTCAGTCGACGTTCAGCGCCCGGGCTCTAACAGGCCGGCCATGGAACTGGCGCTGTCGTTGGCGGCGGGACGCTCGCGCCCGCCCTCGCGCCGCGCCGCGTGCGGGCCCGCGGCGCTCCTGGTCGCGCTCGTCGCGCTTGCGCCCGCCTGCGGCATGGCGAGCGCGGCGACGATGGGATCCGAAGAAGCCGCGTCCACGCCGATCGAGCGGCCGCTCGGGGCCGCCCAGCCGCTGCAGCATCAGATCTCGACGTCCCCGCCCGACAAGCAGCGGCCGCGGCCGCCCGCGCCTGCGTTGACCGGACGCTACCACCCCAAGTACGGCCGCTGGTGGCCCGGCCAAACCCTGCCGCCTGATGCGGCGGCAACGGTAATCGCCGACCCGGAACACTATCACTTGCGCCGCGCGCCGGCCGGATACGTCTGGCTGCTGTGCGACGGCGATCTCGTGCTCGCCTCGAGCTCGTCCGGATTGATCGTCGAGGTCATCCCCGGAGGCGGCGCATAGCGCCTATGTCACGCCGAGCTTAGCTTTCAGGATCTCGTTGACGGCGGCGGGATTCGCCTTTCCGCCGGTTTCCCGCATCACCTGGCCTACGAACCAGCCGATGGCCTGTGGGCGACTCTTGACGGCCTCGGCTTGGCCGGGATTGGCCGCGATGATCGTATCGATGGTCGCCTCCAGCGCGCCTGTATCGGTCACCTGACGCAGGCCCCTCGTCTCGACGATGGCCTCCGGCCCGCCCTCGCCGTCCCACATGTGATCGAACACCGTCCGGGCGATCTTCGACGAGATCACGCCGTCCTCGATCAGCTTGACCAGCGCCGAGAGCGCGGCGGCCGAGATCGGGCTCTGTTCGATCTCCAGCCCCGCGTCGGCGAGCCGGGCGACGAGGTTGTTGGTCGTCCAGTTCGCCACCAGCTTTGCGTCCCGGCCCTTGGCGGCGGCCTCGAAGAAGTCGGCCTTGGCCGCGTCCGCGACCAGCACCCCGGCATCGTAGGCGGAGAGGCCGTACTGGCTCTCGAGACGTTTCTTTTTCGCATCCGGGAGCTCGGGAAGCGCAGCTTCGAGCGTCTCGACCCAGGCCGGGTCGAGCTCCAAGGGCAGGAGGTCCGGATCAGGGAAGTAGCGATAGTCCTGCGCCTCCTCCTTTGAGCGCATGGAGCGCGTCTCGCCCTTCACGGGATCGAAAAGGCGGGTCTCCTGCTCGACCAGGCCGCCGTCCTCGATGACGTCGACCTGGCGACGGGCCTCGAACCCGATGGCCTCGCGGATGTGGCGGTAGGAGTTGACGTTCTTGATCTCGCAGCGCGTCCCGAGCGACCCGCCCGGGCGGCGGACCGAGACGTTCACGTCCGCGCGCAGATTGCCCTTTTCCATGTCGCCGTCGCACGTCCCGAGATAGCGCATGATCGTGCGCAGCTTCTTCACGTAGGCCGACGCCTCGTCCGAGCTTCGCATGTCCGGTTTGGACACGATCTCCATCAGCGCAGTGCCGGCGCGGTTCAGATCGACGTAGGTCCAGCTCGGATCGAGATCGTGAATCATTTTCCCGGCGTCCTGCTCGAGGTGCAGCCGCTCGATTCCGACCGTGAAGGTCGACCCATCGTCTCGTTCGACCTCGATCTCGCCTTCGCCCACGATCGGGTGGGCGTATTGGCTGATCTGATAGCCCTGCGGAAGGTCGGGGTAGAAATAGTTCTTCCGGTCGAACCGCGACCACAGGTTGATCTTCGCCTGCAGTCCGAGGCCCGTTCTGACCGCCTGCTCGACACAGTGCCGGTTGATGACCGGCAGCATCCCGGGAAGCGCAGCGTCCACCAGGCTGACCTGCTCGTTGGGGTCGGCCCCGAATCCCACGGCCGCCCCGGAGAACAACTTCGAGCGCGAGGCGACCTGGGCGTGGACTTCGAGCCCAAGCACGATCTCCCAGGGGCCGGTCCGCCCTTCGATGATCTCGGCGTGATCGTTCATGAGCGCTTCCTAGCACGCGCCGCGCGCAGCGAAAGGACCGCAGGCTTGGCCCTTGTGCCGAACGACAAAACCTTGTTTTGGTCGC
>DATGIN010000049.1:0-51990 GCA_035295705.1 Caulobacteraceae bacterium
AGCACGATCTCCCAGGGGCCGGTCCGCCCTTCGATGATCTCGGCGTGATCGTTCATGAGCGCTTCCTAGCACGCGCCGCGCGCAGCGAAAGGACCGCAGGCTTGGCCCTTGTGCCGAACGACAAAACCTTGTTTTGGTCGCGCGCCATTTTCACGCACAACCCCAGAGGGACCCGAATGCGTAGACTTCTCCTCATCGGCGCGCTGGGCGCCGCCTTTGGCCTCGCCGTCGCCGTGAGCGCCGCACAGGGTCAGACCGCCGCCAGCGGAGCCCCGGCCGACTCCAGCGCTCCGGCGAGCGCAGCGGCGTCGGGACCGCCATCGGTCGACTGGACGATCGACGACCTCCTCAACGACGCGCCGGCCAAAGCCGTGCTGGCCAAAGATCTACCGGCGCTCTTGACCTACGACGGCCTCGACCAGATCAAGGGCATGACAATCCGCCAGATCTCCGCCTTCCCGCAGGCGAACATCGACGCCGCCAAGCTGCAGACGATCGATACCGACTTGAAGGCGTCCGGCGGCGCCGCTGCGCCGAAGTAGCGTCACCACCACCGCTCGGGCTTGGCCGTGAACGCCGCGGCCTGCTCGAGCGCGTGGCCCAGCGAGAAGAGCGTTCCTTCGTCCAGCGGCCGGCCGATCAGTTGCAGCCCGAGCGGCAGCCCGTGCGCGTCAAGGCCGGCAGGCACGCTCAGCCCGGGCAAGCCCGCCAGGTTCACCGTCACGGTGAAGATGTCGTTCAGGTACATCGCCACCGGATCGCTGGTGCGGTCGCCCAGCCCAAATGCAGCGGAAGGCGCCGTCGGCGTCAGCAAGGCGTCGACATCCTGGAACGCAGCCGCGAAATCGTCGGCGATACGGCGCCGCACGCGTTGCGCTTTCAGGTAGTAGGCGTCGTAATACCCGTGGCTGAGGACATAGGTCCCGATCAGGATACGGCGCTGAACTTCGGCTCCGAAGCCTTCGGCGCGCGTCCCCTCGTAGACGTCCCTGAGCGCGCCGGCGCCGACGCGCAGGCCGTAGCGCATGCCGTCGTAGCGGGCCAGGTTGGATGACGCTTCTGCCGGCGCGATGATGTAGTAGGCCGGCAGCGCAAAGCGGGTGTGCGGCAGCGATACGTCGACGATCTCGCAGCCGGCGTCCTTCAGCCAGCCGATGCCGGCCGCCCACAACGCTTCGATCTCCTCCGGCATGCCGTCGACGCGGTATTCCTTCGGCACGCCGATCTTCAAGCCGTTCACCGACCTGCCGACGAAACTCGCAAAGTCAGGGGTTTCGACATCGAGGCTCGTCGAGTCCTTCGCGTCGTGACCAGCCATCGAGGTGAGCAGGATTGCGGCATCCTCGACGGTGCGCGCGATCGGGCCCGCCTGGTCCAGCGACGAGGCGAAGGCCACGATCCCCCAACGCGAACAACGACCGTAGGTTGGCTTGACACCGACCGTGCCGGTGAACGCGGCCGGCTGTCGGATCGATCCGCCGGTGTCGGTCGCCGTCGCTCCAAGGCAAAGCCCGGCCGCCACGGCGGCGGCGGATCCGCCCGACGAGCCGCCGGGCGTCAGGGGTTGGTTCGACCCGCGGCTTCGCCAGGGGTTGACGACCGGTCCGAGCGCGGAGGTCTCGTTCGACGAGCCCATGGCGAACTCGTCCAGGTTGAGCTTGCCCAGCATCACGGCGCCATCGCGCCACAAGTTCGCCGAAACCGTCGATTCGTAGGTCGGTCGGAAGTTCTCGAGAATCTTCGAGCCGGCCGTGGTGCGAACGCCCTCGGTGCAGAAGAGATCCTTGATGCCAAGCGGAGCGCCCTCCAGGGGCCGCGCCGCCCCGCTCGCGATCCGCGCATCGGCGCGTTTGGCGTCATCCAGCGCCTTGTCGGGCGTCTCGAGCACGAAAGCGTTCAGCGGCCGCGCCTGCTCGACAGCGGCGATGTGGGCTTCGGTCAGCTCCTCGGCCGAGAACGCCTTGGCGCGCAGACCCTCGATCGCCGCCTTGAGCGTGAGGTCGGTGAGACCAGCCACTACTCGACCACCTTCGGCACGACGTAGAAGTTCCGATCTTGCTTTGGGGCGTTGGCGAGCACGCGCTGTGGATCGCCGCCGTCGGTGACGACGTCCTCGCGCATCGGCAGTTTGGCCGCGACCGCCGACGTCATCGGCTCGACCCCCTCGGTGTCGACCTCGTTCAGCTGTTCGATCCAGCTCAGGATGGCGGAGAGCTCTTCAGCCATTTGCTCGCAGCGCGCCTCGCTGACGCGCAACCTGGCCAAACCCGCGACCTTCTTCACCGTCGCTGCATCGATCGCCATCGCCTGCTCCCTCGCGCGGTCGGTTAGCCGTGGGCGTGGCGCTTTGACAAGGGGCGCTGAGCCGTCGACACAGCCAGTCATGCCTCTGGTCGACCTTCCCGCGCTGAAGGAGGCGGCGCCGAAAGGCGCGCCGCTGGTTGCGCTCGACCTCGGAACCAAGACGATCGGCGTCGCCATCTCGGACGTCGGCTGGACGATCGCCAGTCCGATCCAGCTGATCCGCAGGTCCCGGTTCTCCGCGGACGCCGAGGCGCTGTTCGCTTTGATGCAGAGCCGGAACGCCGGCGGGGTCATCGTCGGGCTGCCGGTGAACATGGATGGCAGCGAGGGCCCACGCTGCCAGTCGGCCAGAGCGTTCGTCCGCAACCTTCTGCGGCTGCGGCCGGACCTGCCGATCGCGTTCTGGGACGAGCGATTGTCGAGCGCCGCGGTCAATCGCATGCTGATCGCCGAAGCCGACCTGAGCCGCCGCCGTCGCGCCGATCTGGTGGACAAAGCCGCCGCCGCCTGGATCCTGCAGGGCGCCCTGGATCGGTTGCGCAGCGGCGCAAGCCTTGGCTCAGGCGGCGTTCCCGCCTAGAAGGGCGCTTTAATGGCCACGATCGCCCTCGGTGTCGACGACGTCCGCGCGAGGACGTTTCCATTCCCCGCCCGCCATTTCACTTCAGCCGCTGACCTCGACCGCGACGCGCTGGCCGCGCTCCTCGACCTGGCGGACGGGTTCGTGGCGCTGAACCGCGAGAAGGCCAAGAAGCTCGACCTGCTCAAAGGTCGCACGCTGATGAACCTTTTCTTTGAGAATTCAACACGCACACAGAGCTCCTTCGAGCTCGCGGGCAAGCGCTTGGGCGCCGATGTCGTCAACATGAGCCCGCGCGCCTCTTCGATGAGCAAGGGCGAGACCCTGATCGATACCGCGGTGACGCTGAATGCAATGCGTCCGGACCTTTTGGTCGTGCGCCACTCCGCCTCCGGCGCCGCGTCGTTGCTCGCGCAGAAAGTCAGTTGCAGCGTGATCAATGCCGGCGACGGCCAGCATGAGCACCCGACGCAGGCGCTTCTGGACGCGCTGTCGATGCGCCGCGCGTTCGGCCGGGTCGAAGGGCTCACGGTCGCCATCTGCGGGGATGTGCTGCACAGCCGCGTGGCGCGCTCCAACGTGCTGACGTTGCAGCTCCTGGGCGCACGCGTCAGGCTGGTCGGCCCCGCGACGCTGATGCCGGTCGGCGCTGACCGCTGGGGCGCCGAGGTGTTCCACGACCTTCGTCGCGGCGTCGCCGACGCCGACGTGGTGATGATGCTGCGCCTGCAGTTGGAGCGGATGACCGGCTCGCTCGTGCCTTCGACCCGCGAGTATTTCCGCTTCTTCGGGCTCGACCGCGAGAAGCTGGCGCGCGCCAAGCCCACCGTGAAGGTGATGCACCCGGGCCCGATGAACCGAGGGGTCGAGATCGACTCCGACGTCGCCGATGACGTGGCGATCAGCCTGATCCAGGACCAGGTCGAAATGGGTGTCGCCGTGCGCATGGCCGTGCTCACCAGCCTTGCGGCGCGGCTGGACAACGACTGATGCCGGCCCCCCGGCCGATCGCGCTCGTCAACGCCCGCCTGGTCGATCCGGCCAGCGGCTACGACGGGCCGGGCTCTGTGCTGGCCGCTTCCGGCGTCATCTCCGACGTGCTGCAAAAGCCCGCGATCGAGGGCCTCTCTCCCGAGATCGAGACCGTCGACTGCGGCGGGGCAATGTTGGCGCCCGGCCTTGTCGACATCCGGGTCAAGACCGGCGAACCCGGCGCAGAAACCAAGGAGACGCTCAAGTCGGCCGCGCGGGCGGCGGCGGTTGGCGGCGTCACATCCATCGTCGTGCAGCCCGATACCGAGCCGGCTGTCGATGAGCCGTCGGTGGTCGACTTCATCTTGCGCCGCGCGCGAGACATCGGCCTCTCCAAGGTCTATCCGGCTGGCGCGGCCACCAAAGGCCTCGCGGGCCAGGAGATGGCGGAAATCGGCCTGATGCGCGAGGCCGGCTGCCTCTACGTGACCGACGTCGACCGCCCGATCACGAACTCGCAGGTCATGCGCCGGGCGATGACCTACGCGCACGGATTCGGCGTGCCGTTCGCGCACCGCCCTGCGGATCCATCGCTGTCCGAGCTGACCGCCGCGCACGAGAGCGAGTTCGCGGCCAGGATGGGCCTCGTCGCCGGCCCCGCGATCGGGGAGCGGATCATGCTCGAGCGCGACCTGGCGCTCGCGGAGCTGACCGGCGCCACGTTGATCGTCGACCAGCTCTCGACGGGCGATGCCCTGGAGAGCCTGGAGCGCGCCAAGGCGAAGGGCCTGAACGTCCGCGCCACCGTCTCGATCAACCACCTGAGCTTCAACGAGATCGACATCGGCGACTATCGGACCTTCTACAAGCTCTCTCCGCCGCTCCGGGGCGAGGACGACCGCCAGGCGCTGGTCGAGGCCCTGGCCGGCGGGCTGATCGACGTGGTCGTCTCGGCGCACGCGCCGGCCCCGGCCGAGGACAAGCGCCTGCCGTTCGACGAGGCCGCGCCCGGCGCGGTCGGTCTCGAAACCCTGTTGCCGGCGCTGCTTGGCCTGCATCACGAACGGCGGGCGCCGCTCATCGACCTGATGGCGGCCGTCACGCTCAAGCCGGCGCGGTTGCTTGGCCTCGACGCCGGCGCCCTCGCCAAAGGCGCGCCGGCAGACCTCGTCGTCTGCGACATCGGCGCGCCGGTGAAGGTCGACGCCGACCGGTTGATCTCAAAGTCGAAGAACTCGCCCTTCGATGGCCGCAGCCTTCAGGGCAAGGTGATGCTGACCCTCGTCGACGGCCGCATCGTCCACGACGCCCGGGTCTAGGCCGGCCCCGCACCGGCGTAGCGGCCCCATACGAGCTCGGCCGCGAACGACAGCAAGACGAGCCCGAACGCGCCCCAGATCGTCGCGTTCAACGCCCAAGGCCAGGCAGGCGCGGCGCCGAGCGCGATACCGCCGGCCAGCCCGGCGGCCACGAACAGGATCGGCGCCGAAAGCATGCAGTGCAGGCGGCTGCAGCGCTGGGCGTTCAGCCAGCAACCCGCGCCCATCCAGGCCAGGCAACCCGCCCATACCAGAGCGTCCGCGGCGAGCGCGGGCCTGAGGAGGTTGACCGCGTTGCCGACGACGATCGGCAGCCCCCAAAGCACGGCGGCCGAGAGCGGTCGGCGCGCCAGATCTGGCGTTTGGCGCAAGGGTTCAGCAGCGGTCATCATCACGCTCCGGGGCAGGCCCGCGGCTCGGCTGCGCCGGCGGGCACGGGACATCTCCATACGAACAGAAGACGCAGCATCGGCCGGCGAGCGGTCGAAGCTGGGCGCCGCAAGCGCGGCAGTCGCAGGCGATGGCGCACGCGTTGGCCGGCATCGTCTCGCGCCAGCGGGCGCCGCACCAGGGACAGGTCAGCGTCGAAATGAGCTGCGGCAGGGCGGGCAAGCGTCTGGCGCTCCGTTCGGTTCCCGCTAGTCTGCAACCTGTAGCAACTACGGAATCAAGCGGCGTTTTCATGCCCAACCCTCGCCGGCTCACCATCGGTCGATTGGCCGAGCTCAGCAGCGTCAACCTGGAAACGATCCGCTACTACGAGCGCATCGGCCTCATGCCCGCGCCGGGGCGATCCGAGGGCGGGCACCGCTCGTACGCGCCAGCGCATCGTCAGCGCTTGACCTTCATCCGCCGGGCGCGGGCGCTCGGCTTCAGCATCGGGGAGATCCGCGCCCTCCTCGACCTCGCGGCAAGTCCGGACCGCGCCTGCGAAGAGGTGCGCCCGATCGCCGAGGCGCACCTGGCGGACGTCCGCGCCAAACTCACGGCGCTCAGGCGGATGGAGCGCGTGCTCGCCGCGACGGTGCGTCAGTGCGCGAATGCGGCCACGGCGCCGGCGTGCCCGCTGCTGGAGGCGCTCGAGGACGAGGGACGGCCCTCGCCGCATCCGGGCGAAGCTAATCGCCCGTCGGGACGACGCTCGCCTGCTCGACCATGAGGACGACGGTGCGGCCGTGAGCGTGTGGGAAGTGCATCAATCCGCGCGCGACAGTGATCCCCTGCCCCGGTTCGAGCCTGACCGAGGGACGGCCCTCGACGTCGATCGTCAGGGCCCCTTCCAGGACATAGAAGAACTCGTCCTCGTCCTCGTGCTTGTGCCAGTGGAAGTCGCCTTCCATGACCGCGAGGCGCACGACGGCGTCGTTCACCTGCGTGAGCGTGCGATTCCACCACGGCGTTTGAGCGCCGGCGACTTCGGTCACGTCCATCCGCTCGAGCGCGCCGAACAGGATCTCCTTTGAGATGTCGTACCGCTCGAGATCCTCGCCCATCGCCGCTTGCTCCGCTATGTCAGTCTACGCCGCATCTACTTCGTCAATTAGCTAACTGACAATATGATAGAAGACGTTCAGGTCATCGCCGCCCTAAAGGCGCTCGCCAACGTGCGCCGGCTGCTGATCCTCGAGTGGCTGAAGGAGCCGCGGCGTCATTTCCGCAAGCAGGTGGACGGGGACCTCGTGCTGGACGGGGTGTGCGGTCTTCTGATCGCGGAGAAACTCGGCGTCAGCCAGCCGACCGTCAGCGAGCACATGCGGGTCCTGAGCCAGGCCGGCCTGGTGAACGGCAAGCGCATCAAGCAGTGGACGTTCTACAAGCGGGACGAGAAGCGGCTGGCCGAGGTGAAGGCGACGATCGAAAAGCGTGTCTGAGGGGCCGCTTTTGGCGCTTCCGGAAACAACCTAGACTGGCCGCATGTTGGCCCCAGCCCACCTGGTCACGGCGCTCGCCCTGGTCGTCGGCTATCTGCTGGGCTCGATTCCCTTCGGCCTGATCGCGACCCGGCTGGGGGGAATGGGCGATATCCGGGCGATCGGCTCGGGCAACATCGGCGCGACCAACGTGCTGCGCACCGGCCGCCGCGATCTTGCCGCCATAACCCTGATCGGCGATGGCGGCAAAGGCGCCGTCGCGGCGCTCGTCGCATGGTGGTTCGCTGCGCGGACGCCTGGCTATGCCGACCCGCAGGCGGCCGCGGCGATCGCCGGCGGCGCAGCCTTCATCGGGCACGTCTTCCCGGTCTGGCTGCGCTTTCGCGGCGGCAAAGGCGTGGCCACGTTCTTCGGCGTGCTCCTGGCGGTCGCCTGGCCCGTCGGCCTGCTGGCCGGCGCGACCTGGATCGTGATGGCGGCGGTCTTCCGCTACTCATCGCTGGCTGCGCTGGCGGCCGCCCTTCTCGCGCCGCTCTATGCGGCGCTGATCTTCCACACCTGGGACTCGCCTGTCTTCCTGCTCGCAATCGCGATGGCGGCGCTGATCTACGTTCGCCACTACGAGAACATCCGGCGGTTGCTGCGAGGCCAGGAGTCCAAGATCGGCGGCGACAAGTCGAAAGCCGCCGCGTGAGCGGTTTGTCCGCTGTCGAGCGGCGCGACTGGCTCCGCCTGGCCCGCAGCGAGAACGTCGGCCCTGTCACCTTCCGCGAGCTGGTTCGCCGCTATGGAGGCGCCACGAACGCACTCGCCGCCCTTCCGGACCTGGCGCGGCGCGGCGGGCGGCGCGGCGGAATCCGGATCCCGAGCCCGGAGGCAGCCGAGGACGAGATCGCCGCCGGCGAGGCGCTCGGCGCACAGCTTCTGGTGACCGCTGACCCGGCGTTCCCGGCCCGGCTGGCGGCGCTCGACCCCCCGCCGCCGGTGCTCTGGGCGCGCGGTCGCTCGGAGCTCCTCGGTGAAGCGGCCGTTGCCATCGTTGGCGCCCGCGTCGCCTCAGCCGCGGGCCAACGCTTCGCGCGCGGGCTCGCCAGCGACCTGGGCCAGGCCGGATATGCGATCGTGTCCGGAATGGCGCGGGGGATCGACGCGGCCGCGCACCAGGGCTCGCTGGCGACCGGATCGATCGCGGTGCTCGGCGGCGGAGTCGACGACGTCTATCCTCCCGAGCACGAAGCCCTCTATGCCGCGCTTGCTTCTGATGGCTGCGTCGTCAGCGAGAGCCCGCCGGGGACCGCCGCGCAGGCGCGCGACTTCCCGCGCCGTAACCGCCTGATCTCGGGCCTCTCGGTGGCGGTGGTCGTTGTCGAGGCCGAGCTGCGCTCCGGGTCGCTGATCACGGCGCGGCTGGCCGCCGAGCAGGGGCGCGAGGTCCTTGCCGTACCCGGCTCGCCGCTCGATCCGCGCGCCAAAGGAACCAACGACCTCATCCGCCAGGGCGCTGCGATCTGCGAGGGCGCCGAAGACGTGCTGCGCGCGCTGGAAAGCCTCACGCGCGTCCGAGAGCCTGGACCGACCCCGGCGGCGCCGCTTGGCGACCCGGGCTCGGAAGCGGAGATTGCGACCCTTCGCGAGCAGATCGCCCAGCTGCTCTCGCCCGCGCCGACACCGCGCGACGAGCTGGTCCGCGCGACCGGCGCCTCGGCCGCCATGGTGCTCGCGGCGCTTACCGAGCTCGTGCTGGCCGGCCGCGCCGAACTGTTGCCTGGCGGCTTCGCTATCGGAGGTTAAAACGGGCCTGGCGTTCGCGGTGCGTTGACAGCCTGGGGGGGCGCCCCCACTTTCCGCGCCCTTCGCCTGCTGCTTGAGTCCGCCCCCCGCATGAACGTCGTCGTCGTCGAGAGCCCGGCCAAGGCCCGGACCATCAACCGGTACTTGGGCTCCGACTATCAGGTGTTGGCGAGCTACGGCCACGTGCGCGACCTGCCGTCCAAGGATGGGTCGGTCGATCCCGAGCACGACTTCGCCATGACCTGGGAAGTCGAGCCGCGCGCCGCCAAGCGTCTCTCCGACATCGCCGCCGCCCTGAAGGGCGCCGACCGCCTGATCCTCGCCACCGACCCCGACCGGGAGGGAGAGGCGATCAGCTGGCATGTGCTCCAGGCCCTGAACCAGCGGAAGGCGTTGCGCGACGCGACCGTCCAGCGCGTGGTGTTCAACGCCATCACCCGCTCGGCCGTCACCGAGGCGATGGCGAAACCGCGCGACATCGACATGGAGCTGGTCGAGGCCTACCTCGCCCGCCGCGCGCTCGACTATCTGGTGGGCTTTACCCTCTCGCCGGTTCTTTGGCGCAAGCTGCCGGGCGCGCGTTCGGCCGGCCGGGTGCAGTCGGTGGCGCTTCGCCTGATCGTCGACCGCGAACTCGAGATCGAGGCGTTCAGGACCGAGGAATTCTGGACCGTCGACGCCGATGTCGCCGCGGCCGGCGGCGACAAGTTCACTGCCCGCCTCGTCAAGCATCAGGGCCGGCGGCTCGCAAAGTTCGACCTGCCCAACGAGACGGCCGCTGACGCGGCCAGGGCCGCGGTGCGGGCCGCCACCTTCAAGATCTCGGCGGTCGAGAAGCGGCCGGCGCGTCGCAACCCGCCGCCGCCCTTCACCACCTCGACCCTGCAGCAGGAGGCGGCGCGCAAGCTCGGATTCTCGGCCCAGCGCACCATGCAGGCCGCGCAGCGCCTCTACGAGGGCGCCGACGTCGGCGGCGAAACGGTGGGCCTGATCACCTACATGCGCACCGACGGGGTGCAGTCGGCCCCCGAGGCGCTGAGCGAGGCCAGGAGCGTGATCGGTTCGCTCTATGGCGCCGACTACGTTCCCGAAAGTCCGCGCCACTATCGCACCAAAGCCAAGAACGCCCAGGAGGCGCACGAGGCGATCCGCCCGACCAGTCTGAACCGCAACCCGGGCTCGCTGCGGCTCGAGCCGGATCTCGGGCGCCTCTACGAGCTCATCTGGAAGCGGATGATCGCCTCGCAGATGGAGTCGGCGCGGATCGAGCGCACCACGATCGACCTCGACAGCGCTGACGGGCAAACCGGCTTGCGCGCCACCGGCCAGGTCGTGCTCTTCGAGGGCTATCTCGCCGTCTACGAAGAAGGCCGCGACGATCCGGACGACGAAGAAGGCGGCCGGCTCCCGCAGGTGTCTCAGGGCGAGGCAGCCCGCGTGCACGCGGCGCGCGCCGACCAGCACTTCACCGAGCCGCCGCCGCGCTACTCGGAAGCCTCCCTGGTCAAGAAGCTGGAAGAGCTCGGCATTGGGCGTCCTTCGACCTACGCATCCATTCTGACGCTGCTGCGCGACCGCGAATACGTGCGCATGGAGCGCAACCGCTTCGTGCCCGAGGATAAGGGGCGGCTGGTCACCGCCTTCCTCGAGCAGTTCTTCCACCGCTACGTCGAGTACGACTTCACCGCCGATCTCGAGGAAAAGCTCGACGAGGTCTCGGCCGGCGCGCTCGACTGGAAGGCGCTGCTGCGCGACTTCTGGAAGGAGTTCCACGCGGCGGTGGGCGATATCGGCGGCCTGCGAACGGCCGATGTTCTGGAAGCGCTGAACACGGCGCTCGGCCCGCACATCTTTCCCGACAAGGGCGACGGCGCCGATCCCCGGCTGTGCCCGACCTGCGGGACCGGGCGGCTCTCGCTCAAGCTCGGCCGCTACGGCGCATTTATCGGTTGCTCGAACTATCCGGAGTGCCGCCACACCCGCCCCATCGCCGCCGGCGAGGCCGAGAACGGCGGCGACGCCGGCGATCGCGAGCTGGGAGTCGATCCGAGGACTGGGGAGAGCGTCTGGCTGAAGAGTGGCCGCTTCGGTCCGTTCGTCGAAACCGCCGGCGACGGCAAGCCGCGGCGCGCGAGCCTACCCAAGGACTGGCCGCCACAGGGCATCGACCTGGACAAGGCGCTCAGGCTCCTGAACCTGCCGCGCGAGGTGGGAGTGCACCCGGTGGACGGCGGGACGATCCTGGCGGGCATCGGGCGTTACGGACCCTACGTCCAGCACAACGGAACCTACGCCAACCTCGCAAACGCCGACGAGGTCTTCGAGGTGGGGCTGAATCGAGCGGTCGCGGCGCTCGCCGAGCGCAAGGCCGGCGGCGGCCGGTCGCAGCGGACGGCCCCCGCCGCGATCAAGGAGCTGGGCGGGCATCCGACGGACGGAGAACCGGTGCGCGTGCTGGCCGGGCGCTACGGTCCTTACGTGAAGCATGGGCAGGTGAACGCGAACGTGCCGAAGGGCGCCGACCCGGCGACGCTGACCATGGAGCAGGCGGTGGATCTCTTGGCGGCGCGGGCGGCGAAGCCCACATCAGCGAAGACCTCGCGGCGCGGAGCGAAACCCAAGGCGCCCGCGAAGGCGACGAAGAAGAAGCCTGCGAAGCGCAAGCCGGGCTGACGCGCCGGAAGGACTGCAATGGCCGACCCCAAATACCTCGTGCGGACGGGCGAAATCGGGCGAGCGGAGGCCTATCACGGCAGACATCCGCTGAACCCGAACTCCGACATGTACATGGCGCGCCTGAGCGAGCGGACGGGCCTCACCCGGCTGCCGGTCAACTTCCTTCGCGTTCCGCCGGGCAAGGAGAGCTTCATTCCGCACGCACATTCGATCGAGGAGGAGTGGGTGTTCATCGTCGCCGGCGAAGGCACGGTGACGCTGGATGGCGAGTCAACGCCCATTGGCGCGGGCGACTTCCTGGGCTTCCCACCGGACGGGGTCGTGCACAATCTGACCAACACCCACACGACAGACGACCTGATCTATTTGACCGGCGGCGAGCGCCATCCGGTCGAGGTCGCCCGCATGCCGACCGTCGGCAAGGTGGCGGTGTTCAAGGACAACGGCGTCACGTTCTACGACGAGGACACCGGCGAGCGGGTCACCATGGCCGAGTGGTTCGAGCGCGCGAAGATCGCGGAGTAGCTTGACCGGAGCCGGCGCTTCGCTAGCTTCGCGGTCATGCTGTCGGAGATTGTGTAAAGCGCGCGCCTGACCGGCGCTTTCGTCTTCTCACTCGAAGGGTCGCTGCCTTGGGCGCGTCCCTGCGCTGACACCTTTTCCGAAAGCCAACGCTCTTGTCCAACAACGACTCCGCGGCCCTCGAAGGGACCGCCATGCCCGTGCTCGAAACCGCACGGCTGACCATCCGCCCGCTCGTCCGCGACGACCTCGACGCCTGCCACGCGCTCTTTGCGGCGATCGACGCGAGCACACCCGACAACTGGGCTGGCGCCGCCGCTGGCGAGACGCCCAACGAAACGGAACGCCTCGATCGCCGCCGAAGCTGGCTCTGGTGGGCGGTCGACAGCACCCGCGAACTCGCGCGGCTGAACCAGCCGCCGCTGGGTGACCGCGCCATCGTGGATCGCGCGACCAACGCCCTGATCGGCCTGGTTGGCTTCGTGCCTTCGATGGTTCCGCTCGGCCAGCTGCCGTCGTTTGGCGCTACGCCGAACGCTCCGCACCACCTGGAGCTCGGCATGTTCTGGGCCGTCGCCCCCAATCGCCAGGGCAAAGGCGTGGCCTCGGAGGCGGCTGCGGCCATGCTGGCTTACGCCTTCGAGCGGCTCGATGCGTGGCGCGTGGTGGCCACCACCCACAACGACAACCTCGCCTCGCAAGGCGTCATGCGACGCATCGGCATGACGGTCGAGCGCAACCCCTACCCCGATCCGTTCTACTTCCAGTCGATGGGCTGGATCGCGCGCGAGGCGAGGCGATGAGCGAAGCGCTGCGCTACTACGAGGTGGTGGAGGCCCTCCACACGATCCAAAACCCGATGTCGCCGCAGAAACTCGACCGGCTGATCGAATATCTCGCGATCGCCGACGGCGACCGCGTCGTCGACGTGGGTTCGGGCAAAGGATGGCTGCTGCGGCGCATCGCGGAGCGAGCCAAGGTGCGGGCGACCGGCCTCGAGCTCAGTTCCGTCTTCGCCGGCGAAGCCCGCCGGGCGCTCGCCGGCGCGCCGCTAAAGGGCGCGGTCGAGATCATCGAAGGCCCCGCGGCGGACTTTCCGGCGGCCGATGGCGGCTTCGACGTCGCCCTCTGCATCGGCGCGACGTTCGCCCTCGGCGACCTGGAGGGAACATTGGCGTGGATGGCGCGAGTCGTGCCGACCGGAGGACGCGTCGCGGTGGGCGAGCCCTACGCAAGAGCCCCCTTCCCTCCCGCCGTCCGGGCGCGTTGGCCGCAGCACGACCGAACGTTGGCGGAGTTCGTCGATCGCTTCGCCGAGCACGGATTCGCCGTCACCGGCGTCATCGCCTCTTCGGACGACGATTGGGACCACTACGAGAGCCCGCACTGGCGCGCCGGCCTGGCTTGGGCGAAGGCCCATCCCGATCAACCCAATGCGGCGTCGATACTCGCGCGCACGGCGGAACACCGTCGGATCTACCTGGCGGAGGAGCGTGACGTGTTCGGCTGGGCGATCGTGAGCGCCGAACGGCTGGGAGAGGCCCCATGACCGGTCAGCTGGTGGTCCGCGCGGATGACCACGCTGGCGCCTTCGAGGACGGCCCCGACCGAGGACGCGTACTGGTCCACGGCCAGGACACGGGCGGCGCCTACAGCCTGATGGAGCTCGTGGTCGCCCCCGCCCCACCGGGCGCGCCCTACTACGGCGCGCACCTGCACGGCGCCTGTGATGAGACGTTCCTGGTCAGGCGGGGCGAGCTCTCCTTCCTCCTCGGCGACGACGTCCTGACCCTCGCCGCGGGCGACTTCGTCCGCGCGCCAGCCGGCGTGCGGCACGGGTACGCGAACCTGTCCGGTGCGCCGGTGGAGCTGTTGGTCGGCTTTCACCCCGCCGGGCTGGAGGCGCTGTTCCTGAAGCACCGGACCGACCGCGAGCCGCCGGGCGACGGCGATGGCTTCAAAGCCGAGGCCGAGCGCCTGTTCGGTTCGGTGTTCGACCTCGACCATTGACCGCGGCCGCCTCGTTGAGGCGAATCCCGGCGGACTGAACTTGCGAGGCGAAGTGGCGCTGCCGGCTTCAGCGGACGTGGTGGTGGTCGGCGCGGGCAACGCGGCGTTGTGCGCGGCGCTGGCGGCCGCCGACGGCGGCGCCTCGGTGCTGGTGCTGGAACGCGCCACAGAGGCCGAGGCGGGTGGGAACAGCCGCTTTACGGCCGGAGCGTTCCGCTGCGTCTACGACAGCGTGGACGACCTTCGGGCGCTGATGCCCGACCTGACCGATGCGGAGGTCGCGAGCGCCGACTTCGGGAGCTACTCCGCAGCGCAGTTCTTCGACGACATGGGCCGCGTCACGGAATACCGCACCGATCCGGAGCTGTGCGAGGTCCTGGTCGGCGATAGCCGCGCCACGATGCTGTGGATGCGCGACCAGGGCGTCCGCTTCCTGCCCATCTGGGGCCGCCAGGCGTACCGCATAGGCGGCCGGTTCAGGTTCTGGGGCGGCCTGACGGTCGAGGCGGTCGGCGGCGGACCAGGCCTGATCGAGGCGCTTTACGCCGGCGCGCGGCGCCGCGGGGTCGCCATCGCCTTCGGCGCCCGGGCGACGGCGCTGACGGTGGCCAATGCGGGCGTGGCGGGTGTGCGCGTCCGATCGGAGGGCGGCGCGCACGACATCGCCGCCAGGGCCGTTGTCCTGGCCTGCGGCGGGTTCGAGTCGAGCGCCGAATGGCGGACCCGCTACCTCGGGCCAGGCTGGGATCTCGCCAAGGTGCGCGGCACCCGCTTCAACACCGGCGACGGCATCGCCATGGCGCTGGCGGCGGGCGCGGAGGCGGCGGGCAACTGGTCCGGCTGCCACGCGGTGGCCTGGGACCGCAACGCGCCGGCCTATGGCGACCTCGCGGTCGGCGACGGATTCCAGAAGCACTCCTATCCGCTCGGGATCATGCTGAACGCCCGCGGCCAGAGGTTCGTCGACGAGGGCGCCGACTTCCGCAACTACACCTACGCGAAGTACGGGCGCGTCATCCTTGAACAGCCTCAGCAATTTGCCTGGCAGGTGTTCGATGCGACGACGGCGCCGCTGCTGCGCGACGAGTACCGGATTCGGCAGGCGACGCGGGTGTGCGCCGACACGCTGGAGGAGCTGGCCGGCAAGCTCGAGGGCGTCGATGCGGCCGCCGCACTGGCGACGCTGCAGGAGTTCAACGCGGCCGTGAAACGCAACATCCCGTTCGATCCGAACGTCAAAGACGGACGGGCGACTGACGGTCTGGCGATCCCGAAGTCGAATTGGGCCAACCCGATCGAGACGCCGCCGTTCGAGGCCTATCAGGTCACCTGCGGCGTGACGTTCACGTTCGGGGGCCTTCGCATCGACCGCAGCGCCCGCGTGCTGAGCGCGGACACCGGCGCGATTCCCGGCCTCTACGCTGCTGGGGAGTTGGTCGGCGGGCTCTTCTACTTCAACTATCCGGGCGGCACGGGCCTGATGGCCGGCGCCGTGTTCGGCAGAGCAGCCGGCATGGGCGCCGCCGCCTTCGCACGTGAACGGAAAGGCTAGTCCATGCCCATCGCTTCACTGGACGGGATCGACCTCTACTACGAGCGCGAGGGCCAGGGCCCTCCCCTGCTCTTCATCTCCGGCACCGGCGGCGATCTGCGCGTGAAGCCCAACGTGATGGACGGACCGCTGCCCAAGACATTCGACGTGGTCGCGTACGACCAGCGCGGGCTCGGGCGCTCGGCAAAGCCCGACGTCCCCTACAGCATGGCCGACTACGCCGACGACGCCGCAGCGCTGATGGACTTCGTCGGCTGGGAAAGCGCGCGGGTGATCGGCGTCTCGTTCGGCGGGATGGTGGCGCAGGAACTGGTGCTGCGGCGCCCCGGCAAGGTCCAGCGCCTGGTGCTGGCCTGCACCTCCCCCGGGGGCGGCGGCGGCGCGTCCTACCCGTTCCACGCGATCCAGCACCTGAAAGGCGAGGAGCGGGCCAGGCATCTGATCCCAATCGCGGATACGCGCCGCGACGCGGCCTGGCAGGCGGCGCACCCGGACGACTTTGCAGATTTCATCGCCATGGCCTCCGCCCCGGACTCCTACGCGGCGGAGACCGGGCGCGAGATGGGCGCCAGGCGGCAGCTGGAGGCGCGCGCCGGGCATGACACGTGGGAGCGCCTGGGAGAGATCGCCTGCCCCGTGATGATCGCCGCCGGGCGCTATGACGGCATCGCGCTGCCCGCGACGCAGGAACGGATGCAAGGGCGGATCAGGGGGTCTGAGTTGCACTGGTTCGAGGGCGGCCACATGTTCATGATTCAGGACCGCGCCGCCCATCCCGCGATCATCGGCTTCCTGAACGCGAACTAGGACGGCCGTGCTATCTGGGCCTATGGCCCGCCCGCGAGTCGAACGAGAGCGCCACCAGCGCCGAAGCGCGCGCGGCCGCCGCCGCGAGTCCGGCGGGCCGCCGCCGGTCGGCGTCGTCGACGTGGTCGAACGTGACGGCGACGGCGAGCTGTACGTGCGCTCGAGCAAGGGCGACCCCGACGCAGCGCCTGTGCGGCTGGCGCCCGACCGCATCGAGGGCCGCGCGGGCGCGCCCGGGCTTGGCGACCGGCTGCTGGTGCGCTTCGAGCGGCTCGAAACCGGTGAAACCGAGGCCAGGTTGATCAAACGGCTGGGCCAGAGCGCCCACCGGGTGCTGGGGGTGGTGCGCAAAGGGCGCGGCGAGATGAGCGTCGAGCCGGTCGACCGCAAGAGTCGGGAGCGCCTGAGCCTTTCGGGGGTCGACGCCGAGGGTCTGAGCGACGGCGACCTGGTGGTGGCCGAGGTCGCCGGGACGCACCAGCGGTATGGACCCAAGCGCGGGCGCCTTCTGGAAGTGGTGGGCCGCGAGGACGAGCCGCGTGCCGCCTCGATGCTGGCGATCCATACGCACGGATTGCCGACCGGCTTTTCCGCGGCTGCCGAAGCAGAGGCGGACGCGGCCGAGGCGCCGGAGCTCGCCGGCCGCGTGGATCTGCGCGACCTTCCGCTGATCACCATCGACCCGGCCGATGCGCGCGATCACGACGACGCCGTCTTCGCGCACCCCGACGACGACCCGAAAAACCGCAGCGGGTGGATCGTCTGGGTGGCCATCGCCGACGTCGCGCACTACGTCGAGGCTGGGTCGGCCCTCGACCGCGAGGCGCGCGAGAAGGGCAACAGCGTCTACTTCCCCGATCGGGTCGAGCCGATGCTGCCGGAACGCCTGTCGGCCGGGCTCTGCTCGCTCAAGGCCGGCGAGAGCCGCGCCTGCCTCGCCGTTCGGATGGCGATCACGAGCGAAGGCCGCAAGCTTGGCCATCGCTTCGTGCGCGGCCTCATGCGGTCAGCCGCCGGAATTTCTTACGAGCAGGCGCAGGCGGCGATCGACGGCGTGGCTGACGAGTCCACCCGGCCGCTGCTGGAGCCGGTGCTCCGGCCGCTGTGGTCCGCCTACGGAGCGCTGAAGATCGCGCGCGACAAGCGAGCCCCGCTGGAAATCGAGAGCCTGGAGCGGCGGATCGTGCTTGGCGGCGACGGGCGTGTGCTATCGATCACGCCCCGCCGCGTGCTGGATGCGCATCGTCTGATCGAGGAGATGATGATCCAGGCCAACGTCGCGGCGGCTGAGACGCTGGAACGGCGTCGGACGCCCTTGATCTATCGGGTCCACGACACGCCGAGCCAGGAGAAGATCAAGAACCTGAGTGACTTCCTGGCCACGCTCGGCATCCGCTGGAGCATGGGCGAGGCGCCCCGGACGGATCGGTTCAACCGGCTGCTCGACCAGGTTCGCGAGGGTCCGCACGCCGAGATCGTCAACGAAGTGGTGCTTCGCACGCAGATGCAGGCCGTCTACGACACCGACAACATCGGCCACTTCGGCCTCCATCTCGACCGCTATGCGCACTTCACCTCGCCGATACGCCGCTATGCCGACCTGACCGTGCATCGCGGGCTGATCCGGGCTCTTGCCCTTGGCGACGACGGGCTGACCGACGCCGAGATCGCCCGACTGCAGGAGACCGCGGAGCAGGTGACGGCCTGCGAGCGCCGCGGAATGGCCGCCGAGCGGGACGCGACCGACCGCTACGTCGCCGCTTTCATGGAAGGCCGCGAAGGGGCCGAGTTCGCAGGCCGCATCACCGGGGTCACCCGCTTCGGCCTCTTCGTTCGCCTCGCTGAGACGGGCGCGGACGGGCTCGTCCCAGCGTCCAGCCTCGGCGAATACTTCATCCACGATGAGCGCGCCCATGCGCTGGTTGGCGAGCGCACCGGCCGCCGCTGGCGATTGGGCGCTGCAGTCGAGGTGCGGTTGCGCGAGGCCACCCCGGTCACGGGCGGGTTGCTGCTGGAAATGCTCAGCGATCCCGAGCCGCCCGATCCGAAGGCGCCGAGGCCGCGGCTGGGGGTGCGGCGGCGCGGGCGCCGCTAGGTCATCCTTCCCCGCCCGCGCGCGAGTCGCGATAGTGGCAGCCCATGGACCAGCCGACCGCCGGCATCGCCGAAGCCCGCATGGATACCCCCGCCCGCCCGGAAGGCACGCGCGCCGTTCGCCCCCGTCACGCGGCGACCCTCATCATCGTCAGGAAGGACAAGGGGCGGCCGAGCGTCCTGATGGGCCGCCGCGGCGCCGGCCACGACTTCATGCCGGACAAGTGGGTTTTCCCCGGCGGCCGGATCGACCGCAGCGACTATCGCGTGCCGGTCGCGACCGAGCTCCGACCGGAAGTGGCCGCGAAGCTCTCCGAGGGTACGCCGGTCAAGCGTGCGCGCGCGCTGGCCCTCTCGGCCATCCGCGAGACGTTCGAAGAGGCCGGGCTGCTGCTGGCCCGGCCCGCCGCGCCGCGCTCGGCCGCCGGCCCATGGCGCGACTTCCTCGCCATCGGGGCTTTGCCCGACCTGGAGGCGATGGACGTGATCGCGCGCGCGGTGACGCCGCCGTCGCGGTTCAAGCGCTTCGACGCCCGGTTCTTCGTGGCGGACGCCAGCCGGTTGCTGAGCCAGGAGCGCCGGCCCGATTGCGGCGAGCTCGACGAGATCGCCTGGTTCGACCTCGACGACGCGCTGAAGCTGGACCTGCCGGACATCACCCGCTTCGTGCTCAAGGAGTTGGCCGACCGCCGCGACGACCCCCATCGGCCGACGCACTTCATCCGCTTCTGGCGCGGGCGCCGCTTCGTCGAGCAGCCGCGCTAGTAGAGGCCGGGGATCAGTCGGTAGGGAGTCTGCTCGCGGAACGCGGCGAAGCCGGCGTCGTGCGCCAGAACCCGCTCCTCGGCGTTGATGCGCAGGATCTGAACGACGAGGCCGATTCCGTAGACCGCGGCGTTCCACGGCGTCGGATTCAGCAGCAGGAAACCTACTTCACCGATCAGGTAGCTCGCGTAGATGGGGTGGCGGACGATCCGATAGGGGCCAGACACCTTCAGTCCGCGATTGGCGGGCGCCATGCCGAACGAGCGGCGGAGCGTCAGCTTGGCGATCAGCTGGAACGTGAGGCCCGTGAGCATGAGTCCGGCGCAAAGTCCGGCCGGCGCCAGCGTGTGGCTCGATCCAGAGGGCCGGACCAGGAGCGGGGCGGCGGTCGCGGCGACTGCAAGCAGCCAGTCCAGCGGCCTGAGCGACAGCTCGCTGGCCGGCTTGCGCAACAGGATGAGAACGACGGCGACGCCCTCGGCCGCGAGCTGCAAGAGGTTGAGCCACGTCCCGCCGGAGCCGATCGACTGCGCGACCCGCGTCGCCAGCAGCGCGAAAAGGCCGAGGATGAACGCCTTCTCGCCGAGGTCGGCGGCGATCAGGAGGCCCCGCTTGCGCGGCGCGCCTGCGTCCGCCGCCACCGCTTGCTGGGCCAAGTCCATGCGGCGGATTTCGCGCGCGCCGGGATAAGAATGAATGAACGCCTTGCCGTCGTTGACTTGGGCGCGCCGCTCAGTATGGTCCGCGGCTCTTCGAAACCGGGGACCTCAAGACCATGGCCAAGCCCGCATCGATCAAGATCCGCCTGAACTCGAGCGCGGACACCGGCTACTTCTACGTGACGAAGAAGAATGCCCGCACGATGACCGAGAAGCTGACCGTGAAGAAGTACGACCCTGTCGCCCGCAAGCACGTCATCTTCACCGAAGGCAAGATCAAGTAAGCCTTAGCGCGGCGGGTTGGGCGGGGCGGTCGGGCGCGGCACGGCGGGCGCCGGCCTGAACACAATGGTCCGCTCGAAGAATCCGCCTGCGGTAGGCGTGCCGTCAACGGTCTTGGGGCGGACCTTCCAGACGCCCCCACGGGCCATCGCCAACGCCGCCGCGCCGAAACCGTAACCCGTGGGCTCCTCCCGCAGGACGACGCATCCGGCCAGTCCCCCCTCCGCCGTCACAGTGCATCGGAGCTCGGCAACGCCGCCGCGATTCGCCCGGTTGGCGCGGTCGGGATAGTACTCGGCCTGTTTGCCGGGGACAGGCTGTGACTGCGCGCTTGGTGACGGCGCGCCTACCGGTGCCGCGTTTAGTGACGGCGAAGCATTTGCTTCGACCGCGCCGAGTGCAATGCCAATGCAGACGACCGTTGCTGTGCGCCCGAGCGAGCCGACCAAAGTCCCCCTCCGGCAGCCACGTTACAAAGGGCCCGGACGTGGATCAACCTAAGGTGCTAGGCCGCCTTGGCGATGACCTTGTTGCGGCCGAGCGACTTCGCTTCGTAGACCGCCGCGTCCGCGCGCTTGAGCAGCGCTTCCGGCGTGTCCTTTTCGCCGACCGTCGCGGCAACGCCGATCGAGATCGTCACGCTGAGCAGCTCCTTGCCCGCGCCGACCCGGAAGGGCGAACCGGCGACGTGCAGGCGGATGCGCTCGGCAATGCGCTCGCCGGCGGAGAGCGGCGTGTCCGGCATGATCACGACGAATTCCTCGCCGCCGAACCGGCATGGCAGATCGACCGCCCGCACGTTCGAGGCGAGGCGCACGGCAAACTCGCGCAAAACCTCGTCGCCGATGTCGTGCCCGAAGTTGTCGTTGATCTTCTTGAAGTGATCGATGTCGATCATCAGCGCGCCGACCGGCTCGCCGCCGCGCGACGCGCGCGCGACCAGCGCCGCGAGCTGACCCACCATGTAGCGGCGGTTGTGCAGGCCGGTGAGCTGGTCGGTCACCGCCAGCTCGAGCGAATGGTCGAGGTTCTTGCGCAGGAAATCGGTGTAGCGCTTGCGTTTGATCTGCGTGCGGACGCGGGCCGCCAGCTCCTGCGGGTCGATCGGCCGCGGCAGCACGTCGTTCACCCCGATCTCGAGCGCCTTGACCATGCGCGCGCGGTCGTCGGGGTCGATCACCGCCAGGATCGGCACGTGACGCGAAGCCTCGTCGGAGCGCACCTGCGCGGCGAGCCGCAGGCCGTCAAAGCCCCCGCGGCTGTTCGCGTTGATGATGAGGAGATCGACAGGGCCGCGGGCGGCGAGCAAGGCCTTCTCGGGGTCCTCTTCGAGCACCGGCCGGTGCTCGACCGCGAGCTCGGCGGCGACGCGCTGCGCCTGGCGGAGGTTGTCGTCACAGATGACGATTCGCCCACCGGCGCCGGCGAGCCTCGAGGCGGCGCCGGCGATGACGCCCATGCGCCGGCCCGAGGCCTCGCGCTGGCGCAACTCGTCGATGACCGTCTTCAGGCGCGTAAGGCTGCGGACGCGGCTGAACAGCATCACGTCGTCGATCGGCTTGTTCAGGAATTCGTCCGCGCCTGCATCGAGACCCGCAAGCCGGTCCGAGCGGCCATCGAGCGCAGTGATCAGGACGACCGGGATGTGGCGCGTAAGCGCATCCTCCTTCAGCCGCCGGCAGACCTCGAAGCCGTCCATACCCGGCATCATCACGTCGAGAAGCACGATGTCGGGTTGCTCGGCGGCGGCCATGGCGAGCGCCGTCGGCCCGTCGCTGGCGGTCAGGACGTCGTAGTACTCCGCCGTCAGCTTGGCTTCGAGCAGCCGGGCATTCGCCTCGATGTCGTCGACCACAAGGATACGCGCGGTCATGGCGCCCTACCCGATGAACCGCCGGATCGTGTCCAGGAAGTGGGACACCGAGATCGGCTTGGAGATGTAGGCCTCGCAGCCCCCCTCGCGGATGCGTTCTTCGTCCCCCTTCATGGCGAAGGCGGTGACCGCCACGACGGGGATGTGCGACAGCTCGTCGTCCTCTTTCACCCACTTGGTGACTTCGAGGCCCGAGATCTCCGGCAACTGGATGTCCATGAGAATCAGGTCCGGCCGATGCTGGCGCGCGAGCGCAAGCGCCTGCAACCCGTCGCGGGTCTCCAGGGTCTCGTACCCCTGGGCGTCAAGGAGGTCGTGAAAGAGCTTCATGTTGAGCTCGTTGTCCTCGACGATCAGGACCTTTTTCGGCATTCGCGTCCCGGCTTGAGGCCCGCGCTCGCGACGTTTGCTGAGGCGCGCCAGATTATGCTTCGAATAGGCACAGCATATCCTTAAGTCTGCGTTGACTGGAAAAGGCTTGCCGTGGATCCCCTGCCCGAGCTCAGCGCTCTCGCCATCGATCCGGAACGGCCGCTCCTGATCGTCGACGTGGACGAGGTGCTGGGCCTTTTCTTTTCCGGTTTTGGCCGCTTCCTGGCCAGCCGCGGCTACGAGCTTCGACTCGAGCGCTATGCGCTTTTCCAGAACATCTACGCGCCGGGCGCATCGGAGCATCTCGACCTCGAATCGGGGCGGGCGTTGTTCAACGACTTCTTCCGAGTCGCCTGCGACGAGATCGAGCTTGCGCCTGGCGCCGTGGAATCCCTGAGCGCGCTCGCCCGCGATGCAACGATCGTTGCGCTGACCAACGCGCCAGACCACGCACGTGCGCCGCGCCAGCGCTGGATGGACCGTCACGGCCTCGCCTACCCGCTCCTGCTCAACGCAGGACTGAAGGGACCAGCCGTGGCGCAGATCGCCGAGCGCACGACCGGGCGGGTGGCCTTCGTCGACGACCTTCTGGTCAACCTCGAGTCCGTAGCGGAAGCTGCGCCAGCCGTTCGCCGTTTTCAGATGAACGCCGACCCCAGGCTGTTCGCGCTGGCGCCCAGCGTGCCGGACAAGCATCCCAACTTCGGCGACTGGGCGCTTCTGAGGCCGGCGGTCGCAGAGGCGCTCGGCTTCGGGTCCGCATGATCCGCCTTGGCGTCGACTTCGGCGGCACCAAGATCGAGGCGGCGGCGCTCGACGAGAAGGGCCGCTTCCAGGCGCGGGTGCGCGCGGACAACCCCGGCGCCTACGATGCGGCGCTGGGCATGGTGCGCGACCTGGTTGCGGAGGCGGAGCGACAGGCGGGAGCGACCGGCTCGGTCGGCGTCGGGATGCCTGGATCCGTCTCCGCCAAGACAGGGCTCATCCGCAACGCCAACAGCCAATATCTGAACGGCCACCGCTTCCGCGAAGACCTCGAGTCGGCGTTGGGGCGGCCAGTGCGCCTGGCCAACGACGCCAACTGTCTGGCGCTTTCCGAAGCCGCCGACGGAGCCGCCGCAGGCGCCGGCGTCGTCTTCGCGGCCATCCTCGGCTCGGGATGCGGCGGCGGTCTCGCCGTCGATGGGCGCCTGATCGAGGGGCTCAACCGGGTCGCTGGGGAGTGGGGGCACACACCCCTCCCCTGGCCGCACCGGGACGAGCTGCCGCTGCAAACCTGCTGGTGCGGCAAAGTCGGCTGCCTCGAGCTCTACCTCTCCGGGCGCGGTTTGGAGGCCGACCACCATCGTTCGGGCGGCGACAGCCTGCGCGCCGAGGCCATCGTCGCCCGCGCCCGCTCGGGCGACCCGCGCGCGGCGGCGGCGCTCGAGCGCTATGTCGATCGGCTGGCCCGCGGCCTCGCCGTCATCGTCAACATCGTCGACCCGGATGTCGTGGTGCTGGGCGGCGGCATGTCGAACGTGGACGAGCTCTTCGAGCGCCTGCCGGCGGCGATACCTGCGCATGTCTTCTCCGGCGACTGCGACACGCCGATCCGTCCAGCGAAGCACGGCGATTCCTCGGGCGTGCGCGGCGCGGCCTGGCTCTGGCCGGAGCGATGAGCGCTCTCTGCCGCGACTGTTTCTGGACCGGCGAGGCCGCGCTCGAACGCTGCCCCCGCTGCCGATCAAGGCGGGTCGTGTTCCACGCAGACCTCGGGCGTCTTTCGATCGCGCACCTGGACTGCGACGCCTTCTACGCCTCGGTCGAGAAGCGCGACCGCCCAGAGTTGCGCGACCAGCCGGTGATCGTGGGCGGCGGCCGGCGCGGCGTGGTGACCACCTGCTGCTACATCGCCCGTCTGTCCGGCGTTCGCTCGGCGATGCCGATGTTCCAGGCCCGACGCCTTTGCCCCGAGGCCGTCGTGGTTCCTCCGGACTTCGCCAAATATCGGGCCGAAAGCCGCCGCATCATGGGAAAGCTCGAGGCCTTGACGCCGGCGGTGCAGCCGCTGTCGCTCGACGAGGCCTGGATCGACCTGGCGGGCTCAGAGCGGTTGCATGGAGGCGCCGCCGCCGAAGTGCTTGCGCGGCTGCAGGCGGAGATCGAGGCCGAGGTCGGCATCACCGTCTCGATCGGGCTAGCAGCCAACAAGTTCCTGGCCAAGGTGGCGTCCGACCTCGACAAGCCACGCGGCTTCACCGTGATCGGCGCCGCGGAAGCCGAAACCTTCCTCGCCCCGAAGGCCGCGTCCATCCTGCCGGGCGTCGGCCCGGCGTTCGCCGAGGCGCTCGCCAGGGCCGGCTTCAAGACCGTGGGCGACTTGGCGCGCGCGGACCCGCAGGGCCTCTATCGTCGATGGGGCGCCTACGGCCTTCGCCTTTCGGAGCTCGCGCACGGGCGCGACGTGCGGCCGGTCAATCCCGACGAGCGGCGGAAGTCGATCAGCGCCGAGACAACATTCCCCGATGATCTCTCGGGTCTGGAGGCGCTGGAGGATCGGCTCTGGCCACTCTGCGAGCGGGTCGGCCGCCAGGCGAGGAGCGCCGGCGTCGCCGGCCGCGTCGCGACCCTGAAGCTGAAGACCTCCGGCTTTCGCCTGGTGACTCGCCGTCGGACGCTCGCGGT
Organism: Caulobacteraceae bacterium; assembly: GCA_035295705.1. Classification (GTDB taxonomy): domain Bacteria; phylum Pseudomonadota; class Alphaproteobacteria; order Caulobacterales; family Caulobacteraceae; genus Poindextera. Next base: position 25,117 of record DATGIN010000049.1, read on the forward strand.
GCCGACGCAGGCCAGCCGCACCCTTTTTGACGTGACCCGCGAGCTCTTGTCCGCCGAAGCGAAGGGGGTTGCCTATCGGCTGATCGGCGCGGGGCTGTCGGACCTCGTCGACGCCGGCGCCGGCCTCGACATGTTCGCCGAGGAGGAGCGCAAGGCGCGTCGGACCGAGGAGACGTTGGACGCGCTGCGGGCGCGGTTCGGCCCTGCGGCCGTGGTCAGCGGCCGGACTCTGAGATCTGACAGCGATCAGGGGTGACGCGTTCGAGTCACTGGGTCTATGACCGCAGTTCTGGAGAACGCCCGTGTCTGACGTGGAAGAACGACTGTCGGCGCTTGGCCTTGTTGTGCCGACGCCAGTCGCGCCGGTCGCCAACTATGTGCCGTTCGTGAAGCTCGGGGCGCTGGTCCATATCGCCGGGCAGGTTTCAACCGACGCGAGCGGCGGCGTCAAAGGCGTCGTAGGCGTCGACGTCGATCTGGAGCAGGCGCGCGCCGCCGCACGCCTCTGCGCGTTGAACCTCATCGCCCAGATGAAAGCGGCGGCCCAGGGCGACCTGGACCGGGTGGAGCGGGTGGTCAAATTGAACGGTTTCGTTCAAGCAGGCCCCGAGTTCTACGAGATCCCGCGTGTCCTGAACGGGTGCTCCGACGTTATGGTCGAAGCGTTCGGGGATGCAGGTCGCCACGCCCGCTCAGCGATCGGCGTCTATCGCCTGCCGCTGAATTTCGCGGTCGAGGTCGATGCGCTGGTGGAGGTGAAATGACCCTGACCGACGACGCCGTTTCGCCCCGCGCCCGTTTTGGCGAAGCCTGGGACCGTGTGTTCGATCCGCCAATCGCCCACCGCGGCCTCTGGCGCCCGGACGGCGCGCCCGAGAACTCGCTTGCGGCCTTCCAGGCGGCCTGCGCGCACGGGTATGGCATCGAGCTGGACGTGCAGCTGTCGTCTGACGGCGAGGCGTTCGTCTTTCACGACAACAGGCTCGCGCGCATGACCGGGGCCGAGGGGACGCTGGGCGATCATTCGGCGGCCGACATCGCCTCGCTGCGCCTGGCGGGGACGGATGAGCCGATCCCGACGCTGACCGAGACTCTCGCCGAAGTCGGCCACCGCGCGATGGTGCTGATCGAGTTGAAGACCCCTCCCGGCGAGGTCGGTCCGCTGGAGCGGCGCGTGCACGAGGTGCTGATCGACCACAACGGTCCGATCGCCGTGATCGGTTTCAATCCTTACTCCCATGGCTGGTTTGCCCAGCACCACCCAGACATCCTGCGCGGGCTGGATAGCCACAGCTATACGGACGACGGGTCGCGCAAGATGGCCCATGAACAGCGTAGGGCCTACGCGAGGCTCGAGCACGTCGCGATAGCGAAGCCGCACTTCCTGGCGCTGGGCATGGACATGCTGCCGTCCAAGCGCGCCGACGAGTTCCGCGCCGACGGCATGCCCGTCGTCGCCTGGACCGTGCGCTCGCCGGACGAGTGGGAACACGTGCGCGACCACTGCGACAACCTGATCTTCGAGGGCTACGCCGCGTGATTGGCGTCAAGCGCGCGGTCAGCGTCCACGGCCGCGTCAAAGAGATCGGCCGCGACGCCTGGGAGGCGTGCACCGCTACTTCAGAATATCACCGTAACCCATTTATTTCGTATGATTTTCTGGATATACTGGAGGAGTCCAATTGCGCCGTCGAGCGCACCGGCTGGGGACCCAGGCACGTCGCCGTCGAGGACGAGTGCGGCCGTGTCGCCGGGGTCATGCCGCTCTATCTGAAATCCCACAGCCAGGGCGAGTACATCTTCGACGGGGCCTGGGCGGACGCCTATATGCGGGCCGGCGGCGACTATTACCCCAAGCTTCAGTGCGCATCGCCGTTCTCGCCGGTGACCGGCCCGCGGCTGATCGTGCGCGAGGGGGTCGAGGCGGAGAGCGCCAAACAGGTGCTGCTCGGGGGAGCGCTGACGGTCTGCGAGCGCTACGGCGCGTCATCGCTGCACGTGACGTTCCCTAGCGAGGCGGACTGGCGGTTTCTCGGCGCGCAGGGGCTGCTGCAGCGGCAGAACCAGCAATACCACTGGCAGAACGTCGGCTACGGAACGTTCGAGGACTTCCTCGCCGCTCTCTCCTCGGCCCGCCGCAAGACGATCCGCCGCGAGCGCCGCGATGCCCAGGCGGGACTCGAGATCGTCGGCCTGACAGGCGGCGACCTCACCGAGGGGCACTGGGACGCCTTCTTCGCCTTCTACATGGACACCGGCTCCAGGAAGTGGGGTCGCCCCTACCTGAACCGCCGCTTCTTCTCGCTGTTGAACGAGCGCATGGCCGACCGGGTGCTGCTGATCATGGCGCGCCGCGGTTCGCGATGGATCGCCGGCGCCCTGAACCTGATTGGCGGCGACTGCCTCTACGGCCGCAACTGGGGCTGCATCGAGGACGTCCCCTTCCTCCACTTCGAGCTCTGCTATTATCAGGCGATCGAGCGGGCGATCGCCATGGGCCTGCAGCGCGTGGAAGCCGGCGCGCAGGGACAGCACAAGATCACCCGCGGGTACCTGCCCTCCGCCGTCTACTCCGCCCATTGGATCGTCGATCCGGCGCTGCGTGGGCCCGTCGCCCGCTACCTCGAGCAGGAGCGCGCGGCGGTCGAGGGCGAGATGGAGTGGCTGGAGGAAGCCTACTCTCCGTTCCGCGAGAGCTAGCCGGACCTATCCCAGGCGGCCTTCAACAGCGCTTCGATCTCCGCGTCGACGTCGCCCGGCGACTCAAGCGGCGTCCGCGCCTTCAGCCGCTCGGACCAGGGTTCGTTGCGCGGCGCTTCCAGGCGCGCGTGGGCGCCGGGCAAGAGCGCCAGGCCAAGCATGGCGCCGCCGCGCTTTACCGGCCTCAGCGCCGCGAACTGAAACTCGCGCGACCACGCCGTATAGCCCTTGCGGACGGTCTGGATGACCTCGTTGGGTCTTCGCGCCGCCGCGTCGACCGCCTCGAAGATCGCGCGCGAGCCCGGATCGGTCCACAGCGCCGCCAGCAGCTTCTGCGGCTCCTCCCACGGACGCTTCTCGGCGAACGCCTCGTTCAGCACGTGGCTGCCGTGGTTCTGCAGGAGGCCGTAGTTGTCCTTGAGCCACTTGAGGCGGGCGCGATGCTGGCTCTCAGGGCAAGTCCTGGCGATCGTCACCCATTCGGCGAGCGAGCGGCCGGTGTCCCGCTCGAGGCTCGCCTGCAATGCCGCGAAGTAGCGCTGCTGGCGGGGCGTGAGGTTCGGCTCCGGCATGGTTTTCAGGCCCGCTGTGTTCTTGCTAGACGATAGCCGCCCAATGAGCCTGGCAGGAAGACCATGAGCCTCGACGGCGCCTACGATGTGAACAACATCTTCGCGAAGATCCTGCGCGGCGAGGCCCCGGCGGCGAAGGTGTTCGAGGACGACGAGGTCTTCGCCTTCATGGACGTCTTCCCGCAGAGCCGCGGCCACACGCTGGTGATCTCCAAGGAGACCAGGGCGCGCAACCTGCTGGAGGTCGAGCCGGAGCCCCTCGAGCACCTGATCGCCGGGGTGCAACGCGTCACGCGCGCCGTGCGAGCCGCCCTCAAGCCGGACGGCATCATGGTCGCCCAGTTCAACGGAGCTGCGTCCGGCCAGAGCGTGTTCCACCTGCACTTCCACATCATCCCGCGCTGGGAGGGCCAGCCGCTGCGCCCGCACGGCGGCGGCAAAATGGCGGACATGGCCGAGCTGACCGCGCTGGCGCACCAGATCGCGGCGATGATCTCCTGACCTCGGCGCCTGACCAGGTTCTGCGGCTCCGCCTCACGCGCATCTCGGCGGACGCTCATCGGTTCGAGTACCGCCTCCCGAACGGCGAGGGCGAGGCGGTCGAGCTCGAGACGCGGAGCACGCTTTATCATGACCTGTTGCACTACGCCGTCGAGACCGAGGCTGGGCTGCAGGGCTCGTTCTTCGGCCTGCTCGCCAAGATCGGCGGCTATGCGGAGTTGGTCGTGAACGGCGGCGCCGCGCTCGGCGGCGAGGTCGCCGTCACCGAGGCGCTGGTCGGCGCGCTGACCGGCGCGCTCAAGAGCGAGACGTTCGACGCCGACGGGTTCATCGGCGAATTCAATGACTACGCGGCGATGCTCGACTTGCCGCCGCCGCGCTGGCTGACGCCGCAGCTCGTTCAGGCAGTCAGGGAGCGGATGCGTCAGCTCGAGGGCCGTTGGCGCGCAACGCCATTTGGCGACACGATGGAGCTCGGCTTTCCGCTCAGGCGCTAGGTAGGAGCGGCGATGCCGACGATCGTCGCCCATGCGCTCGGCGCGGCGCCGTCGGCTGTCGTGTGGCGCGCCCGCCCCGGGCCGGAGCGGCTGGCTGTCAGGCCTTGTCCGCCAACAGTCGAAAACCAAGCGGATAGGTCACGGCGCCATCGGGGAGGCGCCAGTAGCCGCCGCCGCACTCGACGAGATTGGGCATGGCCAGCCAGGGGACGCGGTCGAGCTCGTCGAGACGGTAGATCACGAGGCCGGCGTCGATGGCGGCGTTGACCAGCGTGCCGAGCCCGTGACCCCACTCCGCCGTCCGGTTCGCGCCAACCTTGATCGAGCGATCCGTGTAGTCGCCGGCGTCCTCGATGATGATCGCCTCCGGCGAGTCGTAGGGATACCTGATCACCGGCGGATCGCCGTCGAGCATGGCGCGGATCGGGTGGTCGTCGATCAGAGCGAGCCGGCCGCCGCGCTTCAGGGCGTTCGCCGCCGTCCGCATCCACCCCGCCATGTCCGGGATCCAACAGTGAACGCCCCAGCTTGCGAACACGATATCGAAGCCGGTCAGATCAGCGGGCGGATCGAGCACGTTGGCCTGGACGAAGCGCGCGGGAACGCCCGTTTCTGCCGACAGGGCCCTGGCCGCATCGAGCGCCGCCGGCGAAAAGTCGAGGCCAGTGACCACGGCGCCCAACCTGGCTAGCGAGAGGGTGTCGAGCCCGATGTGGCATTGAAGGTGGAGGAGGCGCTTGCCCTTCACATCGCCAACGCTCTCGACCGCTATCTCATCCAGCACCATCGCGCCGCGGCGGAACGCATCCGTGCGGTAGAACGGCGACGCCAGATGCACCGGCGTAACCTCGTCCCAATGGGCGCGGTTGAGCGCGAAATAGTCGGTCATCGAGCGAGCCTCGGGGCTTGCGGGGCGCGCTTGTTAGCAGCGCCGGCGCGCCAAGCAAGAGTTCGGGCGGTGAACGCGAGCGCCTAGCCGGCCAGCTCGGGCTCTTTCGCGTCGGGGGCCTGCTCGTCGGCGCCCGGCGTGTCGAACTCGAACGCCAGCTTGCCGTCCTTCAGCGTCACAGTGACGTGGCCGCCGCGCGACAGCTTGCCGAACAGGATCTCGTCGGCGAGCGGCTTCTTGATGTTCTCCTGGATCACCCGCGCGAGAGGCCGGGCGCCGTAGAGCTCGTCGAAACCGTTCTTGGCCAGCCAATCCGCCGCATCGTCGTCCAGCGACACCGTCACGTGCCGATCGGCCAGCTGGCCTTCGAGCTGCATGACGAACTTGTGGACGACCTGCCGGATGATCTCCGGCGTGAGCGCCTTGAAGCTGACGGTCGCGTCGAGGCGGTTGCGGAACTCCGGAGAGAAGATGCGCTTGATCGCTTCCTCGTCTTCGCCTTCCTTGCGGCCGCGCCCGAAACCGATCGCGTTACGCGCGCCCTCCGAGGCGCCGGCGTTGGTCGTCATGATCAGGATGACGTTCCTGAAGTCGACCTTCTTGCCGACCGCGTCGGTCAGCGCGCCGTGGTCCATGACCTGCAGCAGGATGTTGTAGACGTCCTGGTGCGCCTTCTCGATTTCGTCGAGCAGGACGACGGCGTGCGGATGCTGATCGACCGCATCGGTCAGAAGGCCGCCCTGGTCGTGGCCGACATAACCCGGCGGCGCGCCGATCAGGCGGCTGACCGTATGCCGCTCCATGTACTCGCTCATGTCGAAGCGGAGCAGCTCGATGCCCAGCGTCTCGGCGAGCTGGCGGGCCGTCTCGGTCTTGCCGGTGCCGGTCGGGCCGGAAAACAGGTAGCAGCCGATCGGCTTTTGCGGGTCGCGCAGGCCCGCACGCGCCATCTTCATGGCGGCGGCGAGCTGGTGGATCGCCTCGTCCTGGCCGAACACGACGCGGCGCAGGTCGCCCTCGAGCTGCTTCAAAGCTTCGGTGTCGGACTTCGAAACCGACTTCGGCGGGATGCGCGCGATCTTGGCGACGACCGCCTCGACCTCCTTCAGGCCGATGGTCTTCTTCCGGCGCGACTCCGGCAACAGCATCTGTGACGCGCCGGCCTCGTCGATGATGTCGATCGCCTTGTCCGGCAGCTTGCGGTCGGTGATGTAGCGCGCGGAGAGATCGACGGCCGCCTTCAGCGCCTCGGCCGTGTAGCGCAGCTTGTGGAAGTCCTCGTAGTAGGACTTGAGCCCTTTCAGGATCTTGTAGGTGTCCTCGATGGTCGGCTCGTTCACGTCGATCTTCTGGAAGCGCCGCACGAGCGCGCGGTCCTTCTCGAAGTGCTGGCGGAACTCCTTGTAGGTGGTCGAGCCCATGCAGCGCAGCGTGCCTGAGGCGAGCGCGGGCTTGAGCAGGTTCGAGGCGTCCATCGCCCCGCCGCTGGTGGCGCCGGCGCCGATCACGGTGTGGATCTCGTCGATGAACAGGATCGCGCTGGGGTGGTTCTCCAGCTCCTTGATCACCTGCTTGACCCGCTCTTCGAAGTCGCCGCGGTAGCGGGTGCCGGCCAGGAGCGCGCCCATGTCGAGCGCGAAGATGGTCGCGCCGGCGAGGACGTCTGGCACGTCATTGTTGACGATCTTGCGGGCCAAGCCCTCTGCGATGGCGGTCTTGCCCACGCCCGGGTCACCGACCAGGAGCGGATTGTTCTTCGTGCGCCGGCACAGAATCTGGATGCAGCGCTCGACCTCGTTCACGCGTCCGATCAGAGGGTCGACCTTGCCGGCCCGCGCCTTCTCGTTGAGGTTGACGCAATACGCTTCCAGCGCCTCGCCGCCGGTCTTGACCGCCGGCTTGTCCTCGTCGGCGCCCTTGACCTGCCTGGGCTCCGACGCCCCGGCCTTCTTGGCGATGCCGTGCGAGATGAAATTCACCGCGTCGTAGCGGCTCATCTCCTGCTCCTGCAGGAAGTAGGCGGCGTGGCTCTCGCGCTCGGAGAAGATGGCGACCAGCACGTTGGCGCCGGTGACGTCCTCCTGTCCCGACGACTGCACGTGGATCACGGCGCGCTGGATCACGCGCTGGAAGCCGCCCGTGGGCTTGGCGTCCTCGTTGTCGTCCACCACGATCGAGGTCAGCTCGGTGTCGAGGTAGTTGGTCAGGCTCTTCTTCAGAGCCGCCATGTCGACGTCGCACGCATTCATCACCCCCGCCGCATCCTGATCGTCGATCAGCGCCAAAAGCAGGTGCTCCGGCGTGGCGTACTCGTGCTTGCGCTGGTTGGCGTGAGCGATCGCCCGGTGGAGCGTTTCCTCTAGATTGCGTGAGAACGAGGGCACGGGGGTCTCTCTAATCCTTTTCCATAGTGCACTGCAGGGGGTGCTGGTGACGGCGCGCAGTGTCGATGACCTGCGCCACCTTGGTCTCGGCCACGTCGAACGTGAACACGCCGCAAACCCCCACTCCGTGCTGGTGCACGTGGAGCATGATTCTGATCGCATCCTCGCGTGACTTGTTGAAGAATCGTTCAAGCACGTAGGTCACGAACTCCATCGGCGTGTAGTCATCGTTGAGCAGCAGAACGCGGTAGAGCGATGGCTTTTGCGTCTTCGGCTTGGTCTGCGTAACGACCGCGACGCCAACGTCCGTCTTCTGGTCACCTTGCTGCCGCTCGGCCATCAAGCGCTCTCCTCGAAGCGCGTTCCGCCCACCCCGGGGCGATTAGATATGGAAACGCACGCCATTTAAAAGGGTCCATACAGTCGCGCTTCGTCGAATCTCCATGCTTGTCTCACCAGTGCTTCATACACGGACGCGTCTGAGCCCTAAATGAACGAGCCCGGGCGGTGATCCCGCCCGGGCTCGAATCCGACACGAATTTGATCGGCCTACCGCGTGGCTTGGAACGTCTCGATCGCGGCGGTGAAGCGAGCGTTCAGCGGGGTCAGCGTCTCCTTCATCGAGGCGGTGAGCGTCTCGGACGCACGGTTCACCTCGGCAAGGTAGCCTTCCAGCGCCGACTTCGCCCAGGCGCTCTGCAGCTCAACCGCTTCCTGGATGCTCTTCGCTCCGGTGAGCGAGCGGGCCGCCGCGATGTGATCGTCCATCGACTTCTTGGAATACTCGACCGCTTGCGCGCCGAGCGCCTCAGCGCCCTTGCCCGCCGCCGTCGCTGAGGCGACGAACGCCTCGAACGTCGACTTCGATTGCGCGTTAATCTCGTTCAGCGCCGTCAACGACTTGTCGACGGCGTCCTTAAACGCCTGACCGCTGGCGGAGGCATACTGCTCGGCGGTCGTCTTGAAGGTTTGGGCGCTCGTGGCCATGGCTTGGTTTCAAATCTCCAGCGCGGGTTGGGAGGGGTCGCGTGGGAGCGGCTTTTGACAGCACGCCGACAGCCAGTCAAGCGAAATTTGTGCACTGCACAATTACAGCCGCGCCTGTTGTGCAGCGCAACATCGTCCGCGTCCCCCGTAGCGAATCGACAGCCCGCTGCGGCATCTTCGCTCACCAGTTGTTTACTTTGACGAAAGGACATCGCGGTCATGGTAGCGCTCACGCGTTGGCGGAGCGGGGTCCGCCGGTAGTCATCCGACGAGCGCCCTACATGTGCCCAATGTTCCGCCGCGTGCTCGTGGCATTGTCCGTCATTTTGACCTCCGCCTTCGCAGCCGGAGCGGTGAGCCCTGGCGTCGCCAGCGCCGCTGGCTTTTTCTCGTTTACCGAAGCGCCGAAGTACGCCGCGATCGTCGAAGACGCTTCGAGCGGCGAGGTGCTCTACGAGCGCAACGCCGACGGCCTGCGCTATCCCGCATCGATCAGCAAGCTGATGACCCTGTACCTCACCTTCGAGGCGCTTTCGTCGGGCCGGCTGCATCCCGACGACATCATCGTCGTTTCGCCGCATGCTGCGGGAATGGCGCCGAGCAAGCTGGGCCTTCGGGCCGGTCAGACGATCAGCGTCAACGAGGCGATGCAGGCGATCGCCGTCCACTCGGCGAACGACATGGCTGTGGCGATGGCCGAGAAGATCGCTGGCAGCGAGGCGCGCTTTGCGACGATGATGACGCTGAAGGCGCACGAGCTCGGCATGTCGAACACCCACTACGACAACGCTTCAGGGCTGCCGGATGCGCGCCAGATCTCGACCGCTCGAGACATCGCCATCCTTTGCCGCGCCATCCTTCGCGACTATCCGCAGTACTACCGCCTCTTCTCCGAGAAGAGCTTCACGTACAACGGCCACTATATGGAGAACCACAATCACATGCTCGGCCGTACGCCGGGCGTTGACGGGTTCAAGACGGGCTATATCGGCGCATCAGGGTTCAATCTGGCGGCCTCCGCCGTTCGCGGCAATCGCCGCCTGATCGTGGTCGTTCTGGGCGGCAGCTCGACCGCGGCGCGCGACGCGCACGTCGCCGACCTGTTCGACGCCGGCTTCCAGGTTCTCGGACGCCGGGCCCTGGGACAGACCACAACCATCGCGCAGAACCTGCATGAGCCGGCGCCGATCGGCGACGTCGTCCGGCCGCCGACCGAAGAAGGGTCTGGCGATCAGGGCGGCGTGCACATCGTGCTCGCAGCGCCGCAGCCGGTTCAGCACATGATAACGCCTGAGCGCCCCGAGCATCCGTACGCCGCGCTGGCCGACCGCGGCCGCCCGCCGGTGCGCGAGATGAGTCGCCGCGAAGAGCGTCGGGAAGAAGCGCGCGAAGCGCGCGAAGAGCGCGGCCGCCACGGTCGTCACCAGCGCGCGCGGGCCGATGAATCCTTCAGCGTCCAGGTCGGCGCCTATCACAGGCGCGGCCAGGCGAGGGACGCGCTGGCTACTCTCAGCCATCGCTATTCGGCCAAGCTCAGCGACGCCGACCGCGCCGTCGATCCCGCGCATCGGGGTTACTATCGTGCTCGCTTCTCCGGCCTGAGCCAGGTCGAGGCGCGCAAGGCCTGTCGCGCGATGCACGCCCACCATCAGACGTGCGAGATCGTCGCGCCAGAGGGTTAGCGCCCGGCCGCGCCAGGCGGGTTGGGAGTCGCAAAGCGCGCTGACGGCGGGTATTGACGCCGCGTCGTGCCCCCTCCCCCGCTCCCCGTCGTACGAACCGTCGCAGCCTTGCGCAGCCAGGTGTCGGCTTGGCTCGCCCGCGGCGAGCGGATCGGCCTCGTCCCCACCATGGGGGCGTTGCATGAGGCCCACCTGGCGCTCGTGCGCCTTGCCGGCGAACGGGCCGACCGGGTCGTCGTCAGCGTGTTCGTCAACCCGACGCAATTTGCGCCGACCGAGGACTTCGCCGCTTACCCAAGGGACGAGGCGCGCGACGCAGCGCTGCTGGCGGGCGTCGGCTGCGACCTTCTCTATGCGCCGCCTACGGAGGAGATCTATCCGTCCGGCTTTTCGACCTGCGTCACTGTGTCGGGGGTGAGCGCACCGCTTGAAGGGGTCTCGCGGCCGCAGCATTTCGCAGGTGTCGCGACCGTAGTCGCCAAGCTCCTGATCCAGGCGGCGCCCGATGTCGCCGTGTTCGGCGAGAAGGACTACCAGCAGCTGTTGGTGATCCGCCGCCTCGCCCGCGACCTCGACCTTCCTGTCGAAATCGTCGGCATGCCGACCGTACGCGCCGACGACGGCCTCGCTCTCTCCTCCCGCAACGCCTACCTCACGGCCGGCGAGCGGCGGGTGGCCGCGCGGTTGAACCTGGTTCTGCGCGCGGCGGCCGGGGCCCTCGCGGCGGGAGAGCGGGTCGATACGGTCGAGGCGAAGGCCCTGGCATGCCTCGAGAAGGCCGGATTCGCCGCCGTCGACTATTTCGAGGCGCGGGCGGCCGACGACCTTGGGCGCCTGGGCCCGGGACCCGCCGACCGTCCGGCCCGCGTCCTGGCGGCGGTGCGCCTTGGCAGGGCGCGGCTGATCGACAACTGGGCGTCCTAGCTGGCGGCGTCCCCTTCTCCAGGCGCACGCTGTAGGGTGGCGGCGAGGGCGCCCAACGTCGCCATCGCGGTCACAGCGACCACCAGCGTGGCCGAGGCCAAGCTTGGGTGGCGCTGCGGCTGGGTGAGCACCGCGTAGGCGAGCAGCCACCATGCGGCGCCGGCGATGAGCGCGGCGACGGCCGCGGCGACCCAGCGCCAGCGCACACGCGTCCACATCAGCACGGTCGCGGCCAGAAAGACCGCCGCCACGGCGACCGAGCCGGCCAGGTAGGGCGTGAGAGACACCTGGGCGGGTCGGGCCTGCGCTTCGGGACGCAGGAGAAGAAGGGCGCCGAAGACTTTTGCGGTCGCGGCTGCGGCCACGACGGCCGCCGCCTGCATGGCGAAGCCGACGAACGTGATTGCGGCGGCGAGCAGCGCTCCGGTCGTAAGCAGGTAGACGGACACGATCAGCCGCAAGGGCCAGTAGTCGATCGTCCAGCGCTCGGGAAATAGACGCATTGGGGCTCAGCGCTTGGGCCGCCTGTCTGGTCCGCGACAAAAGGTCGTGCGACGCGGTTCCTCTCAGGCGACCCGTTCCTATCCCGGCCCTGGCGAGAGCGTAAAGCGGCGAGGCTTCCCACGCGGCTTGCTTGCTGACGCGCGAGCGCTACGGTGCCCGGCGACATGCCCTCGCCGCGCATATTCGATCGCGAGCTGGACCAGCATCGGGTGCTGGCCATTGACGGCGGGGGCATGCGCGGCGCGCTGGCCGTGGGCATCCTGTCGCATCTCGAGCAGGTGCTGCGCAGCAAGTTCGATGACCCGACGCTGGTGCTGTCGGACTACTTCGACCTGATCGGCGGCACCTCGACCGGCGCCATCATCGCCGCCGGCCTGGCGCTTGGACGCGACACGAACTACCTGCGCGAGCTCTACCACCGCCTCGGACCGGAGGTGTTCGGCAGCGGCGCGCCCCGGGTGCCGCTGTTCCAATCGAAGTTCGACCCGCGAAAGCTCGCCGGCGTCATCCATCGGGAGTTGGGCGACTTCACCTTGGAGACGGCGGATTGGCGCACCGGCTTCGCAGCGGTGGCCAAGCGCGTCGACACCGGCTCGGTGTGGGTCCTGAGCAACTGTCCGCACTCCCGGTACTGGAACGGCGACAAGGCCTCCCCGGACATCAAGCCGAATAAGGACTACTCGCTGGCGAAGATCGTGCAGGCAAGCGCGGCGGCGCCGTTCTACTTCGACGTGGTCAGCCTGGATGTCCAGGAGCACAAGCCGGGCGTTTTCTTCGACGGCGCGATGACGCCCTACAACAATCCGGTACTGCAGTTGGCCATGGCCGCGCTCGTGCCCCAGTACGGGTTCCGGTGGGCCGCCGGCGCGGAGCGCCTGCTGGTCGTCTCGGTCGGAACCGGCCAGGCTCGCCCGGAGCAGCCGGCATGGGTCAACCAGCCGGTCGTGCTGCCGGCCTGGAAGGCGATCCATGCGCTCACCGCTCTCGCCTACGATACGAGCCAGCTCGGGATCTCCGTCATGCAGTGGCTGGGAGAGAGCCCGCAGCGCTGGCGCATCAACGGCGAGGTGTTCGGGTTGGAGGGCGCGTTGCCGCGCTGCGCCGAAGCGCTCTGGACCTTCGTCCGCTACGACGCCCCGCTCTCGCATGATTGGCTGAAGGCCAATTTGGGCGAGGACTTCCGGCCCGCTCAGATCGCCAGCCTGGCCAAGATGGACGACCACCACATGGTGCCGGAGCTGTTTAGGGTCGGCCGCAAGGCCGGCATCGGGCTCATCCAGCCTGGCCACTTCAACGGGTTCGACCCGCGGCCGAAGGAGGAAGCTCCGGCAAAGCAGGGGGCCGGTGTTGCTCCCAACGCCGCCAGCAGCGCTCCCGCCGCATCATCGGGTTGAGGCCGGCTCCGCAGGCGAACGCCACTGAGCCTCGTCCACCGTCACCACGCGCCAATCTCGCGCAGCTGGCGCGCGAGCTCGGCCGGCATATTGGCCGCCGTCTCGGCTGCGAGGTCGGGCGGAGCATCCGCGACGGTCAGATAACGCCAACCCTGGAACGCACGCCTGGGCTGCGGCGCGGTCGCGATCATGGCGTCGTCGAGAAGGATCTCACATCGAGTCCGCGCGCCTACCGGGATGGTCTCGATGCCGACGATTGGCTGGCGGATAAGGATCTGGCCTTTGAAGACCCAGTAGAGCGACCCGCCCTGCAGCAGCTCGGCGGCCCGCTTCGGCGTCTGCCGGGTGTGGACGACGGGCCTCCGCCCCTCCTCGGCCCGGCGCTTGCGCCAGGCGGCAAGGTCGGCGGGCGTCTCCGCGCCGACGCACAGCTTGATGAGGTTCAAGGCGCCGATGGCGAGGGCTCCACGCGGGCGAGCAGAGCCCCCTCGCCCACCTGCTGACCGACCTCCACCTTCACCTCGACGACCTTCCCATCGAACGGCGCGGTCAGCACATGCTCCATCTTCATCGCCTCGAGGGTCACCAGCGGCGCGGCGCGCCCGACCGCCTGCCCGGCAGTCGCCGCGATGGCGACGATGCGGCCGGGCATCGGCGCCAGGATCACCCCATCGCCGCCAGCCGCCTCCGCCGGCGGCGGCCGCCCTGGCGGACTGAACGCGTAGGCTTCGCCGCCCTGGAAGCAGACGAGCGCGCCGCCCGGTTTCAGGCTGATCGCCGCGACGTCGTTCCAGGCGCCCGCCGGAACCGCGTCGGAGTCGACCTCGTACTCGTCGGCGCCCCAGCGCAACCGGACGCGCGTCTGGGCGGGGGCGTTCAGCCGAAACCCGCCAAGGGCCAGCCACGGATCCGTCGCATCGCCCGGGATCGCTTCGTCCAGTCGAGCGACCGCAGCCGTGACCAAGAGGACCTGGCTGGGCGGCGGGGGAGCGGCTATCGCGGGCATGAGCGCGGCGATGAGGCCGGTTTCGACCGCGCCGGCCGTGACCTCCGGCCTCTCCAGCAGCCGATGCAAGAAGCCGGCGTTCGTCTTCACCGGCCAGACGCGGGTCTCCGAGCAGGCAGCGCTGAGGCCGGCCAATGCGGTTGGCCGGTCCGGGCCGTGGGCGATCAACTTGGCGAGCATGGGATCGTAGTAGGGCGTCACTCGATCGCCGGTCTCGAACCCGGCGTCGACCCGCACCTCCGTGGGGAGGTCCAGGAAGTCGAGAACGCCGCTCGATGGGAGGAACCCTTGCGCCGGGTCTTCCGCATAGAGCCTGGCCTCGATCGCATGCCCGCGGATCGCGATCTGATCTTGCTTGAGCGGCAACGGTTCGCCTGCGGCCACGCGGAGTTGCCACTCGACGAGATCGAGGCCGGTGATGGCCTCCGTGACCGGGTGCTCGACCTGCAGGCGGGTGTTCATCTCCATGAACCAGATGCGGTCCGGACGCAGGCCCTCCGCCGCGTCGGCGATGAACTCGACGGTGCCGGCGCCTTCGTAGGCCACGGCCTTGGCGGCGCGCACGGCGGCCGCGCACACGGCCTCGCGGGCGACGGCGTCCATGCCGGGCGCCGGCGCCTCCTCGATCACCTTCTGGTGCCGACGCTGCAGCGAACAGTCGCGTTCGAACAGGTGAACAACGTTCCCGGAGCGATCGCCGAACACCTGCACTTCGATGTGCCGCGGCCGCTCGACCGCCTTTTCGAGCAGAACCCGCTCGTCGCCGAACGCCGCGGCAGCCTCGCGCCGCGCGGAAGCTAGGGCTTCGGCGAAGTCCCCCGCCTGATCGACCCTGCGCATGCCGCGCCCGCCCCCGCCGGCGACGGCTTTGATCATCACCGGCCAGCCGATCGCCGCGGCTTCGCGCGCCAGCGCCGCCTCGCTCTGATCGTCGCCCAGATAGCCCGGGGTCACCGGCACGCCGGCCGCGGCCATCAACCGCTTGGCCGCGTCCTTCAAGCCCATCGCGCGGATCGCAGGCGGCGGCGGTCCCACCCACGTCATGCCGGCATCGATCACGGCCTGCGCGAAGTCTGCATTCTCCGACAGGAAGCCGTAGCCAGGGTGGATCGCCTCGGCGCCCGCCTCTTGGGCTGCGGCGATGACCGCATCGCCGCGCAGATAGCTCTCCGCGGCAGGCGGCGCCCCGATCCGCACGGCCCGGTCCGCCTCGCGCACATGCGCCGCTCCGGCGTCGGCGTCGGAGTAGACGGCGACGGTGGAAATCCGCATCCGCCGCGCCGTGCGCATGATCCGGCGGGCGATCTCGCCTCGATTGGCGATGAGCAAGGAGGCGAACATGCGCGGCGCTCAGGACGTTGGGCCGCGCAACTACTCGCCGGCCCAGCTCGGTTTGCGCTTTTCCAGGAAGGCGGCGATCCCCTCGCGGCCTTCCTCGCTGACGCGTGCGCGCGCGATCCGGCGCGCGGTCTCGTGCATGACGCCGTGGTCGATCGGATGCTCTGCGACATGGGCGACCAGATCCTTTGCGTCGCCGACCGCGCCGGGCGCGCATGCGGTGATCTGTTCCAGGAGAGCCGCCTGCGCGGTTTCCAGCGCGTCCGCGTCGGCGACCACCTCGTCGACGAGGCCGATCCGCTGTGCATGGGCCGCATCAAACGGCTTGGCGGTGGCGAAGAGGGCCCGCGCGCGCTTCGGTCCGATAGCCTCTACGACGTAAGGGCTGACCGTCGCCGGGATCAGGCCGAGCTTGACCTCGGAGAAAGCGAATTTGGCGTCGCTTGTCGCGATGGCGAGGTCGCACGCCGCAACCAGTCCGGCGCCGCCGCCATACGCGCCGCCCTCGACCAAGGCCACGGTCACCGGCTTGAGGTCGTAGAGCTGCTTCAGCATCCGCGCCATGGCCATGGCGTCTTCGAAGTTTTCGTCTTCGGTCAGGTCGGCGGCCTCGCGCATCCAGTCGAGGTCGGCGCCGGCCGAGAAGTTGCCGCCGCGCCCGCGGATGAACACGGCCCTGAGGCCGTCCTGGCCGTGCAGCGTCCCGAACGCCTGATGCAGCGCGCCGATCGTGGTCGAGTCGAACGCGTTCTTGCGCTCGGCCCGGTTGATCCAGACGGTGGCCGCGCTGGCGCCCGCCGCCTCGATCTGGGCAAGGCCGCTCGTGGCATCGGTGTCCGGGTTTTCGACAAGCGGATCGGCGATGGGATTGGGCATGGAATGCTCCTCGAGCTTACATCCTGAAAACGCCGAAACGGGTCGTTGGAATCGGCGCGTTCAGGGACGCCGATATGGCGAGGCCGAGCACGTCGCGTGTCCGCGCCGGGTCGATGATGCCGTCGTCCCACAGGCGGGCGGTCGCGTAGTAGGGGTCGCCCTCTGACTCGTAGGACGCGCGGATGGGAGCCTTGAAGGCCTCCTCGGCCTCTGCGGGCCAGCGCTCGCCCCGCGCTTCCATCGCTTCGCGGCGCACCGTGGCGAGCACGCTCGCGGCCTGCTCGCCACCCATCACGCTGATGCGGCTGTTGGGCCAGGTGAAGAGGAAGCGCGGGCCATAGGCGCGGCCCGCCATGCCGTAGTTGCCGGCGCCGAACGAACCGCCGATCAGCACCGTGAACTTCGGGACCTCGGCGCTCGCAACTGCCGTCACCATCTTGGCGCCGTCCTTGGCGATGCCCCCTGCTTCATAGCGCCCGCCAACCATGAAGCCGGAGATATTCTGTAGGAACACTAATGGGATGCGCCGCTGGCAGGCGAGCTCGATGAAGTGCGCGGCCTTGAGGGCGCTCTCGGAGAACAACACCCCGTTGTTGGCAAGCATGGCCACCGGGTATCCCCAGACGTGGGCGAAGCCGGTGACCAAGGTCGACCCGTACAGAGGCTTGAAGGCCTCGAACCGCGAACCGTCGACCACGCGGGCGATCACCTCGTGGACGTCGTAAGGTGCGCGCACGTCGGGCGGAATGATCCCGTAAAGCTCGGCCGGGTCGTATTTTGGCGGCTCCGGCTCGGCCATCACGAGTGGATTGAATTTGGTCGTGTTCAGGCGCCCTACGATCTCGCGCACGAGCTCCAGCGCGTGATCGTCGTTCGCGGCGACATGATCGACAACGCCGGACCTGCGAGCGTGCGTGTCGGCGCCGCCCAGCTCCTCTGCGCTGATCACCTCGCCCGTCGCAGCCTTCACCAGCGGCGGCCCGCCGAGGAAGATCGTCCCTTGCCCGCGCACGATGATGCTTTCGTCGGCCATCGCCGGCACGTAGGCGCCGCCTGCCGTGCAGGAGCCCATGACGCAGGCGATCTGGGCTATCCCCTCGGCGCTCATCCGCGCCTGATTGTAGAAAATGCGCCCGAAGTGGTCGCGGTCAGGGAAAACCTCGGCCTGGTGCGGCAGGTTCGCGCCGCCCGAGTCGACCAGATAGATGCACGGCAGCCGGTTCTGCTGGGCGATTTCCTGCGCGCGGAGGTGCTTCTTGACCGTGATGGGGAAGTAGGCGCCGCCCTTCACCGTCGCATCGTTGGCGACGATCATCACCTCGCGCCCCGAAACGCGGCCTATGCCGGTGATGATGCCGGCAGCCGGTGCGTCGTCGTCATAGAGACCCTGGGCCGCGAGCGCACCGATCTCGAGGAACGGCGCGCCAACGTCCAGCAGCCGTTCCACCCGCTGGCGGGGCAGAAGCTTGCCGCGCTGGGTATGGCGGGCGCGGGAGGCCTCCGGCCCGCCGATCGCCGCCGCCGCCGTGCGCGTCCGCAGCGTCTCGACCAGTCCGCGGTTGAGCGCCTGGTTGCGCTGAAAAGCCTCGGACGCGACGTCGATGGCGGAGGAGAGCTCGGGCAAGGCGGCCTCTGGCTTCGAAAGCTGCGCCCTTATTCCCCGCGGTCAGGCGTCGGGCAAGTTCGCCTCCGCGTCGATTGCGCCCGCTGCGCGCAGCCGTTCGCGGCGACTCAGCGCTTGGGCTAGCTTCGCGCTCCGACGTGGCCCTGGTCCCGCACACCCTCGCCGACACGGCGCTCAGCCGGCTGTTCTCCGACGGAAGGGTCGCCGAACACGTGAGCTGGTTCTCGCTCCCCGGCGGCCAGGTGCTGTGCGAGATGGGCGAGATCGCCGACGAACTCTATTTCGTGCGGACGGGCCGGCTGGCGGCCATTCGCCGGGAGGAGGGCCAGGAGCCGCAGTTCCTCGGGGTGATCCGTCCCGGCGAGCCCGCCGGAGAAATGGCGCTGATCGCGGGGACGCCGCACTCGGCAAACGTCGTCGCGATCAGGGATTCCGAGGTGCTGGCGCTGCCGCGCGCCGATTTCTTCGCGGCCGCAGAGCACAGCCCCGAGCTCATGATCGAGCTTTCCAAGCTCATGCTCGAGCGCTCGCGCCCCGCGATCGGCCGCTCCACGGTCGGAGAGCCCAGCGTATTCGGCTTCGTGGGCGTGAGCATGGAGATCGCCACCCGCGAGCTGATCGAACAGGTCGCGCTGGAGTTGCAGGCTTTCGGCTATTCCGTCGCCACCGCCGGCGAGGAGGCGCTGAGCGCGCCGACCGAGTGGTTCTCGAACGTCGAGCAGGCGCACGATTTCGTGCTTTACGCCGCCGACTACGGGCAAACGGCCTGGAAGGCGTTGGTCAGCCGCCAGGTCGACCGACTGTTCCGCATCGGACGCGGCGATTCCGACCCACCAGAAGACGTGGACCTGCTCTCGTCCCGCAACCTGCAGGAGCTGCTGGTCGACCTAGTCCTGATCCAACCGCCGATACTCTCCCGACCGCGAGGGTCGGAGGCTTGGATCGACGCACTCAGGCCCACGCGGCTTTTCCATTTGCGCGACCGCAACCGGGCGGACCTGACGCGGCTTGCGCGCACGATCGCGGGGTTATCCGTTGGCCTGGTGCTCTCCGGCGGCGGCGCCCGCGCCTATGCGCACGTCGGCGCCGTTCACGCGCTGCGCGCGGCCGGGGCCCCGATCGACTTCGTCGGCGGCGCCTCGATGGGCGCGATCGTGGCCGCCGGCGTCGCGATGGGCTGGGACGACGCCGAGATCGACGACCGCATCCGCGCGGCGTTCGTCGATTCAAATCCGGTCGACGACATCGCCTTCCCGCTCATCGCCATGACCCGCGGCGAGAAGGTGCGGGCGCGCCTGCACGAGCATTTCGGCGACACCCACATCGCCGACCTCTGGCTGCCCTATTTTTGCGTGTCCTCGAACCTGACCTCCGGCGCCTACCAGCTGCACCGCCGCGGATCGTTGCGGCATGCGTTGCGGGCCTCGATCGCGATTCCCGGCGTGCTGCCGCCGGTGACCGAGGACAGCAACGTGCTCGTCGACGGCGCGGTCATGAAGCCTTTCCCGGCCGACATCATGCGCTCGATGCACCTCGGCCCCATCGTCGGCGTCGACGTGACTCGCGGCCGCAGCATCACCGCCGACGAGGTTGCCCGACCGATCTCGATCTGGCGCTGGGTCCTGTCGGGGGACTGGCGCAAGGGCCCGCCGATCGTCTCCCTGCTGCTGCGCGCCGCCACCGTAACCGGCGGCCGCGAGGTGGCTGCAAATCGCCAAGCCACGGACGTGCTAGTCACCCCGGCGGTGGAGCAGATCGAAATCCGCGACTGGAGGGCTTACGAGCCCGCCAAGCTGGCCGGCGAGCAGGCGATGACGGCGGCGCTCAAGGGCGTGCATCGGCCGATCACCGAGCTGAGGCGCCGACCGAGCCTGGCTGAGCGGGCCGCGATGGCGAGCGGCGGCGTCAGGGCCTGACGCGAAAGATCTGCATCGGATCGCCGGGCGCGGACAGCGGCTGGATCCAGTCCGGTACGCGCCCCTTGCGCAGGTCCCCCTCGAAGCCCGTGGGGTTTACCCGAATGGGATTGAGACGGCAGTCGAGGACATAGGTCACGTTCAGCGCCGTCAGCCGGTCGTGGGCGAGTGCGGTAGGACCGCCCAGCGCCTCGTAGCCTTTGAGGATTCCCCACGACATCCGGTGGTAGGGCGCGGCCAGCACCGAATCGCTGGTGTGCGCCAGGACGTGCGGACCGAGGTCGATCTCGCCGAGCACGACACCGGGCGGAAGGGCCGCGAGCGGCCGGTAGAGCGCCGAGTCGAAGCAGCTCTGGTTCACGCCCGGCTTGGCTTTCGCGGCGAGCGCCTGCACATGGGAGGGAAAGGCTTTGCCGATCGTGGTCAGCCCAGCGTCCGCGCCGACCGCGAGCGGGACCGGCGAAAGCGCGAGGCTGGCCACCGCGGTCGGCAACATGGCTCCGCGCCAGAACCGCTCGGCGAGCCAGCCGATCGCCGCCGCGAGCGTCGGAACGCCATACCAGAAGGCGTAGTCCTCCATACGCCAGGCCCGAGAGGCGGTCGCAGCCGCGAGAAGCACGAGCGCAGCCGCGAGCAACGTGGCGCGGTCCGACCGCCGCCAGCGGACCAGAAGGAGCAACACCGCCGCCGCCGCGCCCATGATCGACATGAAGATCGTGATCAGGGCGGAGTCGCGGTGCTGAAACCACAGGCGCTCCCAGGGCTGCAACTCGCTGATGCGATTGAACCAGATCGGCCGCAGGCGCGGATCGACCGCGGCGAAGGGCCCGTGGATGCAGCTCGGGTCGAGGGCGAAGTATAGGCTGGCGGCCGCACCGCCGATCGCGCCGAGCTGGAGGAAGCGCCAGGCCGCCCCTGGTCGGATCCCCCAGGTCGCGAACCCGGCGAGGCCAAGGCCGGCGACAACGATGGCGGCGACCAGGTTCACGCCCAGCTGGTCGCAGAAGGGCAAACCCCAGCGCCAAGGCGGCGTCTGCAGCATGAAGAGGCAGAGCGCCCCTCCGGCCAGCGCCAGCCCATAGGCTCGCGCCGCCGGCGCCTGCTTTCGATCAGCGCCGGCCGAGATGGCGAAGCTCGCCCCGGCGAGCGCGTGAAACGCGAGCGCCTCGATGCCGATCGCGAGGCCAAGGCCAGAAGCCAGCCCCGCGAGCGCCGCGAAGCGGACCCGATGCTCGCGCGCCATCGCGCATGCGACAGCCACGACCGCCATGGTGATCTGGACGTTATGGTGGTCGATTCGGCCCGGACGAAACTGAACGTAGAGCTGCGTATTGCTGAGCAGAAGAAGCGCACAGCAGAACACCGCGAGCCGCCCGCCGAGGCTGCGGGCGATGGCCAGCGCCGCCCAAACGGCCAGAGGGATCCAAAGCAGCGGCCACGCGAAGCGAACGACGAGTTCGGACCACTCCGGCGTCGTGAACCGATCGACGACCCAGATGCACACCGCGAGCGCCCCGTCCAGCAGCCGCGACCAGTGCATGTAGACGCCCTGCGGCGGTTGCAGCCGCGTGACCAGCTGATCGTACCAGCCCGTCCCGTGCAGCAGCGACCTGGCCATCACGAGCCGCATGGCGTCGTCGGTGTCGCCGAGAGAGGTGGCGATGCGCCCTTCCGTGATTGCAAGAACGACCCAGACGCCGACCGCGATCGCCAGCGCCAGGGCGACCAGCCTGCGGTTGGTGGTGAGATCGGGAGGTTCGGAGAGCTTCATCGGCGCGCGGGAGCATGTGCGCCGGGGATTTGATTCCGGTAAAGATCGATGACGGCCGACTTCGCGACGTCCACAGCTCCGTTCACGGCAAAGGTCGACGGAAGTCGGCCCTTCGGCTATGATTCCACTTGTGATTTTCCCCGCCCACCACGCCCATGTCGTCGCGTCAGCTCCGGCTTGATCTCGGCGCACGCGCGCCGTTCCGCCGCGAGGACTTCATCGCCTCGCCGGCCAACGCCGATGCCTTGTCGGCGGTCGACGCCTGGCCGGCCTGGCGCGGCGGATGCTTGGCGCTGGTCGGCCCCTCGGGCGCGGGCAAGTCGCACCTGGCGCAGGCCTGGGCGGCCCAGGCCGGCGCCGAAATCCTTGCGCGCGAGGCCCCGGTCGAGAGCTTGGCGGGCCTCGCCGGGCGTCCCGTCCTGCTGGAGGACGCCGACCGGGGGGTGAGTGATGAGGTCCTGTTCCACCTGATCAACATGGCGGGCGCCCGCGGCGGTGCGCTTCTGCTCACCGCGCGGACACCGCCTGGCGCATGGTCGGCCGCGCTGCCGGACCTGCGTTCGCGGCTGAACGCAATGCCCGTCGCCGAGCTCATGCCGCCCGATGACATCGTGCTAGGCGCGGCGCTCGCAAAGTTCTTCCGTGAGCGGAATATCAAGCCCGCTGAGGACCTTGTCCCATACCTCTTGCGGCGGATGGAGCGTTCGATCCCGCATGCGCGCGCAATAGTCGCGATCCTGGACGAGACAGCCGATGCGGAGCAACGCCCGGTTTCCCGGGCGCTGGCGCGCCGCGTGCTTGAAAATGAGGCAGCCGCGGGCGACATGCCCGAGTAGGACTTGCGGTGCGCCGTAGGCTGAGCGAACACTGAGCCTGGGCGTTTCCAAGAATGAGCAATGACTGACACCGCGATCGCCGACGCCATCCCGGACACCCTGACGGCGGTGCCCTCGAGCCCGGCGCTCGACCAAGATCTCATCGCCTCGCCCGACCGCTTCATCAACCGCGAGGTCTCGCAACTGGCGCTGGACGAACGGGTTCTGGCCGAGAGCCACAACCCCCGATATCCGCTGCTCGAGCGCCTGCGGTTTATCTCGATCTCGGCCAACATCCTCGACGAGTTCTACATGGTCCGGGTAGCCGGCCTGAAAGGGCTGGTGCGCGAGGGCGTGCGTTCGGTGAGCCAGGAAGGGCTCACGCCGTCCGAGCAGCTTGTGCGCATCAACGAGCGCGCCGCCGGCCTGATGGACCAACAGCAGCAGCGCTGGCGCGAAGTGCGCGCCGAGTTGAAGCACGAGGGCCTCGTTGTCATTGACGCCGCCGATGTCACCGCCCTCGAGCGCGGGTGGCTCGCCGAGGTGTTTCAGAACCAGCTTTTCCCGATCATGACGCCGCTGGCGATCGACCCGGCGCATCCGTTTCCCTTCATCCCCAACCTCGCCTTCTCGATGGTGCTGAAGCTGAAGCGCCTCGCCGACGCCAGGACGATGTTCGCGCTCCTGCCCATCCCGGCGCAGGCGGCCAGGTTCTGGGAGCTCCCGCGCTCGTCGAACGGCCGCGCCCGCAAGGCGGTGCGGCGCTTCATCTCCATCGAGGGCCTGCTCACGCTGTTCATCGACCAGTTCTTCCCTGGATGCGAGGTCGACGGGCGCGGCGTGTTCCGTCTCATCCGCGACTCCGACGTGGAGATCGAGGAAGAGGCCGAGGACCTGGTGCGCGAGTTCGAGATGCGCTTGCGTCAGCGGCGGCTGGGCTCCGTCGTTCGTATCGAGATCGAGGCGCACATGCCCGAGGAGCTGCGGCGCTTCATCGTGGGCAACCTGCATGCCGAGCGGCAGGACACCATCCTGGTTGACGGCATGCTGGGCCTCGACGAGCTGTCCCAGCTCATCCCGGCAGATCGCCAGGACCTGAAATTCCGCCCCTACGAGCCGCGCTTTCCGGAGCGCATCCGCGACCACGGCGGCGACTGCTTCGCGGCCATCCGCGAAAAGGACATCCTGGTCCACCACCCGTACGAGAGCTTCGACGTGGTGGTGCAGTTCCTGAAGCAGGCGGCGCGCGACCCGAACGTGCTCGCCATAAAGCAGACGCTCTACCGGACCTCGCAGGACAGCCCGATCGTGGCGGCGTTGATAGAGGCGGCGGACAACGGCAAGAACGTCACCGCGCTGGTCGAGATCAAGGCCCGCTTCGACGAGGCGGCGAACCTGAAGTGGGCGCGGGACCTGGAGCGCGCCGGGGTGCATGTCGTCTTCGGCTTCGTCGAGTACAAGACGCACGCGAAGCTATCGATCGTGGTGCGGCGCGAAGGCGACGGTCTGAAGACCTACTGCCACTTCGGCACCGGGAACTATCACCCGGTCACGGCCAGGATCTACACCGACCTTTCGCTCTTCACGTGCGACCCGGCTCTCGCGCGCGATTCCGGCAAGCTGTTCAACTTCATCACGGGCTACGCCGTACCGGAGAAGCTCGAGAAGCTCTCGTTCTCGCCGGTGACGCTGAAGGCGGACCTCCTGACGATGATCGCCCAGGAAGCGGAGAACGCGAAGGCGGGCAAGCCGGCGCAGATCTGGGCCAAGCTCAACGCCCTGGTCGACCCCGTCGTCATCGACGCTCTCTACCGCGCGAGTCAGGCCGGCGTGTCGATCGAGCTGATCGTGCGCGGGATTTGCTGCCTGCGCCCTGGCGTCCCGGGGCTGTCGGACAACATCCGCGTCAAGAGCCTCATTGGCCGCTTCCTGGAGCACTCGCGCATCGTGGCGTTCGCCAACGGCGCGGCCATGCCAAGCCCGAATGCTCGTGTCTTCATATCGTCCGCGGACTGGATGCCGCGCAATCTGGACCGCCGTGTCGAGGCCTTGGTGCCGGTGGAGAATCCGACCACACACCAGCAGGTGCTCTCCCAGATCATGGTCGCCAACATCAACGACGAAGCCTTGAGCTGGGACCTGTTCGCCGACGGCCACTATGAGCGCACGCTGGGCTGGGACGCGCCGCGCGCTTTTTCCGCGCACGAGTACTTCCTGACCAATCCGAGTCTCTCCGGGCGGGGACAGAAGGTGAAGGATCTGCCGCGCGCCTTCGAGCATGTCGGCGTCCGACGCTAACCCGTCGCGCGACGCGGCCGTCATCGACATAGGCTCCAACTCCGTTCGCCTCGTGGTCTATCGCCTGGAGGGCCGGGCGATCTGGACCGTGTTCAACGAGAAGGTGCTGGCGGGCCTGGGCGCGGATCTTTCCGACACGGGCGCTCTGGCGCCGGAAGGCGTCGAACAGGCGTTCACCGCGTTGCGGCGTTTTAAGGCCGTGCTCGAAGCCATCCGGCCGACCGAGACGTTCGTGGTCGCCACCGCCGCCGTGAGAGAAGCCTCCGATGGGGCCGCGTTCGTCAAGCGCCTGAAGAAGGAGGTCGCGCTTGGCGTGCGCGTGCTCTCCGGCGAGGAGGAAGCGCGCTATTCGGCGCTCGGCGTCTTGGCCGGGCAACCGGAGGCCGAGGGCGTGGTCGGCGACCTGGGCGGGTCCAGTCTCGAGCTTGTCCGTGTCGGCAAGGGCGCGCCCGGCAAAGGCGTCAGCCTCGCGCTCGGCGCGTTCGCGTTGCGCGGCGGCGATGGCGCGTTCGATCTCGGCCGGGCGCGGGCGAGGACGGCGAAAGTGCTGGACGGCGCGCGCAGCGCCTTTTCGGCCGACACCCTCCACGCCGTTGGCGGCGGTTGGCGGAACCTCGCCCTCTTGCAGATGCGGCTGGCCGACTATCCGCTGCAAATCGTCCACCAGTACGAGATTGGCGCATCGGCGGCGCTGGAAGTGGCCCGCTTCATCGCCCGTCAGTCGAAGAGCTCGCTCGAACGCATCGAGGGCGTCTCCAAGCGGCGCCTCGACACGTTGCCGTACGCCGCCGTGGTGCTCGAGGCGATGATCGAGCGGCTGGGCGTGCGGCGCGTCGTCATCTCCGCGTATGGGCTGCGCGAGGGCCTTCTGCTCGACGCGATGCCGGCTCGCACGCGGGCGCTCGACCCACTGATCGAGGGGTGCGCGGCGCTGGGCGCTCGGCAAGGCGTCAGCGAGGACGTCGGGCCGGCGTTGGAAGCGTGGCTGCGGCCGGTGTTTTCCCGGCTGCCGCCGGTGTTCGGCGAGCGCGAGCCGACCTTGGTCGCGGCCGCCTGTCGTCTGGCCGACGTGGGCGCCCGGCTACATCCGGATCATCGCGCTGACCTGGTGTTCGAGCAGGTGCTTCGCGCGCCTATCGCCGGGATCGCGCACCCCGAGCGCGCCTTCCTGGCGGTCGCGATGTTCGCGCGCCACACGGCGGCGTCCGGGCCGCCGCAGCAGCGCTTGTTGAACCGCGTTCTCGACGAGGAGCGTCTGGCGCGCGCCCTGGCGCTCGGGGCGGCCATGCGGCTCGGCTGCGAGCTCTCCGGGCGAAGCGGCGAGTTGCTGGAGCGTTCGAAGGTCGACGTCGCCGGCGACGCGCTTACGCTGAGCGCCGACGCGCGCTGGGCCGACATCCTGCTCGGCGAGCAGATCGCCAAGCGCGCCGCCCAGCTCGCCGATCGGCTCGAGGTCGGGCTGAAGATCGGGCGCTAGGCGGCGGGCGCGGCTCTCGGCGCGCGCCGCACCTCGACGACGCGCACCCGAGCGCCATCCAGAACGAGCGCGAGCTCGCCGCGCTTGAGCTTCAGCGCATCGGCGCCGAAGGCTTCCCGCCGCCAGCCATGTAGGGCCGCCACGTCGGCGGCGTCGTCGGCGGCGATCTGTTCGAGATCGGCGACGGTGGCGATGAGCTTCGAGGCCACGCCGGCGTCCTCGGCGCGGGCTTTGAGCAACACCTTCAGGAGCTCGACGATCGCCCCCGAGGCGGGGTTGTGCGGCGTAACCTTGCGCTCGATCGCCGGCGCGTAGGCGTCGGCGTCCTCGAGCGCGGTTCGCACCGCCTCGACGATCTCGGCGCCGAAGCGGGAGCTCGCGAAGCCCTTTGGCAACGAGCGCAGTCGCGCCAACGCGTCGGCGTCGGTCGGCGCCTGGGTGGCGATTTCGTCGATCGCGTCGTCCTTCAGAATGCGGCCGCGCGGTTGGTCGCGCGTCTGCGCCGTGCGCTCACGCCATGCCGCGACGCCGCGCATCACCGCCAGGTATTTCGGCGTGAAGCGGCGCGGCTTCAGCCGCCGCCATGCGTTCTCCGGGTCGGGGTCGTAGGTCGCCGGATCGGTCAGCGCCTCCATCTCTTCCGCCACCCACGCGAGCCGCCCCTCTGCTTCCAGCCGCGCACGCAGCGTCGGATAGAGCTCCGCCAGGTGGGTGACGTC
>DATGIN010000050.1:0-6980 GCA_035295705.1 Caulobacteraceae bacterium
CTCAGCGCCTCGGCGCTCGCGCTCGGCATTCTCATCAGCCTGCCCCTGGCCGTGGCGGCGAGCCGCAATCCGCGCCTGCGCTGGGCCGCCCTGATCGGCGCCGGCCTGATCCAGACCATCCCGTCGCTCGCGCTCCTGGCGTTGTTCTATCCGCTGCTGCTCGCGATCTCGGCGCTTACGCGCAGCATCTTTGGCGTGGGGTTCCAGGCGCTCGGCTTCCTGCCGTCGCTCCTGGCGCTGACCCTCTATTCGATGCTGCCGATCCTCAGGAACAGCGCGACCGGCATCCTCGGCGTTGATCCCGCGGCGGTCGAGGCGGCCAGAGGCGTCGGCATGACCGATCGGCAGCGCCTCTTCATGGTCGAGCTGCCGCTGGCCGCGCCGGTGATCATGGCCGGCATCCGCACCGCCGCCGTATGGACCATCGGGACCGCGACGCTGGCGACGCCGGTCGGGCAGACGTCGCTCGGCGACTACATCTTCTCGGGCCTGCAGACCGAGGACTGGGTGCTGGTGCTGTTCGGCTGCGTCGCGGCCGCCGCGCTCGCCCTCATCGTCGACCAGCTGCTGGGCCTGATCGAAGCCGGCGCAACGCTTCGCGACCGCCGGCGCGTGATCGCCGGCGCGGCGGGGCTCGCGGTCGGAACGCTGGCGGCGCTTGCGCCGCTGGCTCACGGGGCCGGCGCGGGCGAGCATGTCGTCATCGGCGCGAAGAACTTTTCCGAGCAGTACATTCTCGCCGACCTCATGGGGGATCGCCTGCGCGGGGCCGGCTACCAGGTCTCGCAAAAGAGCGATCTCGGCTCCGCCGTGGCCTACCAGGCGGTCGCGAGCGGCGAGATCGATGCCTACGTCGACTACTCGGGCACGCTTTGGACCAACGTGCTCAAGCGCGCCGACACGCCGCCGCGCGCGGTCTTGCTGCGCGAGCTGACGCAGGCGCTGAAGAGCCGCGACCACGTCGCCGTGCTGGGCGCGCTGGGGTTCGAGAACGCCTACGCGCTGGCCATGCGGCGCGACGAGGCGACCCGGCTCGGCATCCACTCCATCGCCGACCTCGCGGCGCACGCGCCGACGCTCACCTTGGGCTCGGACCTCGAGTTCCTGTCGCGGCCGGAGTGGGCGGCGCTGAGGGGCGCCTATGGCCTGAACTTCAAGGCCGAGCGGCGCTTCCAGCCGACCTTCATGTACAAGGCCGTCACCGAGGGCGAGGTCGACGTCATCTCAGCCTTCTCGTCCGACGGCCGCATCGCCGCCGACGACCTCGTCGTGCTCACCGACCCGAAGCAGGCGATCCCGCCCTATGACGCGGTTATCCTGCTTTCGCCGAAGCGGGCCGGCGACGCCCGCTTCAAGGCGGCGCTCCAGCCGCTGATCGGGGCAATCCCGGTCGAGCAGATGCGCAGGTCGAACCTCAGCGTCGACCGGGACCAGAACAAGCTCACGCCGGCGCAGGCCGCGACCGCGCTTGCCAAGGCGATCGGCAAGTAGCCGTCCTTCCGCCCGCGCGGCTTCGCAGAGAGGCGCCGGGGCCTGGAATTAGCCCCGCATTAACCATGTTTCGCCCACTCTCGGGCCCTCCCGACGCCGCTTGCGTTTCGTGTCTTTGAAGAGGGCCTTAAAGCCATGTCCGGCGCGGAAGTCCTGGATGTCGGACGCGACGCGATCTGGCTCACGCTGCAGCTCGCGGCGCCGATCCTGATCGTCGGACTCGTCGTAGGGGTCGGCATCGGCCTGATGCAGGCGCTGACCCAGATCCAGGAAGCGACGCTGGTGTTCGCGCCGAAGATCCTCGCCATCTTCGCGGCGCTGCTCGTCTTCCTGCCGCTGATGGGGGCGCTGATGGGCGGCTTCATGCACCAGATCGCCGCCCGCATCGCGGCCATGTGAGCCGCTGGCGCGTGGGCCACTATGCGACGGCAGCGCAGGTCTGGGCCGCCGCGCTCGTCTTTTCCCGCGTCGGCGCGCTCGTCATGGTCATGCCCGGCGTGGCGCAGGGCGGCGTTCCCCCGACGGTGCGCCTGGCCTTTGCGCTGCTGCTCGCCCTGTGCATCGGGCCGATCGCCCAGCCCTACCTGCCGGCCGAGCCGCAGACGGTCGACGGCACGGCTTTCTACGTCGGGCGAGAGGTCCTGATCGGCCTCACGATCGGCGGCCTCCTGCAGCTCTTCCTCAGCTCCATGACCGCCGCCGGTGAGTTCGTGTCGTTGCAGACGACGCTCGCCTTCGCCCAGACCGCCAACCCGACCGAGGCGGTCCCCGGCACCACGCTTTCGACCTTCCTGACGCTGCTCGGCGTGACGCTCATCTTCGACACCGACCTGCATCGCATGTTCATCGCCGCGATGGCGCACAGCTACACGCTCTTTCCGCCCATGCGGCCGCTGCCGCTCGGTGACGTGGCGCAGCTCGCGGTCGAAACGGTCGCCCGGTCGTTCTCGCTCGGCTTCCAGCTCGCGCTGCCGGTGGTCGTCTTCTCGCTGATCTTCAACGTCGCGACCGGGCTGGTCGGCCGGATGATGCCGCAATTCCAGATCTTCTTCGTCGCCACGCCGCTCAGTCTGCTTCTCGGCCTGTCGATCTTCGCGCTGTCGCTCGGCGGCATCGGCGTGGTCTGGGCCGGGGCCTACGAGGCCTTCATGCGGAACTTCGTCTAGCGCGATGGCCGAACAGAACGACTCCGCCACCAAGACCGAAGAAGCCACCCCGCGAAAGCTCGAGGAGGCGAGGAAGCGGGGCGAAGTCGCGAAATCGGTCGACGTCCCCGCCTTCGCCTCGCTGGCCGCAGCCGTTGGGTTCATCGCCGTCGGCGGCGGCTTCCTTGCGCGCAATCTCGCCGAGCGGCTGCAGCCGTTCATCGCCCACGCCGACGCCTACGACCTCTCCGGCGGCGGCGGCGTCGCCCTGTTGCACCAGGCCGCGATGGCCGCCGCGCCGATCGTGCTCGGCGTGATGTTCGCCGCCGGTCTGGCGGGCGTCGGCGGGAACCTGATCCAGCATGGCTTCCTGCTGACCACCGAACGGCTGAAGCCCGACACGTCCCGCATCTCGCCGATGAGCGGGTTTCAGCGTCTGTTCGGGATCGATGGCCTCGCCCAGTTCGTAAAGTCGATGCTGAAGATCGGCCTGATCGCGTGCGTCGCCTACACGGCTGTCCGTCCGCACTGGAGCGAGCTCCAGCGGGCGGTCGACCTCGATCCCGTCAGCGGGCTCGTGCTCGCCGGCGATGCGCTGCGCGCTCTCTTCATCAGCGTGCTCGCCGTGCTCGGCATCGTCGCGGCGCTCGACTGGCTCTGGCAGCGGCAGCGGTTCCTGACGCGCATGCGCATGAGCCGCGAGGAGCTGAAGGAGGACTACCGCCAGTCAGAGGGCGACCCGCACGTCCGCGCGCGCCTGCGCCAGATTCGCTACGAGCGCGCGCGGCGGCGGATGATGCAGAACGTGCCGAAGGCGACCGTCGTGGTCACCAACCCGGACCACTTCGCGGTCGCGCTTCGCTACCAACAGGGCGAGACGGCGGCGCCGGTCTGCGTGGCGAAGGGCCAGGACCAGATCGCGCTTCGCATCAAGGCCGTCGCCGAGGAGAACCGCGTGCCGATCGTCGAGGACCCGCCATTGGCGCGCGCGCTCTACGCCACTGTCGAGATCGACGAGACGATACCGCGCCAGCACTACGAGGCGGTCGCCAAGGTGATAGGCTTCGTCATGCGCCAGGCGCAGCGCCGCCGCGCGCGGCTCTAGACTTCGGCGCCGGCGGGGCGGGTGCGCGCAGGCTTAACCTCTGAGGCGTCGCGCGGCGCAAAGCCGCCCCGATGCCGACTCATTCGAACCAAGACTATGATCCGCGGCTGATTCGGCTTTTTGCGCGAACAGTCAGAGCGTTAAGGGGGGATGTGACCGCCCATCAGCCCGTTTCGGAGGCCAGAAGGCTCCGTCTCGACCCGTTCGCGGCCGCCGCCGGCGGCTTCCTGCTGCTCGCGCTCGTGTTCCTGGCCTACCCCGCGCTGCGCGCCGGACCGCAGTCGCTGGGCAGCGTGCTGCTGTTGACCGGGCTCGCCGGCGTCGTCTTCTTCGCCGTCCTGACCCTGCGCAGCCAGCGGACGAGCCCCGTCGAGGGCCTCGAGATCTACAGCGTCATCGAAGCGATCAGCGAGCCGGTGGCGCTCTGCACCGCCGACGGCCGCAAGCTGGCCAACAACGCTGCCTGGATCGCGGTCGCCGGCGATGGCGCGCGGTTGCCCAAGGCGGTCGAGCCCGGCGGCCTGTTCGCCGCCATCGCGGACGCGCGGCGGGGCGAGATCGGCAAGGCGCAGCTGCACACCAAAGCCGGCCCGCTGCTGGCGCGCCTGACCATGCTCGATCAGCGCCGCTGCCTGGTCGAGCTCGAGGTCGAGCCGGCCGGCGCGCTGGCCAGGCCGGCGTTCGCCAAGCCGCAAGCGTCCATCAAGGCCGCGCCGCCGCCGGAGCTCGACGCTTTCGCGGCCGCCGCGCCGTTCGGCGCCGCGCTGCTAGACGGCGACGACGTGACCAGCGCCGTCATCCTGCGCGCCAATCCGGCCCTCGACGCCATGGTGGGACGCGGGTCCCTAGCGGGCGCCAAGTTCACGTCGGTGATCGAGGCCGGCTCGTGGGGAGAGGTGTCGCAAGCCGTCGCCGAGGGCGCGCCGGGGCCCTTCGAGGTCAGGCTGGCGCACGACCCGGGCGCTATCGCACAGCTGTACCTGACGCGCGGCGCGGGCGGCCTTGTGGTCTACCTGCTGGACGTCTCCGAGCAGAAGCAGATGGAGCTCGCGCTCGCGCAGTCGGAGAAGATGCGCGCCATCGGCCAGTTCGTTTCCGGCGTCGCGCACGACTTCAACAACCTCTTGTCGGCGATCACGCTGCGCCTGGACGAGCTCTCTCTGCGCCACCCGGTCGGCGACCCGTCGTACCAGGGCCTGGTCGAGCTGCGCTCGACCGCCAACCGCCTTGCGGATCTGGTGCGCAAGCTCCTGGCCTATTCGCGCAAGCAGACGCTGCAGCGCGAGGTGCTCGAGTTGGGCGGCCTCGTAAGCGAGATCGAGGTGCTGCTGCGCCGGGTGCTGCGCGAGGACGTGCGGCTCGAGACCGACTATGGGCGCAACTCCCCGCTGGTGCGCGCCGACCGGGGCCAGCTCGAGACGGCGGTGATGAACCTGGCCGTGAACGCCCGCGATGCCGTGCGCGCGCAAGGCGGCGGCGTCGTTCGCATCAGGACCGCGCGCCTTGCGATGGCAGAAGCCCGCGCGCTCGGCTACGCCGACACGCGCGCGGGGACCGGCGACATCGCCATGATCGAGGTCGCCGACAACGGGCCGGGCATCCCGCCCGACCTGAAGAGCAAGATCTTCGACCCCTTCTTCACGACCAAGGCGGTAGGCGAGGGGACCGGCCTTGGCCTTTCCACGGTCTACGGCATCGTGAAGCAGGCCGAAGGCTGGATCGAGGTGGAGTCGGCGCCCGGCCAGGGCGCGACCTTCCGGATCTTCCTGCCCGTCTACGTGCCGCCGCCCGAGCTGAAGGCGGTCGCCGCGCCGCCGGCGGTCGCCAAGCCCGTGGCGCGCGACCTTTCCGGCGTCGGCCGCATCCTTTTCGTCGAGGACGAGACGATGGTGCGCGAGGTGGCGGCGCGCCTTTTGCGCGCCCGCGGCTACGAGGTCCTCGAGGCGGCGGACGGCGACCAGGCGCTGGCGCTCGCCGTGGAGTACGCCGGCAAGATCGACCTCTTGATCTCGGACGTCGTCATGCCGGGCATGGATGGGCCGAACCTGCTGAAGGCGGCGCGCCAGCACCTGGGCGAGGCGCCGGTGATGTTCATCTCCGGCTACGCCGAAGCGGAGTTCTCCGACCTTCTGGAGGACGAGCCCGGCATCACCTTCCTGCCCAAGCCGCTCGACATCAAAATCCTCGCCGAGCGCGTGAAACAGCAGCTGCAGCCGGCCGCCTAGCCCGCCTGCAGCGCCCGGTCGGCGGCGAGGTACCTGGCGAATGTGGGACGGCCGATGGTGCGGTCGAGGAAGGCGCCGAGCCCAGGCGTCTCGGGCATGGCCTTCATGACCCGAACGGCGAAGTTGACTCCGCCGGCGACGAGCAGGTCCGCGGCGGTGAAGGCGTCGCCCGTGAGGTAGGTCGAACGCGAGAGGGTCGCCTCCAGATGCGCCGCCATGTCCTCGAACACGCCGAACGAAACGCCCGCCTTTTCATAGGCCCAGCCGCCGAACTTCGCGGCGAGCACCGGGTCGA
Organism: Caulobacteraceae bacterium; assembly: GCA_035295705.1. Taxonomy (GTDB): domain Bacteria; phylum Pseudomonadota; class Alphaproteobacteria; order Caulobacterales; family Caulobacteraceae; genus Poindextera. The sequence continues at coordinate 6,262 of DATGIN010000050.1, forward strand.
TCACCGCGTCGTTGTAGACCAGCCACGAAAGGTACGGCCCGCGGCGGGGGTCGCCGAGCGGCGGCGCGAGCCCGGCCTCGGGGAACGCGTCGCAGAGGTAGATGAAGATCGCCGCCCGCTCGTGGACGGCCACCCCGTCGTGCACGATCGCGGGCACCTTCTTGTTCGGCTGGATCGCGCGATAGGCTTCCGGCGCGCCGCCTTCGGCGCGGACGTCGACCAGCTTGAGATCGTAGGGGACGCCTAGCTCCTCCAACAGCCACCGCACGCTCCCAGAGCGCGTCCCCGGCGCGTGATAGAACTCCAGAGCCATGCGCATGACCTCCTTGCGTCCCGTAAGGATGGGACGGCCTATCTAACCGCCAAGGACGCCAGGGCAGCCATGCGCGGTCGAGGTCCCACGACTCTTGGCGTTTCTGGCGAGCTTGGCGGTCCGCTCGGCTCTCGGCCTCTTTGCGCCTCGCCGGCTACCGCACGGCGCCGCAGAAGCGTTGGATGCGGGTGCAGGCGTCTTCGAGCGTGTGGTTGGCGGTCGCGTACGAGATGCGGAAGAACGGCGAGAGCCCGAACGCCGCGCCAAACACCACCGAGACGCCCTCCGCCTCCAGCAGCTCGACGCAGAAGTCCTCGTCGGTCTGGATCGTCTTGCCGGACGGAGCCGTCTTGCCGATCAGACCTTCGACCGAGGGGTAGACGTAGAACGCCCCCTCGGGCGTCTG
>DATGIN010000051.1:0-23962 GCA_035295705.1 Caulobacteraceae bacterium
GATCTTGGCCGCGGCGCCGCGATGCACCGCGACGCTGCTGACCCCGAGCATCCCGGCGAGACGGTCGGCCGGAACGTCCTTCATCGGGCCGGGCGATGGCGCCGTGCCCGGTGCGGGCTGCGGAAACGCGGTCGAGTAGGCGGTGTGATAGGACACGTGCCCCTCGACCTTGCGGATCACTTGATGGATGTGGCCGTTCAGCACCGTCACCGAGCCGAAGCGACGCAAGGGCGCGAGAGCGGCGGCGGCGTCGACCGTGCCCCAGCCCCAGGGAACGTAGGCATCGAACAGCGGCATATGCGCGTAGACCACCACCGGCGTGCTGGACGACAGGTGCGCGACGTTCTTCTCGATCCAGGCGATCTGCTCAGGCCCGAGCCGCCCCTGGCCGTCGGCGTTGAGGCCGACGGTGTTGACCAGGCCGAGGAAGTGGACGCCGGCGGCGTCGAAGCTGCGCCAGCCCGTGCCCCAGGTTCCCTTGCCGTACCGGTCCAGGAAGACCTTGCCGTTGCCCTCGTCGAGGGTGTCGTGCTCGCCCGGGGTGAAGAAGACCGGAATGTTCAGCCCCTTCAGAATCTGGTCTGCGGTGTCGAATTCGTCGGGCTTCGACAGGTGGGTGATATCGCCCGTGTGGATGGCGAACGACGGCTGCACGGGCAGGGCTTTGATCTTGGCGACAGCCTCGCGCATGGTTCCCAGGGTGTCGGGGTTGGCTGCCTTGTCGAAGCCGACATGGGTGTCGCTGATCTGCACGAAATCGAGGGACCCAGCCCGCGGCTGCGCTTGTGCGCCGGTCGCGAGGACCGACGAGGCGACGCCGCCGCTGATGGTCCAGAGCACGCCGGCTCCGGCCCAGCTCAGGCATTTCATGGCCTCGCGGCGGCCAGGATCGGCCAGGGCGTTTTCATCGTGTTTCGTCATTTGGGGCGCCTCGTCAGCTCAGGACTGTGCCGGGTAGACGAGGACGGCCGCGGGTTTATTCCCTGGTCCGTCGATTTCCCCGCCGAGCAGCGCCGCGCCTGCGCCGCGATCCGCCCAAGGAATAGATCGGCCCGGCGCACCGTCAGACCGGCAGGGGCCCGGCGCCCGGGCTCCATGCGGGTCGCCAGGCGCTCGTCGCGCCGCAACGGCTCGTTCAGTCAATGAGAGGAGCCGCCATGCGCGTTCACGACATCATCACGACGAAGGGGGATGCGGTGATAACCGTCGCCGCGACCATTCGCGTCATCCAGGCCGCCCAGGTGATGCAGAGGCGAGCCATCGGCGCGCTCGTCGTGGTCGGCTCGGACGGACAACTGTTGGGGACCCTGTCGGAGCGAGAGATCGTGGGGGCGTTGGCGCGGCGAGGGAAGGCGGCCCTCGACCTTCGGGTGGCCGACCTGATGCTTCGCACGCCTCCGGCGGTGGCGCCAACGGACGGCGTCCGCGAGGCGATGCAGATCATGACCGAGCGCCGCGTTCGGCACCTTCCCGTCATCCTGGATCGCTCCGTGGTCGGATTGATCAGCATCGGCGACACGGTCAAGGCGCGCCTCTCGGAGAAGATGGCGGAGAACTCCGTGCTGCAGGACATCGCACGCTGGTCCACGCCAGCAGTGTCCTAGAAGGCGAGGCGGGTCTGGCCCTGCGGCCGGGCCCGCCCGGCGCCCGACAGCTGATGAAGCACGGCGCTTGCCGGGCGACCAAGCGCCGGCGCCGCGGCTTCTTGCCCAGATGGCGTGGGCGCCCGCCGCTCTCAGCGGCGGCATGAGACGTCGGAGCTCGGATTCTTACGAGGGATCGGGGGGGCGCCGACCGGGGGGTATCGGCGCCCCCCCTTGGACCCACGCCGTTCGGGGGCGGGGAACGGTCTTCGCGACGCACGATGCAGTCGCGTGGGGCGAGGCGGTTACGCAGCCTCAGCTATAAAGACGATGGACGCTGCCGCTATATTCCAGAGCCACGTCACTTTCCGACCGACGCTGTCAGTCGGTGGCGCTCAGCTCGGACAACACCTTGGATTCGGCGCGGATCCGAACCCAAAGGATCGCCGCGTTGAGCGCCGAGAACAGCAGCGCATAGACAGGCAGCCCGAACGCGAGCGGAAGAACGGCGATCTCGCCCACGACGATCAAATAGTTCGGGTGATCCAAGAACCGGTAAGGACCGCGGCGAACCAGTCCCGCGCCCGGCAGTACGATGATGCGGGTGGTCCAGCGGCCGCCCAAGCTCGCGATCACCCATCCGCGCAGCAGTTGCAAGGCGATGAAGCCTGCCAGCCAGGCCAGGTTGATGGGCCGGTCCCAGGCCAACGCCCAGAGCCCGGCCAGCCATGCCGCGTGCAGGCTAACGATCAGCGGGTAGTGGCCGGCGCCCGCTTCGACCGCGCCCGCCGCCTTTAACGCGCGCGTGTTGCGGCTGGCGAGCGCAAGTTCGGCGAGGCGCTGAAGCGTGACGACGGCGAGGACCCCGACGGAAGGGGTCATGCAGCGCGCAATGTCACCGTGCTCGCGGTGAATCCGGGACCAAGAGCCGACAACACGCTGAGGGGCTGGAGGCCGGCTCGGCGGGCGCGCTCGAGCACGAACAGGGCCGTGGGCGACGACATGTTGCCGTGGTCGGCGAGAACGTCGCGCTCATGCTCAAGCTTCCCCTGGTCAATCGAAAGCGCATGCTCGAGGGCTTCGATGACCTTCGTCCCGCCGGGATGGCAGATGAAGCGGTCCACATCCCGCGTGGTCAGCCTCTGCTCCGACAGCATGGCCTCCATCGCCGGCCCGAGGTTGGCGCGAGCGTAGGCGGGAATCGACCTGGCGAAGATGACTCCCAAGCCCGTCGGATCCACGCGCCAGCCCATGATGTCCAAGGTACCGGGCCAGGTCCTTTCCGCCGAGGCGGTCAAACGGGCGAAGCCGCCGTCGCCGGCGCGAAGGATGCAGGCGGCCGCGCCGTCGCCGAAGAGCGCCGTTGCAACGATATCCGCCTTGGTCAGGCGATCGAGTCGGAAGGCCAGGCTGCACAGTTCGACCGCGACGACCAAGACGACCGCGCCAGGGGTCGCTCTCGCCAACTTCGCCGCCAGGCCAAGGCCCGTCACCCCGCCGGCGCATCCGAGCCCGAAGACGGGGAGGCGAACCGCGTCGGGCCGCAGCCCCAGGCGATCCATGGCGTGCGCGTCGAGGCTGGGCGTTGCGATCCCGGTCGACGAGATGGTGACGACAGCGTCGACCTCGACGCCCATGATCTGCGCGTCGTCGAGCGCCCGGCTCGCCGCGTCGACAAACAGGTCGACCCCGCCCTCCAGGTAGGCTTCGGCCCGTTCCGGCCAGTCGCGCGGCTGCAGGTACCATTCGACGGGGCGCACGATCTGCCGCGCCCGGATCCCGGTGGAGGCGAAAACCGGCGCCATGCGCTCGAATTGCGGGTAACGATCACTGAACAGCTCTCGCGCCAGTCGCTCGGCTTCGCTCTGCGGCAGTACGTGGGCAGGCGACGCCGTGGCGAGCGATAGCAGCGCTACAGGAGCGCTCGCGCCGCGCTCAACGCCTGGCGCGCCCGGCCCAGGAGCAACATCGTGGGTGCGCGCCGCATGCAGCGTGGGACCGGATGGACGCAAAGGCATGCTCATCTCTCGATTGGATTCGAGAGAGGTAGACGCCCTGGCGGAGCACTTATTCCCGCGAACGCTCGTTCGAAGTCCACGGGGTGACGCTTCGCCGTCGTTCGACGGCGGAATATTCCGACCGGTCCGACCGTCTAGTCGGTAGGATGGGCGCTATGCGAGGGCTGCAGCAGCGGAATCCGGCCGTCCGGCGTTGGGCCGTCGGTCTGGCGCTGCTTGCGCTCGCCGTCCAGGGCTTGGCGCCGCAGGGATTCATGTTCAGCCGCGAGGCCGGGCATGAAACCATCGTCATGTGCACCGGCCACGGCCCGGCCCACACGATCGCTGACCTGACGGGTCAACCACGCAGGCACAAGCCGTCAACGGGCGATGCGCCCTGCTTGGGCGTTGGCCATGGCGTCGCCGTGGCGCCGGCGATCGCGGCCCAGGCGGCGACTCGGGTCGCGTGGCCGAGCTCGCGCCCGCCGGCCGCCCAACCAGCCGTTGCACCCGGCCGCGGCTTGGCCGCGCCGCCGCCGCCGTCGCAGGCTCCGCCCGTTCGCATTCTCTGACGTCTCCGTTCGAGCGCCGGCGAGTCTACGCCGGCGCGCGTCTTCGACTCGCCGGGGTAGGCCCTTTGCGGCCGCAGCCCATGGGTGCGACATGCCTACGACAAAACTTCTCGGCGCGAGCTTTATCGCCCTAGCTACGGCGCTGGCCCATCCGGCCCCCGCCGAAGCCGCCGACAACACAAACGCCGCAACGACGCTGGTCGTGGTGACCGCCTCGCGTATCGATCTGCTCGGCAAGGCCCAGACCGCCAGTCAAGGTACGGTGACCAAGAAGGAGGTCGACCTTCGGCCGATCTACCGCATCGGCCAAATCTACGAGACGGTGCCTGGCCTGGTGGTCACGGTGCACTCGGGCGAGAGCAAGGCCAATCAGTACGAGCTGCGCGGGTTCGACGTCGACCACGGCACGGACTTCGCCAGTTTCGTCGACGGCATGCCGGTGAATCAGGGCACCAACATGCACGGCCAAGGCTACTCCGATCAGACGTTCCTCATGCCGCAGATCGTGGCCGGCCTCGACTACACCAAGGGCCCTTATTTCGCGGCGAATGGCGACTTCAGCGCCGTCGGCTCCGCGCGGGTCCGCCTGGTCGACCAGCTGCCCAATCAGGTCTCGGCGAGCGTCGGCACGCTCGGCGACGACGAGATCTTCGCCGGCGGCACGTACGTGCTGGATGACAAGGACCGCATCTGGGCCGCGGCCGCATACGACCACCTGGATGGGCCATGGGACCCGCCGAGCGACTACAACAGAGAGAATCTGACCGCACGCTTCAGCCATGGCGACGCGGCGGCAGGCTTCAGCCTCACCGGGATGTACGACCACAGCGCCGGGTTGGGCGAGACCGACCAGCCTTTGCGGGCAATCCAGGCAGGCCTGATCGGGCGCTTTGGCGTGCTCGACCCCACCGACCGCGGCCGCACCGAGCGCTACAGCGCCTCGGCTCAAGCCTGGACCGGGGGCGCGAACTGGAGATTCAAGTCCAGCCTCTACGCCATCCACAGCCGCGAGACACTGATCAGCAACTTCACCCATTTCCTGGACGACCCAGTGAACGGCGACCAGGAGCAGCAGGACGAGACGCGCACCGTCGTCGGCGGGGAGGCGGCGCTGACCGTGAACGCCAGCATCGGCTCGGTCCGCTCCGAGACGGTCTTCGGCGTGCAAGACCGCAACGACGAGGTCATTGTCGACCGCCTGCACACTGTCCGAGACCGCGTGCTCGACTATTGCATGGTCGAGGGTCCGTTTCCGCCGGGGGTGACGCCGCCCCCACCGCCGCCCGACGCGCCGCTATCGCCGAACGCGACGGCCGTCCCGGCCGTCGGCGGCGCGTGCAACGCGGACGCCGTGCGGCTGAACGACCTGGGCGCCTACGTCGAGAGCACCGTCCACTGGACCGGCTGGCTGCGAACGGTCGTCGGTCTGCGCGAGGAGAACTTCTGGGCCAGCGACCACAGCCTTACCACCGGCTTTCGTGGGTCGACGTCGCAGGCCCTGTTCCAGCCCAAGGGCAGCATCGTCCTAGGCCCATGGCTGGACACGGAGATCTACCTGAGCGCCGGGCGCGGCTTCCACTCGGACGACGTGCGCGGCGTGTTCGGCACCGTTCCGATCGAGGGCGTCCCGGCGCTCGCCGGCAAGACGCCGCTTCTCGCACCGACCACGGGCGAGGAAGTCGGGCTGCGGACCGACATCGTCCCCAAACTCTCGGTACAGGTGGCCATCTTCCAGGAGGACTTCAGCTCGGAGCTGAGGTTCGACGAGGATCAGGGGCAGGACCAGGCCACCGCTCCCAGCCGCCGGCAGGGTGTCGAGGTCTCGGCCGAATACCGGCCGTTCCCCTGGATGGAGCTGAACACCGACCTGGCGTTCACCAAGGCCCGCTACACCGCTTCGACGGCGAAGCTGGCGGCCTTCGGACTGGACGGCCCGTTCATCACCGAGGCTCCGACCTTCATCGGGTCGTTCGGACTGCTGATCGACAACCTCGGCCCTTGGTTCGGCGCCCTGCAGTGGCGGGCGATCGGACCCTATCCAATCGCCGATGGCGATCAGTTCCCGCAGGACAAGGGCTACAGCGAGATCAACGTCGAGGCCGGCTACAAGGTCAGCGAGAAGCTCAAGCTCGAGTTGAGCATCTATAACCTGTTCAACACCCGCGCCGATGCAGCCGCGTTCTTCTACACCTCGCGTCTGCCGGGCGAGCCGGCTGAGGGTGTCACAGGATTCCAGGTGCACCCGCTGGAGCCGATCTCGGCCAGGCTAACCGTCACGGCCACGTTCTGAGCGTGTCCACAGGTCCCGGGCTCCCCTCACGTGTCGTCAATCCGCGGGCGGCAGGTCGATCTCTTCCAGGGTGGCGGACAGGCTCGCGGCGCAACCCGTGAAGGCCGAATTGGCCGGATCGAGTCCCAGGAGGCCGCACGACAGCTGAGCCCGGCGGCGGACCTCGTCATTCGACGCATAGTAGTAGGACCTCGAAGACATGCTCCGGCCGTCCGTAGAGAGAACGCATAACGGCGCATCGGCGCCGTCGGACCGGACCCCTCGGCCCCAGCAATAGTCGCCGCCGGCCGCGTCCACCCGCGCGGCGCCGCCGATGCGCCTTAAGGAGTCCGAAAGGCTTTCGACGCAGCCGACATAATGAGGGTCGCCCGGTTCGACCCGAATGACCGTCGCGCAGATCCGTCCGATCCGAGAGAGTTGAACTGAGGACGCGCTCCCGGACGTTTGCGGCGCGGCCATGGCGCTGCCGGCAAGGCTTGCCGCCGACATCGCGGCGAGTGTGGCCCCCCACCAGCGTCGAAAGGGCGTCAGTGGGGCGAGAGGGCGATGAGCAGGGTCAAGGGAGCGGGGCACGGGGGCGTCTTCGGCCATTTGCGGTGGAGTCCTGCGACGGGGACGCCGGCCCCAACGAGTTTATTCCGGGCGGCCAATGACCGGCGGATCACGTCCCGGCGGCGGTCGGTCGGCTTTCAGCGGTGCTAGCTGTGTACAGGACGGCGCCCTGCCTCATGCACATGGCCGCTGTTGGCGGACCCGCGAATGACGCATCGTCCGCGGCTCGCGCTCGAACTAGCCGCGTCTACACCATTACCGAGGCTGTCTGGTTCGCGAAGCCGGCCAGACGCGCGGCGATGACATCACCAACACAGTCCACGACCGCGCGTCGCGGGAAGTGCGTCCGCCATGCGATGCGCACCGTCCGCCCTGTCCGCGCCGCAAGCGGGCGCAGCACGATCCCCGCGTCCTGCGCGGCGCCGGCGGCAAGGCCGGGAACGAGCGTCGTTCCGTAGCCGGCGGCAACCATTTGGAGCAGAGTCGAAAGGCTTGCCGCACGGAGCGCGCCACCGAGGGCCCCGCCGTACCCGCAGGCCGCCAGGGCCTGGTCGCGCAAGCAATGGCCGTCCGCCAGCACCAGGATGTCTCGCTCCAGCTCCGCCTCCGCGATCACATCGCGCTCCGCGAGGGGGTGATCTGGCGGCAGCGCGGCAAGGAAGGGCTCGTCGAAGAGCGGCCGGCTGGCGATGTCCGGCTCATCGACCGCGGTGGCCAAGAGTGCGGCGTCAAGGTGATGCTCCGCTAGCCGCTCCAGCAGTACGGCTGTCTGGTCCTCCCAGGGCTCCAGCTCGAGCGCGGGCATAGCCTCTTGCAGGGGGGCAAAGACGAGGGGCAGCAGGAAGGGCGCGAGCGTGGGGATGACGCCGAGGCTGAAGCGGCCCGCCAGGGGGTCGCGAAGGTTGTCCGCCACCGCCTGCATCGCGTTCGCCTGCGCGACGGCCGCCCGCGCATGGTCGAGCATGCCTTCGCACGCCGCCGTCAACGCGACCCCCTTGCCGGTGCGCTCGAACAGCGTAACGCCGAGCTGCTCCTCGAGTTTGCGCACCTGAACTGAGAGCGTCGGCTGGGTGACGCCGCACGCCTTGGCCGCCCGACCAAAGTTTTGATGCTCGGCCAGCGCGAGCAGGTAGCGGAGATCGCGGATGTTCAGGGCGCCTGGCAACTTTGTCATAGGCAATAACTATCAGATCGATTGGCCAGATGCATTTCCATTTATTGGGTTGAGCGTCTAGCCTCGGCGACCAACAGGGGATCACCCAGGGATCGGCCGGGCTTGGGGCCGCTCCGGCGCCGGCCGGAGCTCGTCAGGGTCTTGCGGATCGATCGAACCAGCAAGTCGGAGACAATCATGGACGGAAGTCAGATCGACGAGCCGATTTCGGCTTGCCCGGTGAACCACGGCGCCAGGCGCCACACGAGTTTCGGAGGCAGGTCGAATCGCGACTGGTGGCCCAACCAGCTGAACCTGGCCATTCTCCATCAGCATACGCCGGCGTCGAGTCCGATGGCTGCCGCGTTCAGCTACGCCAAAGAGATCGAGACGCTGGACGTTGAGAGCCTGAAGAAGGACCTCGCGGCGCTGATGACGGATTCTCAGGACTGGTGGCCCGCCGACTATGGCCACTACGGTCCGTTCTTCGTGCGGATGGCTTGGCACAGCGCCGGCACCTATCGGATCGGTGACGGCCGCGGCGGCGCGGGCTCAGGCACGCAGCGCTTCGCTCCCCTCAACAGCTGGCCGGACAACGGCAACCTGGACAAGGCCCGCCGGCTCATCTGGCCGATCAAGCAAAAGTACGGCAACAAAATCTCTTGGGCCGACCTGATGATCCTCGCCGCCGACGTCGGCATGGAGACCATGGGCTTCAAGACGTTCGGGTTCGGCTTCGGCCGCGAGGATGTCTGGGCGCCGGCGGAGGACATCTACTGGGGAAGCGAGGACGTCTGGCTGGGCGATGCGCGCTACCAGGGCGACCGTCAGCTCGACAAGCCGATGGCCGCTGTTCAGATGGGCTTGATCTACGTCAATCCGGAGGGTCCGAACGGCAAACCCGATCCGTTGGCGTCGGCGCGCGACATCCGCGAGACCTTCGCGCGCATGGCAATGAACGACGAGGAGACTGTCGCCCTGATCGCCGGCGGCCATACCTTCGGCAAGGCGCATGGAGCGGGTGACACGGCCAACGTCGGCCGCGAGCCGGAAGCGGCGAGCATCGTCGAGCAAGGGCTGGGGTGGAAGAACAGCTTCGGCAGCGGGAAGGGCGTGGACGCCATCACCAGCGGCCTGGAGGGGGCTTGGACCCCCAATCCCATCCGTTGGGACAACGGCTACTTCGACACCTTGTTCGGGCATGACTGGGAGCTCACCAAGAGCCCTGCCGGCGCCAACCAGTGGACGCCGAAGGATGCGGCGGCGCGGAATCTCGTGCCGGACGCGCACGATCCATCGCGCCGTCACGCACCGATGATGGCGACCACCGACATCGCGCTGAAGGTCGATCCGATCTACGGCCCGATCTCAAAGCGCTTCCACGAAAACCCCGACCTGTTCGCCGACGCCTTCGCGCGCGCCTGGTTCAAGTTGACCCACCGCGATATGGGGCCGCTCGCGCGCTACCGCGGCCCGCTGGTTCCGCAGGAGGAGCTGATCTGGCAAGACCCCTTGCCGGCCGTCGGCCACCCTCTGATCGACGCGAACGACGTTGCCGACCTCAAGGGACGGATACTCGCTTCCGGCCTGACCGTGTCGCAGCTCGTGGCGACCGCCTGGGCTTCCGCCTCGACGTTCAGAGGCTCGGACAAACGCGGCGGGGCGAACGGCGCTCGCGTACGGCTCTCGCCGCAGAAGGACTGGGCCGTCAACCAACCCGCGCAGCTGGCGACGGCATTGACGACGTTGGAAGAGATCCAGGCGACGTTCAACGCCGCCCAGACCGGCGGCAAGAAAGTGTCGCTGGCCGACCTGATCGTGCTCGCCGGCGCGGCCGCCGTGGAGCAGGCCGCCAAGGAGGCCGGCTGCGCCAGGGAGGTCCCGGTTACGCTGGGCCGCGCGGATGCCTCGCAGGAGCAGACCGACGTGGAGTCCTTCTCCGTCCTCGAGCCAACGGCCGACGGGTTCCGCAACTACCTCGAGACGGACTCTCCGTTGACGTCCGAGGAGCTGCTGGTCGACCGGGCTCAGCTGCTGACGCTGAGCGCCCCAGAAATGACAGTGCTGGTCGGCGGCCTGCGGGTGTTGGGCGCCAATACGGATCAATCGCCGCACGGGGTCTTTACCCACCGGCCGGGCGCTCTGAGCAACGACTTCTTCGTCAACCTGCTCGACAAGGACACGGTGTGGACGGCGACGAGCGAGTCTGAAGAGACGTTCGAGGGCCGTGACCGCACGACCGGCGCGCTCAAGTGGACCGCGACGCGGGCCGACCTGATCTTCGGATCGAACTCGCAGCTCCGTGCTCTCGCTGAGTTCTATGCTCAGTCAGACTCGCAAAGCGCTTTTGTCGACGCCTTCATTGCGGCCTGGGCGAAGGTAGCCGACCTCGATCGCTTCGACCTCGCCTGAATCCCCCAGCACTTCTGGGGAGCGCGCGGTGCGGCGGCCTTTCGACTGCGCGACCTCCGGACCGGCTGAGCGCGTCTGCCCCAGGGAGAGCGCCGCTTGCTGAACGCCGGCGAGAAGGCATGTCTTGCGGAGCTGCGCGAAGCCGGGCTGCCCGCCCGGCAGGCGCTGGCTCGGTTGCTCGCACTGCTTCGTGACGAGCAAGAGACTCATCTCACCCTGGCGGAGGTGGTGGAAATCGCGGGAAAGGCCAAGCTGCCGATTGCGCCGCCGGCCCTGGCGCGACACCTGGAGGCGCTCGCACAACACCGGCTGATAAGCCGGTTGCCGACCGCAACAGCCGAGTCGGTCTTCGACACCGTGCCTGAGCCCCATGCTCATCTCGTCTACGAGGAGCCAGCCCAGACCGTCGACCTTCACGTCTCGCCGGCGACGCTGCTGGCGATAATCCGCCATGCCCTGGATGCAGCCCCGAACCAAGTCGAGGTCTTGGTGCGCTTCCGCGCTCGCTCCATCGGGGCAGGCCGGAACAGGTCCGCGCCGGCTGCCTCATAGCTTCGGGGTGCGATCGAGAGGGCCGACCGTCCTGTGGGCGCTCTGGCCCCTGGCGCCACAGCTTCGCCCCGCAGGACGACACCCGTCGGTCGATGTTGCGCCTTCGACGCGGCCGGCGGGCAGACCCCAAATCGCCGCAGGTCAGTGGCGACATGGTGGTCGAGGGGGCGAAGGTTTCGGAACGCCGTTCCGGCTGAAGCCGGCGGCCCGCCGGCACGCCCAAGCGCCGGCTCGCCCCACGCTGGCGTCATGGGCGTGGAAACGCTTCTCGAAGCTGCGCACGGGCGCGGCTCAGACGAGACATGACCGTTCCGATCGGGACGGCGGTGACGGCGGCGATCTCCTCGTACGAGAGCTCTTCCAGCTCGCGCAACACCAACGCCTCGCGAAAGCACGGCGAGAGAGTCTCGAGCGCCCTGCGCACTGCCGCGCCGTCGCTTCGGCGGATCGCGACAGCTTCGGGATCATCGACTTCGGGGTCGGCGACGGTGTCCTCGACGGCGTCGAGACCGAGCGGGGCGAGCGCTCGCCAGCCTTGGTTTTTGCGCAGATAGTCGATGCATGCATTGCGGACGATGGCCAACAGCCATGGCTTGACGGCCGGGCCATGCCGTCGGCCCAGGCCGCGGTACGCCCTGAGCAGAGCGTCTTGCGTGACATCCTCGGCGGCGACGGCGTCGAGGATGATGTAGCGCGCCAGATTATAGGCTGCGTCGATGTGGGGGCCGACGAGCGCGCGAAACGAGGGCGCGCCGCTTTCCGCCCCGCTCTGGGTCGCCGCCATCACCATTTTCTGTTGTGTTCCGCCCGACGTCGCCGCAGATGTGCCATCGACGAACGCCGACACACAATGGACGGGCGCTCCTTTGCGAGGCCCAACTTCTCCCCTGGAAATCAATTTAGAAATAATGGGTTAAGCGGTATCATCCCCTCGCTATGAGGGGGGCTGGCTGAAGGTTATAATGGCGGCGGGGAGTTAGCCTTGCCGGATCCTGATCGCGCTCCCGGCCGACTGCGGTTTGGGGTGTTCGAAGCCGACCTCCAGTCCGGCGAGTTCACCCGCCGAGGCAGGCGTGTGCGGCTGCAAGAGCAGCCTTTCAACCTGCTCGTGATGCTGTTGCAGAGGCCGGGCGAGCTCGTAACGCGCGAGGAGCTGCGTAGCCGTCTTTGGCCGGACACGACCATCGACTTCGACCATGGACTCAACAAGGCGGTGAGCAAGATCCGCGAGGTCCTCGCGGATTCCGCGAGGAGCCCTCGATTTGTCGAGACCGTGGCGCGTCGAGGCTACCGGTTCATCGGCGACGTCGCCGTAGTCGCACCGCCCGCCGCCCAGGCGGACAGCCCGCCGCCGGCTGAAGCGCCCCGCGGAGCCTCTTGGGCACGGTTGCGGCCGACGATCGCAGGTTGGGCTCTGGCGGCGGCCGCCGCCTTGTTGCTGGCCGGCGGTCTTGCTTGGACGCTGCGCCCCGCGCCCCGGGCGGACAACGCCATCCGCTCGCTGGCGGTGCTGCCGCTGGCGAATTTCTCCGGCGACGCGGGCCAGGACTATTTCGCCGACGGCGTCACGGACGAGCTGACCTCGCGCTTGGGCCAGGTCGGCAATCTGCGCGTCATCTCGCGCACCTCGGCCATGGCCTACAAGGGCTCGCGCGAGTCGCTGCCCGACATCGCCCACGCCCTGCACGTGGACGCGGTCGTGGAGGGAAGCGTCGTGCGCTCCGGCGACCGCGTTCGGATCAACGTCGATTTGATCCGGGCGGCGACGGACCAGCGGCTGTGGAGCCAGAGCTATGCCGGAAATGTAAGCGATACCCTGACCCTGCAGGACACCCTTGCGCGCGACATAGCTGAGCAGGTCAGGGCCACGTTGGGGCTGCCGCCTGAGGCCGTCCAGCAGATGGCTGTCACGGTCGATCCGGTGGCCTTCGACGACTACCTCAAGGCGCGTTCCTTTCTCGACAAACGGACCGGTGACGGCCTCCGGACCGCGATTATCTATTTCAGCCACGCCACGGTGATCGATCCCGACTTCGCCGAGGCCTACGCCGGCATGGCCGACGCCTATGCCCTGGCGGGCGACTGGGAATACGGAATCATTCCCCCGAAGGATGCGTTCGAGGAGGCAAAAGCCGCGGCCGGCAAAGCGCTCGCGCTGAACGAGACCCTCAGCGAGGCTCACACGTCGTTGGCTCTCGCGCTCGACCTCTACGCGTGGAATTGGGCCGCGGCGGAGAAGGAGTACCTGCGCGCGATCCAGCTCAATCCGAACTATCCCACGGCGCACCAGTGGTATGGTTGGCACCTGATCGAGACAGGGCGCACCGACCAGGGCATCGCCCAGCTACGGGTCGCGGAGAGCCTCGACCCGATGTCGCTCATCATAGGCGCCGACCTGGCGGATGCGCTGTGCGTCGACCGCCGGTACGGCGACTCCGTGCAGCAGAGTCAGAAGACGCTGCGCATCGACCCCAACTTCGCCGTCGCCTACGGCCAGTTGGCGCAAGCCTACACGCAGGAAGGGCGGTACAGCGATGCTGTCGCGGCCGTCGAGCAGGCCATCGCGCTCGGTGGTCACAGCGGCGTTTTCGATTCGTATCTCGCGTATGCCGATGCCCGATCCGGCCATGCGGCCGACGCGAAGGCAATCGTCGCCGACATGGAGGAACGCGCGAACAAAAGCCCGGCCATCGATGCGAATATCGCCTTGGTCTACGTGGGTCTCGGCGATCGCGACACGGCCATGGCCTGGCTGGACAAGGCCTATGCCGCCCACTTCAACCCATCCATTCTGGTCCGCCCGGCGTGGGACCCGCTGCGCTCTGATCCGCGATTCAGCGCTCTTATGCACCACGTTGGCCTGCCGACCTGATCGTCTCGGCGTGCTGGGCCAGACCACGCGGTTCGGCCCACGGGACCTCAGCCTCTCCGGCGCGATCGACCGGCGTCGGCCGAGGGAAACCGCGCCTGGTCACCAGCGCAAGACGCGCGGGCCAAGGCTCCAGCCTACGACGCCGGCCGCTGCGACGCCCAGCGTGTACCAAGCCACCAGGAACGGCGCGGCCATCTCGTCGCAGTGCAGGGCATAGGCGGCGGCGCCCGCCCCGCCGGCCGCGAGGCCGACCATGAGGCCGGCAAGCCGAAGCCGCGTCGGCGCCAGCCCGCGCACCGCCCAGACCAGGCCGCCCAGCGGCGGGAGCGAGAACGCGAGGATGAGCCAGGGGCAAACGCTTGCCGAATGCCCCATCAACATCGGCGCCCGGGCGGCCGCTGGAGCGTGGGCGAACTGCCAACCGGCAGCGGCCGCCAACGCCAGCACTGGCGCGAATAGCCAGCCGATCCGTCCGCGCGCGTCGCCAGCCGGGCGCGCCAACCGCTCGCAAGCCCAGAGCGCCATCGCTGCGAGCGCCAATGCGTAGACGAGCTTCCCCCAGAACATAGTCTTCCCAACGGCTTGGCCGATGTCCGGCCGCACGCCGACGATCGCAGCCACGAGCGCCGCCGAGACCAGCAGACCCAGGATCGCTCCGACCAGAAGGCGTCGCGCCACCACGAATCTCGGCGGCGGCCGAAGATCCTGCGAGAGGCGGGCAATGAGGTCCTCGCTCACTTGCCGTCTCCTCTGCCACGTAGGCGGGCGGCGAGCTTCATGAAGCCGCGGTGGACCGTTACCTTCACTGCGCCTTCGCTCGCGCCCGTGCGCCGCGCGACATCGGCGATAGGCTCCCCACGCAGCTTAACGCTGACGACCAGATCGCGAGCGTGCGCGGATAGTCCGGTCAGGCCACGCGTCAGGTCGAGTCGCGCGTCGGCGGCGGCGCTCTCGTCCTCGGCGGCGAGATCATGCTCCTCGTCAATGGGCGTGAAGCGGCGCCGGCCCGAGCGGCGCATGTGGTCGATCAGCTTGTAGCGCGCGATCGCGTAGGTCCAGGCGGTGACGAGCTGGTTCGTGTCGAAGGTCGCTCGCTTCGCATGCACCGCCATCAGCGTCTCCTGCACCAGATCCTCCGCCTGCGCCGGGTCTGATCGCAGGCGCTGGCGGAAATACACGTCCAGCCGCTCGCGCAAGCCAGCGAGCAGACGCCGGTAGGCGGCGGCGTCGCCGGCCAGCGAGCGCAGCATCAGCGCCTTCAGCTCTGGCTCGGAAAGGCTCACCTTCGCGAGTGAGTTCGCGCGGCGGCGGACGTGGTTACGCGCGCTCTCGCCTGGCAGCCGGGCACACAAACACCGGGTCCGGCGTAACCGCGGCGGCTCACGGGCGAACTCGGGGACAACCCGGCAATTCCCGAGCTGCGGGCGTCGCTCCGCTCCGGCCGCGAGGAGATGAAATCATGGGCGCCAAAGCCTCGGCCGCCACTCGATCCGCGCTGGTCAACCCGACCTCCGGCGTGACAGGCCCGCGCTCTAAGCGTCGCCAGAACAGGGAGGTGATCTATCGCCATACCGTCCTTGTGCGGCTGACCCATTGGGTGAACGCGCTGACCATCTTTCTGATGGTCGGCACCGGCCTCAACATCTTCAACGCCCACCCAAGGCTCTATTGGGGCGCGCGCGGCGACGAATATGACCACCCGCTGCTGTCCGTCTACGCGCAATCGGCGCACGGCGCCGTTCGGGGCGTGACCCAGCTCGGCGCGCTGACGTTCGACACCACCGGCGTTGCCGGCTGGTCGAAGGAGGCCGGCGAATGGACCGCAAGGGCCTGGCCCGCCTGGATCACCATTCCAAGCTTTCAGGATCTTGCCGACGCGCGGCATTGGCACTTCCTCTTCGCTTGGGTGCTGGTCGCCAACGGCATGATCTATCTCGCCTGGTCGTTGGCCAGCGGCCACGCGCGGCGCGACCTTTGGCCTACCAGAGCCGACTTGAAGGCCATTCCTCGCTCGATACTCGACCACCTCCGCCTGCGGCATCCGACCGGCGAGGCCGCCAAGCGTTACAACGTGCTGCAACGCCTGGCCTACCTCGGCGTCATCGCGCTCATCGGCGGCATGCTCGTGACCGGGCTCGCCCTGTCGCCCGGCATCGACGCCTTCGCGCCCTGGCTGATCGACCTGCTGGGCGGACGCCAATCGGCGCGCACGCTGCACTTCGTCTTCGCCTCGATGGTCGTCCTGTTCGTCGCCGTTCACCTCGCCGAGGTCGTGCTCGCCGGCCCGTTCAACGAAGTCCGCTCGATGCTTACCGGTCACTACGCCGTTCCCAAGGAGCACGACTAAGGTGTCCGCGGTCTCGAGGCGGACGGCCCTTTTCGGCGCCCTGACTGGCTCTGGCGTGTTGCTGGGCGGATGCGCCCGCATCTTCGGCGCCGATCAACTGACGGGAAGCGAGGCCTTCCGCCGCGTCTCCGACGTTGCCCAGTCATGGACGCTGCATACCCAGCGCTTCCTGCTCAGCGATGGGGCGATGGCCAAGGAGTATCGGCTCTCCGACCTGTCGCCGGTGTTCAAGGCCAACGGCACCATCAACCCGGGCGGCGACGATTACGCGCGCGCCGCGGCCGATGCGTTCGCCAACTGGACCTTGCGCATCGACGGGATGGTGGCCCGGCCCATGTCGCTCTCTCTCGCCGAGCTCAGACGGCTGCCCTCGCGCACCCAGATCACGCGTCACGACTGCGTCGAAGGCTGGAGCGCCATCGGACAGTGGACCGGCGTGCCCCTGGGACTCCTGCTGAAGGCGGCGGGCGTTGCGCCGGGCGCAAAGTACGCCGTGTTCCATTGCGCGGACGATCTCGACGGCGAGCCCGACAAGGGCGGTCAGCAAGCGCCCGGGCGATACTACGAGAGCATTGGCCTCGTCGACGCATTCCATCAGCAGACCATCATCGCCTATGCGATGAATGGGCGCCCGCTCGATATCGCCCACGGAGCGCCGCTGCGCCTGCGGGTCGAACGGCTGCTCGGCTACAAGCACGCGAAATATGTCCAGCGCGTGCAGCTCACCGACACCCTGGCCGGGATCGGCGCGGGTCGCGGCGGCTACTGGGAGGATCGCGGCTACGACTGGTACGCCGGCATCTAGCCCGCGTCGCAAACGGAATTCCGCCCCGGTCCTGTAACCGCTCCAAGCCAACAGCGAACTCACGTGTGACCCCGCCCGCCGCTCCCGGCGCTCGGAGGAGAGGTGACACAATGAAGCGCTGTTCCCACGCGCCGCGCGGGGCCCGCCCAGACGTCCAAGCCCGCGCCGCGCTGGCCGCTCTCGCTCTCGTGACTGCGCCCTCCGTCGCTCTCGCCGCCGATGCAAAGCACCCCACGGTCGTCGAGTTGTTCCAGAGCCAAGGTTGCTCGTCCTGCCCGCCGGCCAACGCCAACGTGCTGGCGATCGCCGATCGCCCCGACATCCTCGCTCTCTCGTGGCAGGTGACCTACTGGGACAACCTCGGCTGGAAGGACACCTTCGGCAGTCCAGCTTTTACCGCTCGGCAATGGGACTATGCCCGCGCATTCCATCGGCGCGAGGTCGCTACGCCCGAGGTGGTCGTTAACGGCCGGTCGGACGTCGTCGGCTCGAACCGCTCCGAGCTCGAGGATCTCATCCGGCGCGCCGACCGAGGCGTCGCCGGGCCGGAGCTGAAGATCGAAAGAGATCGCGTGACGGCGAGCGGCCCGGCGCAGCGTGGGCTGGTCCTTCTGGTCCGATACGATCCCAACATCATCCAGGTGCCGATCCGCCGCGGAGAAAACGGCGGGCTCACGCTTCCGCACAAGAATGTCGTGCGTCAGGTCGTGGGCCTCGGCGCCTGGGACGGCGGCGTCCGCACCTACGCGCTCCCGCCCGCCGCCCGGCCCGGCCTGAAGACCGCCGTCCTGATCGAGGACGGACCCGGCGGCCCGATCCTCGCGGCGGCGCACGACTAACCTTCCTCGCCGCCCCGACGACACCAATCCCACCAACGGGATGAGCCAGGTCGCGCCTGCGACCGCACCATCAGAAGGACCTCCAGCATGAAAACGATCTTCACGGCGGCGGGCGCCGCTCTTATCGCGAGCCTTGCGCTCGGCGGCGCAAGTCTCGCGCAGTCCGACAACGGGGCTCCGATGAGCACCGGCGCGATGGGCGCCCAGGACAGCATGTCCACCGGGTCGATGAGCGCCGGCGCCATGTCGTCGCACGACAGCATGTCCACCGGGTCGATGAGCACCGGCGCCATGTCATCGCACGACAGCATGTCCACCGGGGCGATGAGCACCACCCACCGCATGGCCTCCACCAAAGGCAAGACCCACAAGCGGACTCGCAACACGGTGACCGCCGACGCCATGTCGGTCCGGCACTAGGCTCCCCGCCGCGTCCAACTCTGGATGCGGCTGGCGACGGCCGGGGCCTCGTCCCGCCCCGGCCGCTTGCGACCCTTCCAACGGAGGCCGGTTAGACAGATAACGGCGACAGGCTCCCTTGCGCCGCGTGGACCTTTGGGAATCTGTCAACGCAGGACGACCGACCACCCGCTCCGCCGTCCGGGCCTTCGGCTTCGGGCGGCAGGCGGCGACCTTGGAGCAGGCCCTAGGTGAAGATCGCGGTCGTGGGGGCGGGGTCGGTGGGGGGATATCTTGGCGCGCGGCTGGCGCTCGCCGGCGAGGACGTCACCTTCGTCGCGCGGGGCGCGAACCTCGCGGCGATCCGGAAGAGCGGTTTCAAGCTGATCGAGGAGGATGGGACCGAGCGCGTCGCTTCTGAGGCCAAGGCGGAGCCCCTCGACGCCTGCGGGACGTTCGACGCCGTGCTTCTGGCGGTGAAGGCGCATCAGGTCGGGCCGCTGGCGAAGGACCTTCGCCGCCTGTTCGCGGCGGACAGTACGGTGGTCACGCTGCAGAACGGCCTGCCCTGGTGGTACTTCTACAAGCTCGCCGGTCCTTACGAAGGCCGGCCGGTGCACGCCGTCGATCCGGACGGCGCGGCGGCCGCGAACATCGAAAACGAGCGCATCGTCGGCGCGGTGGTCTATCCCGCCTCGGAGCTCGTCGCGCCGGGCGTGGTCAGGGTGATCGAGGGCAACCGCTTCAGCCTCGGCGAGCCTGACGGCTCGAAGAGCGAGCGGGTCGAGCGCCTGTCCGCTGCGCTGACCGCGGCCGGGTTCAAGGCGCCGGTGTCGAGCGATCTCAGAGCGGAGATATGGCTGAAGCTGTGGGGCAATCTGGCGTTCAACCCCATCAGCGCCTTGAGCCATGCGACACTGGCGGGCATCGCGGGGTTCGAGCCCACGCGCGCGCTCGCCGCGGCGATGATGGAAGAGGCGCGCGCCGTCGCCGAGAAGCTCGGCGTGCGTTTCCGGATCACCATCGACAGGCGCATTGCCGGCGCGGCCGCCGTGGGCGAGCACAAGACCTCCATGCTGCAGGACGTCGAGGCCGGACGGCCGCTGGAGCTGGCCGCGCTGATCGGCGCCGTCGTCGAGATGGCGCGGCTGACGGATACGCCGACGCCGCACATCGATGCGGTGCACGCGGTCGTCGAGCTGCTCGGCAAGACGCTGTCGGATCGGGGAGGGCGCCTGGAGATTCGGCCGGCCTAGTATAGGAAGCGCCCATGGCTGACGCGCCAACCACCATCGGGCGGCTGCCGGCGGGCGATGACGCGGCCGTCGCGGTGTCCGCGCCGGGCGCCGCCGACCTGAGCTACGGGGGTCTGCACGCGCAGATCGCGACGACGACGGCGGCGCTGCGCGGGCTGGGCGTGGCGCCGAACGATCGGGTCGCCATCGTGCTGCCGAACGGGCCGGAGATGGCGGTCAGCTTCCTTGGCGTCGCGTCGGCCTGCGCCTCGGCGCCGCTCAACCCGGCCTATCGCGCCGAGGAGTTCGAGTTCTACCTGAGCGACCTTCAGGCCAGGTGCCTGATCGTCGAAGAGGGCAGCGCCTCGCCCGCCGTCGGCGTGGCGGAGCGGCTGGGCGTCGAGCTTGTGCGGCTGCGTCCGACGCCCGAGCGCGGCGCGGGCAGTTTCACCCTGTCGGGAGCCGGCGCGCCGTCGGCGGCCGGCGAGTCTCTGGCCTCGACGCCCGACGATGTCGCGCTGGTGCTGCATACGTCCGGGACGACATCGCGGCCGAAGATCGTGCCGCTCACCCACCGCAACATCTGCGCCTCGGCGCGCAACGTCGCGCGCACGCTTGCGCTCACGCCGAAGGACCGCGGGCTGGTCATCATGCCGCTGTTCCACATCCACGGCCTGATCGCAGCCGTCTCGGCGCCGCTTTCGGCGGGAGGGTCGGTGTTCTGCACGCCGGGGTTCAACGCCCTGAGGTTCTTCGCCTGGATGCAGGAAGCGCGCCCCACGTGGTACACGGCCGTGCCGACGATGCATCAGGCCATCCTCGGCCGCGCGCGCCACAATGGCGACGTGATCGCGGCCAATCCGCTTCGGTTCATCCGCTCGTCCTCTTCCTCGCTGCCGCCGCAGGTGCTGCACGAGCTGGAGGCGACCTTCACCGCGCCGGTGGTCGAGGCGTACGGCATGACCGAGGCGGCGCACCAGATGGCCAGCAATCCCCTGCCGCCGGGCAAGCGGAAGGTCGGCACGGTAGGCCTGGCCGCCGGCCCCGAGGTCGCGATCCTCGACGAGGCGGGCGCCCTTTTGCCCCCGGGTGCGACCGGCGAGATCGCGATCCGCGGCGAGAACGTCACGCCGGGCTATGCGAACAATCCGAAAGCCAACGGCGAGGCTTTCACGCAAGGCTGGTTCCGCACCGGCGACCAAGGGGTGATCGACGACGAGGGCTACGTCACGATCACCGGGCGGCTGAAGGAGATCATCAACAGAGGCGGCGAAAAGATCTCGCCGCGCGAGGTCGACGAGATCCTGATGGATCACCCGGCCGTGCAACAGGTGGTCACCTTCGCCATCCCGCACCCTTCGCTCGGCGAGGACGTGGGCGCGGTGGTGGTGCTGCGCGAGGGCCGCAAGGCCAGCGAGCGGGAGCTGCGCGACTTCGTCGCCGCGCGCGCCGCCGACTTCAAGGCGCCGCGCAAGGTCCTGTTCATGGATGAGATCCCAAAAGGCGCGACCGGGAAATTGCAACGGATCGGCCTTGCCCAGAAGCTCGGTCTGGGCTGAAGCGGACGGCCCGACTGGCGCCTCGAGGGGCCGCAAATGATTCTGACCCTTTCCTGTCCGGACCGCACAGGCATCGTCGCGCGCGTCTCCGGCCTTTTGTTCGACGCGGCCGCCAACATCCTCGACGCCCAGCAGTACGACGATCCCGAGACCGGCCAGTTCTTCATGCGCGTGGTGTTCGATCCAGGGCCGGCGACCGGCGCCGCGCTCGAGGACCAGCTGCAGGGCCTCGCCGCCTCGCTTGGCATGACGTGGACGCTGAGGGATCCGGCCCAGGTCCGCAGGGTCATGATCCTGGCGTCGCAGGCCGACCACTGCCTCGCCGACCTCATCTGGCGCTGGCGGCAGGGCGAGCTGCCCATGGAGATCAGCGCCGTCGTCTCCAATCACTCGCAGAGGCAGTTCCCGCACACCGACCTTCAGGGGATCGCGTTCCACCACCTTCCGGTGGGTCCGGACAACCGAGCCGAACAGGAAGCGCGGCTCTGGAGCCTGATCGAAGCGAGCCGCACCGACCTCGTCGTCCTCGCCCGCTACATGCAGATCCTGTCAGACGGGCTGGCCGCCAGGCTCGCCGGACGCTGCATCAACATCCACCATTCGTTCCTGCCCGGCTTCAAGGGCGCGCGCCCGTATCACCAGGCGCACGCGCGCGGGGTGAAGCTGATCGGCGCGACCGCGCACTTCGTGACCGCCGACCTCGACGAGGGTCCGATCATCGAACAGGACGTCGAGCGCATCAGCCACCGCGACTCCCCGGACGCCCTGATCCGCAAGGGACGCGACATCGAGCGCCGGGTGCTGGCGCGCGCGTTGCGCTGGACGCTCGAGGATCGTGTGCTGCTGAACGGCCGCAAGACCGTCGTCTTCACCGACTGATTGCGCCCGGCCGCGAGAGGACTACCGTCCGTCCCTTCGCGGGGAGGCGAACATGATCAAGAAAATCGTGGCTGAGTTCATTGGAACCGCCTGGCTCGTCCTGGGCGGCTGCGGCGCGGCGGTGCTGGCGGCCGCCTTTCCTCAACTCGGGATCGGCTTCGTCGGCGTCTCGCTGGCGTTCGGGCTGACCGTGCTCACCATGGCCTACGCGATCGGCCACGTGTCCGGCGCCCACCTCAATCCGGCCGTGTCGCTCGGCCTGTGGGCGGGCGGCCGGTTCCGCGCGCAGGAGCTGCCGCCCTACATCGCCGCCCAGGTGCTGGGCGGGCTCGCCGGAGCGGCGATCCTCTATCTGATCGCCAGCGGCAAAACGGGCTTCAGCCTCGCCGGCGGCTTCGCCAGCAACGGCTACGGCGCGCACTCGCCCGGCGGCTATTCGCTGGGCGCGTGCCTGGTCAGCGAGATCGTCATGACCTTCACCTTCATCTTCGTGATCATGGGCGTGACCCACGGCGCGGCCCCGCGGGGGTTTGCGCCGCTCGCGATCGGGCTTTGCCTGACGCTGATCCACCTCATCAGCATCCCGGTCACCAACACCTCGGTGAACCCTGCGCGCAGCACCGGCGTGGCGATCTTCGAAGGCGGATGGGCGCTGCAGCAGCTGTGGCTGTTCTGGCTGGCGCCGCTGGTTGGCGGCGCGGCAGGCGGGTTCGCCTATCGCTGGCTCAGTCCCGAACAGCCGGCCCGCGTCGAAGTCGCCGGCGAGCTGGCGGACGCGGCCTAGGCCGTCGGCAACGCCTTCAGCTCCCGCCGCGCGGCGCCATAGTCGCCGATCTGATAGACGGAGGCGGAGGCGGGCGAGAACGTGAAGCCGTCGAACGGCTCGGCCAGCAGGGCGTCGAGAAAGCTCTTCGTCCCCACGCCGACGCTGACGTGCGGGTTGAAGTTCTTGCCGGTGTGGTCGGCGAAGCTGGTCACGTATTCGATCACCGCCGGGTGGATGTCCGGCTCGGCCGCGGTTGTATGGAAAGCCGCGGCCGTCGCGGTCTTGCGGGTGTAGGGCCCGGCGGCGTCGATCATGTCCTGCTGCATGCGGATGAGGCCCAGCGTCGGCTGGATGAGGATGCCGGCGAGGCCGGTGGGGCTCGGGCTGAGCGGGATGTAGTGATAGCCGAACGCTGTCAGGCGCCAGCTGGTGTAGGGCTCGTTCGCCAGCACGGCGCCGGTCGCTGCGTAGACCTTGGGCAAGTCGGCGGTGAACACGAAGCCGGCGTAGATCGAGATGTGCGGCGGGTGGCCGCCGTCGAGCGGAAAGCCCGCCGGGTATCCCGCGCGCAGCATAGCGTTGGCGGCGCGGGCGCGGGCGGCCATGACCTCGTCAGGCTCGAGCGCGATGACGATCGCGGTGAGCTCGGTGTCGGAGGCGGGCTTGTCCATCGAAGGCCTCCCCTGGCCTGGCAAGCTGCACCCTAGATTCGCCCGATCCTCCTGGCGAGATCGGAGTTGGGAGCCAGCCGTTAGGCCTGCGCCGTGAACACCAGCTCTGTGCTCTCGGGGGTAGCCGGCGCATCGGCGTAGTCGCCCTGCAACGCGATCTGGCTGAAGCCCGCCACCTCGAGCATGAGGCGGACTTCGCAGGCGAGGTAGAGGTTGCCGCGAAGCGTGTACTCCTCGTGCGCCACCCGCTCGCCCCCCGACCATTTCTCCAGGCGAACCTCGCGGGTGTAGGTCTGCCCGAGGGGATCGACGTCAACCATGCGGAAGCGGGCGGCGTGCTCGCTTCCGTCGGACGCGGTCTGGCGGGACGCCGTTTCCGGCCACGGCTGCGGCAGCGCGCGGCGACCCTTGCCGCTCCAGAGAGCCCAGCTCGCGTCGTTGTAGTCTGCGCCGATGTTCACGACCAAGGCGCCGCCAGG
>DATGIN010000052.1:0-9088 GCA_035295705.1 Caulobacteraceae bacterium
CTACGCGCCGGACGCGGGCCCCGCGATCGGCGAGGACGCGCCGCAGCAACCGGTCACCCGCAAGGGCAAGATCCGCGTCGAGATGGAGCGGCTTCTGCGCGAGTCGACGATGCAGGGCGCCAAGGTGCTCATCGTCCGCGCCGGCGACTTCTTCTCGGGTCTCTCGTGGATCACCAACCGCTCGAACGGCCGCGTCCGTTCGATGTTCAGGGCCGGTCCCGCCGCCGTCGGCCACCTGTGGGCCTACCTCCCGGATCTGGCCGAGACCACGGCGCGCCTGCTGGAGCGCGAGGCCGAGCTGGACGATTTCGCCGTGTTCCACTTCCGCGGCCATTGGCTCGATCGCTCGGACGAGATCATCGCCTCTGTCCGCCGCGTCACCGGCCAGGCGAAGCTGCCGGTGCGCCCGTTCCCCTGGCTCCTCGTCTATGCGCTGGCCCCGCTCGTCGAGCTGTTCCGCGAACTCGCCGAGATGCGCTACCTGCAGCAAAAGCCGATCGGCCTAGCGAACGCCAAGCTGGTTGCGTTCCTGGGCGGCGAGCCGCACACGCCGCTGGACGCCGCCGTCAGCGCCGCCCTCGAGGAGCTGGGCGTCGCGTTGGATGCGGCGCCGGATCCCGCCGCGGGGCTGGCCTGCCCGGCCGCATGAGCCGGCGCGCGGAAGGGGCGTCCGGCCTGGACGCCCCTGGGGTCGAGCCATTACATCGCCGGCGATGGCCGCAAAGACCCTCTACGACAAGATCTGGGACGCTCACCTGGTCGCCCAGGAGCCGAACGGCGAGGCGATCCTCTATGTCGACCTGCATCTCATCCACGAGGTGACCAGTCCGCAGGCCTTCGAAGGCTTGCGGGTCGCGCGCCGCCGTGTGCGACGGCCCGACCTCGTGCTGGCGGTCGCCGACCACAACGTGCCGACCAAGGGGCAGGCCAGGGGAGTCGAGGCCGTCGAAGACGACGAGGCCAGGCTGCAGCTGACGACCCTGGCCAAGAACGTCGCCGATGCGGGGATCGAGTTCTTCCCAATGGCGGACATCCGCAACGGCATCGTGCACGTGGTGGGGCCGGAACAGGGCCGGACCCAGCCGGGGATGGTCATCGTCTGCGGCGACAGCCACACCTCGACCCACGGCGCCTTCGGGGCGCTGGCGCACGGCATCGGCACCAGCGAGGTCGAGCACGTGCTGGCGACCCAGACCCTGCGCCAGCGCAAGTCGAAGAACATGCGCGTGTGGTTCGACGGTGTTCCGCAGCCAGGCGTCGGCGCAAAGGACTATGCGCTGGCCATGATCGGCCGCATCGGCGCCGCGGGCGGGACCGGCTACGTGATCGAATACGCCGGGCCGGCGATCGAGGCGCTCTCGATGGAAGGGCGGATGACGCTCTGCAATCTTTCGATCGAAGGCGGCGCGCGGGCTGGCCTCATCGCGCCGGATGCGACCACCTTCGCCTACCTCGCCGGCCGCGTCTCGTCGCCGAAGGGCGGCGGCTGGGCGATGGCGCTCGACCAGTGGAAGCAGCTTCACTCCGATCCGGACGCGCGTTTCGACCGCGAGGAACGCATCGACGTCTCCGCGCTCAAGCCCACCGTCACCTGGGGCACGAGCCCCGAGGACGTCATCGCCATCGATGGCGTCGTTCCCGATCCCGCGGCGTTCGAGGGCGACAAGGCCGCGCACGTGCGCCGCGCGCTCGACTACATGGGCCTCGAGCCTGGCCAGCCGATCACCGCGGCGAAGGTCGACCGCGTGTTCATCGGCTCGTGCACCAACAGCCGGATCGAGGACCTGCGCGCCGCCGCGGCGATCGCCAAGGGCCGCAAGGTGGCCGCCGGCGTGGCCGCCATGGTCGTTCCGGGCTCCGGGCTGGTGAAGGAGCAGGCGGAGTCCGAAGGACTCGATGAGATCTTCCGCGCCGCCGGCTTCGACTGGCGCGAGCCGGGCTGCTCGATGTGCCTGGCGATGAATCCGGACAAGCTCGGGCCCGGCGAGCGTTGCGCCTCGACCTCGAACCGCAATTTCGAGGGCCGTCAGGGCCGCGGGGGCCGAACACATCTGATGAGCCCGATGATGGCGGCCGCCGCCGCTATAACCGGTCATATCACCGACGTCCGCGAACTGCTCGACGCATGATCACCGGTTTCGACCATGCGCCTGTTATCGTTCGCGATCTCGACGCGGCGATCACGCGTTTCAGCGCCCTCTTCGGCCGTGCGCCGAGCTGGACCGGCCGGCTCGAAGGGGCGCGCCACGCCTGGTTCCAGCTCTCCAACATCGCGATCGAGGTCATCGCCGGCGACGGCGATGGGGCGACCGGCGACGTCCGCCGCTGGCTCGAAGCGGGTGGCGCGGAGGGGCCGTCGGCCATCGGCTTCGCGACCCCGGCGTTCGGCGAGGCCCGCCGGATGCTCGCCCGCCGCGGCGTCCAAATGGGCGCGCCCGAGCAGATGCGTTCAAGCGGAGACGACGGCCGCGAGCGAACGCTGTGCTACGCCATGGCCGACCGCAAAGCGACGCGCGGCGTCCAGCTCTTCCTCGTCGACCGGGCCGAGAACGCGAACGCCGACGTCTCACCGGTCATCGGCGAGACGGAAAGCGCCATCGCCGCCGTCGACCACGTCGTGGTGCGCACGGCGAACCCGGAAGCGGCGATCGCGCTCTACGGGGCGAAGCTCGATCTCGACCTTCGGCTCGACCGCTCGAATCCGGACTGGGGCTCGCGGCTGCTGTTCTTCCGCTGCGGCGACGCCATCGTGGAGGTCGGCGCCAGCCTGAACGCGCCGGTCAGCGATGAAGACGACCGCCTCGGCGGCTTTGCCTGGCGGGTTCCGGAGCCCGAGGCCGCGCACGCGCGCATCGCCGCCGCCGGGCTCGACGTCTCCGAGTTGCGCAAAGGGCGCAAGCCGGGCACCAGCGTCTTCACCGTCCGCGACGCCATCGGCGGGCCGAACCTGATCATCAGCGCCAGCGGCGCCGGAGACGATTGATGCGCGCCTTTTCCCGCCTCGACGGCCGCGCCGCGGCGCTGCCGATCGCCAACCTGGACACGGACCAGATCATCCCCAAGCAGTTCCTGAAGACCGTCGAGCGCGAGGGGCTCGGCAAGGGACTCCTCTATGACCTCCGCTTCGACGGCGAGGGGCGGCCAAAGCCCGATTTCGTCCTGAACCAGCCGGCGTACGCGGGCGTCCAGCTGCTGATCGGCGGCGAGAACTTCGGCTGTGGCTCCAGCCGCGAGCACGCGGCCTGGGCGCTTCTGGACTATGGCGTGAGCTGCGTGATCGCCCCTTCGTTCGGCGACATCTTCTACGAGAACTGCTTCCAGAACGGGCTCTTGCCGGTGGCGTTGCCTGAGCCGGCGGTGCATGCGCTGCAGGCGGAGGCCAAGGGCGGCAACCATCTGTTTTCAGTGGATCTGGAGGCGCAGACGGTGACCGCGCCGTCGGGAGCGCTCTTCCACTTCGACATCGATCCGGGGCGCAAGGCGAAGATGCTGAAGGGGCTCGACACCATCGGCGAGACGCTGGAGCGGAGCGACGACATCGCCGTCTTCGAACAGCGCCGCAAGCTGGCGCAGCCCTGGCTGGAGGCGCGCGCGTGACCGTCATCGTGGCTGGGACGGTCAGGGCGCCCAGCGAGAATATCGAGCGGCTGAGGCCGCACATGCTGGAGATGATGACCAAGACCCGGGCCGAGGACGGCTGCATCACTTACGGCTACGCCGAGGACGTGGCCGAGCCCGGGCTGATCCACGTCTTCGAGGCCTGGCGCGACCAGGCGGCGCTCGAGGCCCATTTCACCACGCCGCACATGGCGGCCTGGCGCGCGGTCTTTCCGCAGTTCGGGGTCACCGACCGCAACCTGAAAGCCTACGACGTCGCCGCCGAGCGCCCGATCTGATGCCCAAGCTGCTGCTCCTTCCCGGCGACTTCATCGGTCCGGAGGTCACCGCCGAGGTGGCCCGCGTCGCCCAGCGCATCACCAACGACCTCGACATCGAGGAGCGCCCGTTCGGCGGCGCCAGCATCGACCGCGACGGCGAGCCGCTGACCGAGACGACGCTCGCCGCGGCGCTCGCCTCCGACGCCGTCCTGATGGGCGCGGTGGGCGGGGCGGTCGGACGCTCGCCGTGGGAGCAGGTTCCGCGCGACAAGCGGCCGGAGGCCGGCCTGCTCGCGCTCAGGAAGGCGATGGACGTCTACGCCAACATCCGCCCAGCGCTCTGCTTCGATGCGCTGGCCGGCGCTTCGGCGCTCAAGCCCGAGCTCGTGAAGGGGTTGGACCTGATCATCGTGCGCGAGCTGACCGGCGGGGTCTACTTCGGCGAGCCGCGCGGCGTCGAGGTGCTCGCCGACGGGCAGAAGCGCGCCGTCGACACCCAGGTCTACACGACCAGCGAGATCGAGCGCGTCTCCCGCGTCGCCTTTCGGCTTGCCCGCGGGCGGCGCAACAAGGTGACGAGCTGCGAGAAGGCCAACGTCATGGAGACCGGCGCGCTCTGGCGCGAGGTGGTCACCGCGTTGCATGCGCGTGAGTTTCCGGACGTGACCCTCGAGCACATGCTGGCCGACAACGCCGCGATGCAGCTGGTGCGCAAGCCCGACCAGTTCGACGTGATCGTGACCGACAACCTGTTCGGCGACGTGCTTTCGGACGAAGCGGCGATGCTGACCGGCTCGCTCGGCATGCTGCCGTCGGCCTCGCTCAGCGACGAGGGCAAGCCCGGGCTCTTCGAGCCGATCCACGGCTCGGCGCCCGACATCGCCGGCAAGGGCCTCGCCAACCCGCTCGCCGCCATCCTGTCGTTCGAGATGGCGCTCCGCTGGTCCCTGGAGCGCCCGGACCTCGCTGACCGGCTGAGCGCGGCCGTCAGGTCTGCGCTGGATGCGGGCGCCCGCACGCCCGACATCGGCGGGACGGCCTCGACCCGCGAAGTGACGGACGCGGTGCTTGCGCGGCTCTAGCTCAGCAGCTCTTCCGGCGGCCCCATCATGTGGATGCCGGCGTCGACGTGGATGACCTCGCCGGTGCAGGAGCGCCCGAGGTCCGAGGCGAGCCAGAGCGCCGTGCCCGCCACGCTCTCGGTCGAGGTGTGCTCCTTGAGCGCGCTGAGGACCGCGCTCTTCTCGCGCATCTGGCGGCCGCCCTGGATGCCGGCCAGCGAGAGCGAGCGAAACGCCCCGGCCGAGATCGCGTTCACCCGGATCTTCTGCGGGCCGAGGTCGCGCGCGATGTAGCGCACCGATGCTTCCAGCGCCGCCTTGGCGACGCCCATCATGTTGTAGTTCGGCATCGGCCGCTCGGAGCCGAGGTAGGTCATCGTGATGATCGAACCGCCGTTCGGCATCAGTCGCGCGGCTCGCCGCGACGCGTCGACGAAGCTGTAGGCGGACACATCCAACGCGAAGTGAAAACCCTCGCGCGTCGTGTTCTCGACGAACGAGCCCATCAGCTGGGTTCGGTCCGCCATCGCGATGGCGTGGACCAGGAAGTCCAGTTGGCCGAGCGCGTCGCCGAACGCGTCGAAGGCCTTGTCCATGGAGGCGTCGTCGGTGACGTCGCAGACGACGGGGACGCCGCCGAGGCTTTCGATCAGGGGCTTGGCGCGCCGCTCGTTGGACTCGATGTGCGTCACCGCCAGCTTCGCACCCTGGGCGGCTAGCTGTGCGCCGATGACGTAGGCGATGGAGTGGCTGTCGGCCAGGCCCATCACCACGCCGGCCTTGCCGCGCATCAGGTCGCCCTTCGGCAGGTCGAAGTCCTCGGCCACGCTCACGCCTCCCTTTCCATCCTCTCTCTTTCGGCCTGCCTAGCAGGCGCGTCGCCCGGCGGCAAAGCCGCTCAGGCGTCCGGGCGGCTCATCACAAGGCAGCCGTTGGTGCCGCCGAAGCCGAACCCGTTCGACATCACCGTCTCCAGCGCCGCCTCCTTGCACGCGCGCAGGATCGGCAGGTCGGCGAAGGCGGGATCGAGGTTCTCGATGTTGGCGCTCTCGGCGGCAAACCCGGCCTGCATCATCAAGAGGCAATAGATCGCTTCCTGCGCTCCCGCCGCGCCGAGACTATGACCGGTTAGAGACTTGGTGGACGAGATCAGCGGCGCCGCGTCGCCGAAGACCCGCCTGACCGCCTCCATCTCGCGGATATCGCCGATCTCGGTCGAAGTGCCGTGTGGGTTCAGGTAGTCGATCCGACGGCCGCCAGCGGCTTCCACCGCCATCTTCATGCACCGCGTAGCGCCCTCGCCGGACGGCTGGACCATGTCGAAGCCGTCGGAATTCGCCGCATAACCGGTAATCTCTGCGTAGATCTTGGCGCCCCTCGCCTTGGCGCGCTCCAACGCCTCGAGCACCACCACGCCGGCGCCGCCGGCGATCACGAAGCCGTCGCGCTCGGCGTCGTAGGCGCGGCTGGCGACGGCCGGCCGGTTGTTGAAGTGCGTGGACATCGCGCCCATGGCGTCGAACAGCACCGACAGCGTCCAGTCGAGCTCCTCGCAGCCGCCGGCGAACATCACGTCCTGCTTGCCGAACTGGATCTGCTCGGCCGCCGCGCCGATGCAATGGGTCGAGGTCGCGCAAGCCGAACTGATCGAATAGTTGATGCCCTTGATCCCGAACCAGGTCGAGAGCGTCGCCGACGGCCCCGAGCTCATCGCTTTCGGCACCGCGAACGGGCCGACCCGCTTGGGCCCCTTCTCACGCGTCGTCTGCGCCGCTTCGACGATAGCCCGCGTCGACGGTCCGCCGGAGCCTATGATGAGCCCGGTGCGCTCGTTCGAGACGTCGTCCGCCTCGAGGCCGGCGTCGGCGATCGCCTGCTCCATCGCCAGGTGCCCATAGGCGGTCCCCGGCGCCAGGAAACGCGCCGCGCGGCGGTCGATGAGCGCCTCCCAGTCGATGTTCGGCGCGGCGTGCACCTGGCAGCGAAAGCCCAGCTCGGCGTACTGCGGCGCCGCCACGACGCCCGAGCGCGCCGCGCGCAACGACGCAGTCACCTCTTCGGCGTTCACGCCGATCGAGGAAATGATGCCCAATCCGGTGACGGCGACGCGGCGCATGCTCGGCTTCTCAGTCAGCCCACGTCCTTGAACAAGCCAACGCGCAGGTCGTGCGCCTCGTAGAACGGCTGGCCGTCGGCCTCCATCACGCCGTCGCCCACCCCCATCACGAGCCTTCGGATAATAACGCGCTTGAGGTCGATCTGGTACGACACGGTCTTCACGTCCGGCGTCACCTGGCCGGAGAACCTGACCTCACCGACGCCGGTGGCGCGGCCGCGGCCCGGGGCGCCCGACCAGGCCAGGAAGAAGCCGACCAGCTGCCACATGGCGTCGAGGCCCAGGCATCCGGGCATGACCGGGTCGCCGAGAAAGTGGCACTGAAAGAACCACTGCGCCGGGTCGATATCGAGCTCCGCGCGCAGGTAACCTTTGCCGTGTGCGCCGCCGGTGGCCGAAATGTCGGTAATGCGGTCGAACATCAGCATCGGCGGCAACGGCAGCTGCGCGTTGCCAGGGCCGAACATGTCCCCGCGCGCGCAGGTGAGCAGGTCTTCTTTCTCGAAGCGCGACTTGGCCCAGGCCGTCATGCAGATCTCGCAGGCCGGCGGCGAGGTCGCAGCCGAAAGGAACGTGCCGACGCTAGCATGCGGCGCTTCGCGCCCTCAACGGCATTGCGGCCGATCGTCCGCGCCCCAGACGCTCGCGGCGTCGACCCAGCCTGCCGCGCGCCCGACGTGCACCTTGCACCAGCCGTTCTGGCAACGATCGACGGCCGCCAGCGCACGGGGCGCCAGATAGGCGACGATCTCGGCGCGCGCGCGGGGGCCGCGGTAGATCGGGGCCGGGCCGGCTTGCGTCCGCATCACGGTGCGATGGCCGTCCGTGGTCCGCTCATGCACCCACGAGACGCTGCCGTCCGGGTCGCAGATGCGCCGCCACTCGCCCATCTCGGCCACGACCTGCACCGGCAGGCCCTTCACGTGATAGACCCAGAGCAGGCGGTGGTCGTCGCTCGGGCCCGAGCGGGCGTTGACCACGTCGAACTTCAGCGACACGTAGCGCGGGACGGGCAGGCCCGAAGGCGTCGGCCGGTCCTCCTCGGCCGCGAGCGCCGCGCCGGCGGCTGCGGCGCAGAGCAGGATCGCGGTCAGCGCCGCCGCCCACGTGCTTCGCCTGCTGCTCGACAAACCCTCCAACCCCTTGCCGTCCCAAGCCTTGGCCGTGGTCTGGCCCGCTGCTAAAAGCGGGGCGCCCGGCCAGCGGCCCGCGCGCGAGCGCCGGCCCTAGCCTCTTTTCGAATGGCGCCATGGCCGACCGCAAGCCGAAAGTCGTTGTCACGCGCAAGCTGCCCGATGCGGTCGAAACGCGCATGGGCGAGCTGTTCGACGTCGTCCTGAACGCCGACGACCGGCCGCTGGACGCGCGTACGCTGGCCGAGGCGGTCGGGGGCGCCGACGTCCTCGTTCCAACCATCACCGACCGCATCGACGCCGCGCTGATCGCGCGCGCCGGCCCCAGCTTCAAGATGATCGCCAACTTCGGCGCCGGCGTCGACCACATCGACGTTGCTGCGGCGCATGCGCGGGGCATCGTGGTGACCAACACGCCCGGCGTCCTCACCGAAGACACCGCCGACATGACGATGGCGCTGATCATGGCGGTGATGCGCCGGGTGACCGAGGGCGCCGCGATCGCGCAGGCCGGCGGCTACAGCGGCTGGCACCCGATGTGGATGCTCGGCAAGCGGCTCAAGGGCGCTAAACTCGGCATCGTCGGCATGGGGCGCATCGGCCAGGCGCTGGCCAGGCGCGCGAAGGCCTTCGGCCTTCTGGTCAACTACCACAACCGAAAGCCGGTCGGCGCGCCGCTGGAGGCCGAGCTCGAGGCGACCTACTGGCCGTCGCTCGACCAGATGCTGGCGCGCATGGACGTCGTCTCGCTCAACTGCCCGCACACGCCGGCGACCTACCACCTGATGTCGGCGCGGCGGCTGCGGCTGCTGCAGCCGCACGCGATCATCGTGAACACCTCGCGCGGCGAGGTGATCGACGAGGCGGCGATGGCCGAGATGATCGAAGCCGGCGCCCTCG
>DATGIN010000053.1:0-3306 GCA_035295705.1 Caulobacteraceae bacterium
ACCGGCGCCCCGTCCGGCGCGCCGATATCGAGACCGTCGCTGCGCTGGCCGCCCGGCTTGGGGCCGAACCCGGCCAGCACCGAGCCGCGCACCGGCCAGATGAAGCGGCCGCGGCCGGCGCTGAGGACATCCGAGGTCGGCACGGCCGCAACCGGCGGCGGTTGGGCGACCGGCGGCACGATCGGGCGCTCGGGCGGCGCGATGGGCGCGCTCGGGCCGACGAGCCGCCCGCCCTGCAGCTCGGCATAGGGGATAGGATGATCGGGCTCGGTAGCGCCCAGCGTGTCGGCGCGGCGGGAGGCGCCAAGCGCAAGGCGTTCCCGCGGCGTGGCCTCAGGCCGCGGCGCCGGCTCGCGGGTCTCGCGGGTCTCGCGAACTGCGATCTCCTCGCCCGGGGCGCCGGGCAGGCGAACGACCTGGCCAGTCTTCAGGTGGGTCTTCTGCGTGAAGCCGTTCAGCGCCTCGATCTGCATCGGAGACACTTTGAAGCGACGGCCGATGGCATAGATCGTGTCACCCGGCCGTGCGCGATAGGTCTTGGGGCTGCGCGCTTCGCGCGCCGCTTCCGCCCGCTCGGCCCGCCGCTCGCGCGGCGTCTGATCGTCGAGGCTCACGCCCGGCACGCGCAACACCTCGCCGACCGCGAGATCGGTCGGATGGTGAATGCGGTTCGCCTTGGCGAGCGCCCGCGGCGTGGTGCCGTAACGCCTGGCCAACTGGCGCAGCGTCTCGCCCTTCCTCACGCGCACGGTCGGCGCCGCGTGGGCCTCGCGGCGGCCGCGAGCGACGCCCTCGTGCGCGCGCGCCCGAACATGCCGCGCCGCCTGCCAAAGCGACAGCGGCCCGGCGGTGAGATAGACAGCGTAGGTGGGCCGCGGACCGAAGTCGGCGCTGGGCGGCGCCGAAGCGCCGGCCGGCGGCAGCGGCGCGGCGTCCACCGGCGGGGTGGGGCTCGCGACCGGGTCGTGCGGGTCGGCCGAACGGATCGGCGGCGGTTGATCCTGGCGAACGGGGTATTGGGGCGCCGCCGGCTGCAGCGCGGCGGGCGTATGATAGTCCGCCGACGGCGGATACTGCGAGTGCGGGATCGTACAGGCCTGCAACGCCAAAACGCCCACGGCGGCAAACGCCGCCCGCGCCCAGAATGCTGTCATTGTGGCCGAGCCCTCGCCGGAAATCGCCCGAGTCGCGCTCTCAGTTTCCGCCATGGGCGCGCCCGGCGCCACCCCTTGGCCATCAAAGTTCGCGCGCCACGCCGTCGAGAAGCGGAACAAACCGGACATCACACAGGACCTCTTCCCTGAAGCCGCCCTCGCCGTCGCCCAGGTAGCGCTTGAGTGTCTGGATGGGACCGCGCCCGATTGGCGCAACCAAGACCCCCGACGGCTTGAGCTGCGAAAGCAACGTCTTCGGCTCGCCCGGCGCCGCGGCCGTGACCAGAATGCGGTCGAAAGGCGCCTGCTCGGGCCACCCGGCGCCGCCATCGCCGAAGCGGGTGATGATGTTGCCGAGCTGGAGCGACTTAAAGCGCGCCTCCGCCTCGGCGAGCAGCGTCCGATAGCGCTCGATCGTGTAGACGAGGCGCGCGAGCCTGGAGAGCACGGCGGTCTGGTAGCCGGAGCCGGTGCCGATCTCGAGCACGCGGGCGCGCGGCTCGATCGAGAGCGCCTGGGTCATCAGCGCCACGATGTATGGCTGGCTGATGGTCTGGCCGCAGGCGATCGGCAGCGCCGAGTCCTCCCATGCGCGGTCCTGGAACAGATTTGGCGTGAAGAGATCGCGCGGCGTCTGCTCCATCGCGGCCAGCACGGCGGGGTCGGACACCCCTTGCGAGCGGAGCGAGAGAATGAGCCGCGCCCTCTGGGTGGCGGCCGGATCCTCGGGTTCGTCCGCGCTCATCGCCGCGGCGGCGGCCCGCCGAGTCGGGCTTTGAGCTCGTGAACGGTCGGCATGTGCGTAAGGTCGATGTGCAGGGGGGTGACCGAGATCTTCCCATCATAGAAGGCGCGAAGGTCGGTGCCATCGGCCGGCTTCGAAGGGATGTTGCGATAGCCGATCCAGAAGTAGTCGCCGCCGCGCAAATCCGTGCGGCGCTCGAGGTCGCGCGTATGCACGTCGCGGAAGCCCTGACGGGTGACCTCGACCTCGGCGACTTCGCTGGCCGGGCGTCCGGGAAAGTTGACGTTGATGACCACGCCGTCGGGCCAGCCGACCTCGACCAGCCGCTCGATGATGCCGGCGGCAAACGCCTCGGCGGCTGAGAAGTCGACCCTGCTCTTTCCGTCCCGCCATATCTGCGCTTGCGAGAGCGCGATGGCCGGCACGCCGAGCGCCATGCCTTCGATCGCGCCCGCGACGGTGCCGGAGCGGGTGACGTCCTCGGCGAGATTGTGCCCGCGGTTGACGCCGGAGAGGACGAGGTCGGGTCGCGCGTCCTTCATCAGCTCCAACACCGCCAGCGTCACGCAGTCGCCGGGGGTGCCGGAGACGGCGTAGCGACGTTCGCCCAAGGAGCGGACGCGCAGCGGCTGGTTCAGCGTCAGCGCCCGGCTGACCCCGGACTGCTCGGACTCCGGCGCGACCACCCAGACCTCGCTGGCCAGCGTCGCGGCGATGCGCTCGAGCACCGCGAGCCCTTCCGCGGCGATGCCGTCGTCATTGGTGAGCAGGACCCGCACTCAGGTCGCCCGGCGCTTTTCGATCGAGCGTCGGGCCCGCCCGCGGTTCCGGAGGCGCCGCGCCATCGCCCTAACCGCCGATGTGGGTCAGGCCGCCCATGTAGCCCTGCAGTGTCTGCGGGATGGCGATCCGACCGCGCTCGTCCTGATAGTTCTCCATCAGCGCAACGAGCGTGCGCCCGACGGCGAGGCCCGACCCGTTCAGGGTGTGGACGAAGCGCGTGCCCTTCTCGCCGGCGCGCCGGCAGCGCGCGTCCATCCGCCTGGCCTGGAAGTCGCCGCAGTTCGAGCAGGAGCTGATCTCGCGGTAGGTCTTCTGCGACGGCAGCCAGACCTCGATGTCGTAGGTCTTGCGCGCCGAGAAGCCCATGTCGCCGGTCGAGAGCACCACCGTGCGAAAGGGAAGCTCCAGCCGCTTCAGCACCGCCTCGGCGCAATCGACCATGCGCTGGTGCTCCGTCTCGGAGTCCTCCGGCGCGGTGATGGAGACGAGCTCGACCTTGTAGAACTGGTGCTGGCGGATCATCCCGCGGGTGTCCTTGCCCGACGCCCCCGCCTCCGAGCGGAAGCAGGGCGTAAGCGCGGTCAGCCGCAGGGGCAGCTCTTCCTCGGGCGTGATCTGCTCGCG
>DATGIN010000054.1:0-23089 GCA_035295705.1 Caulobacteraceae bacterium
TTCGGCGAGCCTGCAAATCTACACGACGGACGCACCGCCCTCGAGCGAGCAGCCGAAGTTCGTCGCGGGGCCGGAACAGCCGCAGCCGCGGCCATTGGCCGCGCCACGGCCGCCGGCGCCCGTTGCCGCCCAGCCGCTTCGCCCGGCGGAGCCCGCGCCGAGGCTCATCCAACCGGCTGCCGTCCGAGCGGCCGCGGCGCCGCCCGCGCAGCCACTTGTCGTCGCCAAGCTCACCCCGCCGCCGGCCCCGCCGGCGCCGCCCGCGAAAGCTCCGCCGCCCGCGCCTGCCGCCGGCGCCGCCATGGTGCAGATCGGGGCGCTGTCCTCGCAGGCGCTCGCCGACAAGGCCTTGGCGGAAGTGGCGAAGAAGATGCCGGGCCAGATGGGCGGCACGGGCCGCAAGGTCGAGACGACCGAGAAGGACGGCAAGACCTTCTATCGCGCGTACGTGACCGGTTTTCCCGGGCGGGCCGCCGCCCAGAGCTTCTGCGACACGCTGAAGACCAAAGGCACGTACTGCATCGTCCGCTGAGGCTCACGATGGCGCCTCGCGCTTGCATCCTCGGCTGCTCGGGACCGGTGCTGACCGCTGCTGAACGCGGCTTCTTTCGCGACGCCGACCCATGGGGGTTCATCCTCTTCCGCCGCAACGTCCAGGCGCCGGAGCAGGTGCGGGCGTTGGTGGCCGACCTGCGCGACAGCGTGGGGCGCGCCGATGCGCCGGTGCTGGTCGACCAGGAGGGCGGTCGCGTGCAACGGTTCCGCCCGCCGCACTGGCCCGCCTACCCGCCTGGACGGGCGTTCAGGGAGCTGGCTGGCGACACGAGGCGGGAGACGGCCTGGTTGGGGGCACGGCTGATCGCCCACGATCTCTCCGCCCTTGGCGTGAACGTCGACTGCCTGCCCGTGCTCGACGTGCCGACTCCTGGTGCTGACGACGTCATCGGCGACCGCGCCTATGCGGACGCGCCCGACGAGGTGGCGATGTTGGGGCGAGCCGCCGCCCAGGGGCTGATGGCCGGCGGCGTCCTGCCGGTGATGAAGCACATACCCGGGCACGGCCGCGCCCGCGTGGACAGCCACAAGCGCCTGCCGGTCGTGGACGCACCGCTCAGCGACCTCGCCGCCCGCGACTTCATCCCGTTCCGCGCGCTCGCCGACCTGCCGATGGCGATGACCGCGCACATCGTTTTCACCGCCATCGATCCCGACCGTCCCGCGACGACCTCGCCGGTGGTGATCGGCGACATCATCCGCCGCCAGGTGGGATTCCAAGGCCTTTTGATCAGCGACGACCTCTCGATGAATGCGCTGGCGGGTTCGCTCGGCGAGCGCGCGGCGGGCGCGATCGCCGCCGGCTGCGACATCGCGCTTCACTGCAATGGCGAGCGGGCCGAGATGGAAGGCGTGGTTGCGGCATCTCCGTCGCTGGCGGGCCAGGGCGCCGCGCGAGCGGCGGCGGCGCTGGCCAGGCTTGCTCCGGCCGAGCTGTTCGACGCGGCGCAAGCGCGCACTCGCTTCGACGCCGCGTTCGGCGGAAGATGGGCCGCATGAGTCTCGGCGACCAGCCATCGTTCGATTTCGACGCCGCCGAGGCAGCGGCGGAAGAGGGCGCCGCGCTCATAGTCGACCTCGATGGCTACGAGGGGCCACTGCACGTGCTGCTCGCGCTCGCACGCGCGCAGAAAGTCGACCTCTTGAAGCTGTCCATCACCCAGCTCGCCGACCAGTACCTGGCGTTCATCGGCAGGGCGCAACGCGCCAACTTCATCCTCGCCGCCGACTATCTGGTCATGGCGGCATGGCTCGCCTACCTGAAGTCGCGCCTCCTCTTGCCGAGCTTCGCGCCGCGTCAGGCGGGCGAACGGCCGCCGGAGGAGCTGGCTCACGAGCTGGCGCTGCGTCTTGCTCGCCTCGACGCGCTCCGCAAGGCGGCGGAAGCGCTGCAGCGCCGCGCGGTCCTGAAGCGCGAGGTCTTCCCGCGCGGCGACCCGGACCAAATCAAGGTGACCGCCTCGCGCCCGCTGGAGGGCGACCTTTACGCCCTTATCCAGGCCTACATCGCCCAGCGCGCCCGCGACACGGCGCGACGCTACCGTCCGGTCGCGCCGAAGGCGTATGCGCTCGAGGACGCCCGTCATCGCCTGCGCGACCAGCTGCCGGAGCTGAGGGCCTGGACGGCGCTCGCGGCAATTGCGCCGTTTGCCGACCGAGGGGACCCCTCGGCGCCTACCCGAGCCTCGTACGTCGCCTCGACGCTTGCCGCGGGGCTGGAGCTCGTGCGTGAGGGCGAGTTGGAGGCCCGCCAGCTCGAAGCCTTTGCGGACGTCTATCTGCGCGCTCGGTTCAAGGAGGCGGCTGAGTGACCGACCCGGCCGAAACCGAACGGCGGCTCGAGGCTCTGTTGTTCGCCGCTTCCGGCCCGCTCAGCGCCGAGGAGATGGCGCGGCGGCTGCCGGAGGGCGCCGATGTCGGCGCAGGCATCTTCGCGCTCAAAGAGCGCTACGCCGAACGGGGCGTGAATCTCGTCTGCGTGGCCGACAAGTGGCGTTTCCAGACCGCCGAGGACCTGGCTTTCCTGATGACCGAGGAGCGGCAGGAGCCGAGGCGCCTGTCGCGCGCCGCGCTCGAGACGCTCGCCATCGTCGCCTACCATCAGCCGACGACCCGCGCGGAGATCGAGCAGATCCGCGGCGTACAGGAGAGCCGCGGCACCATCGACCTGCTGCTCGAACTCGGCCTGGTGCGCATGCGCGGCCGCCGCCGATCGCCCGGGCGACCGATCACGTTCGGCACCACCGAGACTTTCCTCGAGCACTACGGGCTGGCGAGCATCGCCGATCTGCCGGGCGCCGCCGACATCAAGAGCCTTGGCCTTGCCGGCGCCGAGCTGAGCTTCGATTTCCGCGCTCCCGATCCGACGCTGGCGTTCGGCGAGGACGAGGAGCCTCTCGAACCCGCCGACGCGCCGGAGTTCCACCAGGACTATCTTGGGGAAGGCGACTGATCGCCCGGCCCGGGAAACTCGTGCCAGGCTTTGAATTATCGTCTATGCCGCCGCGATTTCCGCGCTCAAGGGTCCGCGCATGACGACCGTTCCCGCCAACCGGCCAAACGCGCTCGCGCGGAGCGGACGGGCGGTCGTGCAATGGTGGCGGGGAATCGAGGCCGGCGTCGAGAACTGGCTGGCGCGCAACTCGCTCGTCGAGACCAGCGAGGTCCTCTCGCCGCCGGAGTGGGTCGCGGCGCTGGAAGCGAACTGGAAGACCATCCGCGCCGAGCTCGAGGCTGTGTTGGGCGAGCGCGCCGGGCTGCCTTCAATGACCGAGCTCTCCCCGTACCAGGGCCGGATCGTCAAAGGGCGCGACTGGAAGGTGTTCGTCTTCCGCGCCTACGGCATGCGCTTCGCCGCCAATTGCCGGCGCTGCCCCAGGACGGCGAGGTTGATCGACGCAATCCCCGGGCTCGAAGTGGCGTTCTTCTCGGTGCTCGAGCCGGGAACGCATCTGGCGGCGCATCGCGGCGCCTACAAGGGCCTGATCCGCACCCACCTCGGCCTTCTGGTCCCCGAGCCGCGCGAACGCTGCCGGATGAAGGTCGGCGGCCAGACGATCGTCTGGGAAGAGGGCAGGGCGGTCACCTTCGACGACACCTACCGGCACGAGGTCTGGAACGACACCGATGGCGTCCGCGTGGTGCTGTTGATCGACACGCCCCGTCCGCTGTCGAGGGGCCGCCGAATCAACTGGACGATCATCCACGCCGCCCGCCTGCAGGCCTGGGCCTATGAGGGCTACCGCCGCCTGCGCGGGTCGCCGACGGGGGTGAAGGCTTAGAGCGCCGGCGGCGACGGAAGCAGACGCCCGCCGCCTCGTGCCCGCGAAAATCCAGGCCCCTAGGCGCCACAAGCGCCAGGGACGCCGCCGCCGCCGCCGCTTGCCGCTAGGGGACGCGCTTGCTAAACGGGCGCGCTTCCGGCCACGCGCGCCGGCGGGTCACGCTCTTCGGCGCGATTGCTCGTTGTCTGGAGGAGTGTAGCTCAGCTGGTAGAGCATCGGTCTCCAAAACCGAGGGCCGGGGGTTCGAGTCCCTCCACTCCTGCCACTATATTCGGGGAGCCGCTGCGGCGTTTGGAGCCGTCGGCGAACGCGTAAGAGAAAGCCGCCGAAATGGCCAAGGATCAGGGTCTGACGCCCGCACTGCCAAGGGGCAGCCGCTCGCCCGCGCCGGCGAACGAGCCCCGCAAGCGGCGCATCAGCCCCATCGAGTTCTTCCGGGAGGTGCGCGCGGAGGCGCGCAAGATCACCTGGACCAGCCGACGCGAGACCTGGATCACCTCGGTCATGGTGTTCATCATGATCGTCATCGTCGCTTTCTTCTTCGTGGTCGTCGACATCGGCCTGCGGATCGCGATGCAGTGGGTCCTGAAGCTCGGCGCCTGAGATGAGAAAGTAGGTAGAAGAGATGCCCGCCGAAGCGGCTGAAGCCGTCACCACCACGAACCCCAAGCACAAGTGGTACATCGTCCACGCCTACTCGAACTTCGAGAAGAAGGTGGCCGAGTCCATCCGCGAGCAGGCCAAGACTCAGGGCCTGGAGGACTCGTTCTCCGAGATCCTGGTGCCGACCGAGGACGTCGTCGAGATTCGCCGCGGCCGGAAGGTCAACGCCGAGCGCAAGTTCTTCCCCGGCTACGTGCTGGTGAAGATGGAGCTGTCCGACGAGGCCTACCACCTGATCAAGAACACCCCGAAGGTGACGGGATTCCTCGGCTCGGGCTCGAAGCCGATGCCGGTTTCCGAGCGAGAGGTCGCCCGCATCATCGGCGCCATCGAGGAAGGGGTCGATCGGCCGAAGCCGACCATCACGTTCGAGATCGGCGAGGCGGTCCGGGTCATCGACGGCCCGTTCGCCAGCTTCAACGGCAGCGTCGAGGGGGTCGATGAAGATCGCGCCCGCCTGCGCGTGACCGTCTCCATCTTCGGCCGCGCAACCCCTGTCGAGCTCGAATACAGCCAGGTCGAAAAGACGAGCTAGCCAAGCGTCTTGCGGGCGAAGAGGCCGCTGGGCGCTCCCGCTACTCGGGGCGCCAGAGCCATCTTAGGGTGTCGGCGAGGAGAGCGCCGCCGTGGCGGAGGTTGTGGCCGCCCTCGCCGAACACGAACCTCACGTCGTATCCCGCGAACCCCAGTGCTGCGGCCACCTCCTTGTTGGCCAGCGGCCAGTTGCCGAGGAT
Source organism: Caulobacteraceae bacterium (assembly GCA_035295705.1). GTDB lineage: Bacteria > Pseudomonadota > Alphaproteobacteria > Caulobacterales > Caulobacteraceae > Poindextera. The sequence goes on from DATGIN010000054.1 coordinate 5,237, forward strand.
GATGTCGGCGTCGGCCGCCCCGCTCTGCATCCAGACGCGGATCGGCTTGCGCTCTGTCGAGCGGATCAGGAACGGGTAGTTATGGCCGCCGCGGATGGCGGTGAACGAGCCGCAGTGGCTGACGACGCGCCCGAACTTGTCCGGCCGATACCAGGCGGCGGTGAAAGCGCAGATGCCGCCGGACGAGATGCCGCAGATGGTCCGCCATTTCGGATCGTCGGTGAGCCGGCAGCCGATTTCAGCCTCGACAAAAGGCTCGACGTCCTCGGTGACGAACCGGACGTACGCGTCGGTCACGCTGTCGTATTCGAGGCTGCGCTGCTGCGGCGAGCCCTCCTTGGCGCCCGGCATGACGAAGACGCCCACCGTTGGCGGCATCTCGCCGGCCGCCGTCAGCGTGTCGAACACCGCCGCCGCGCGGACCGGGCCGTTGCGGTCGAGGTAGCCGCCGCCGTCCTGGAAAACCATGAGCGCGGGCGGCGCGCCCTTCGGGTCGAAACCCGCCGGCGTATAGATCCAGAGATCGCGGGTCGTGCCGGCGAAGACCCGGGCGCCGTCCCAGCCGCGGTGCGAGCGGACCGTTCCCATCGGCGTGTCCTCGGACGGGAAGGCCTCGGGATTTGGATTGTACTGGCGGTCGCCGGGCGTCGAGAGCGCGTCCTGGATCTCGCGATTGGCGCGCCCGTTCACGACCTTGGTTGGGCTGACGTCGCTGAACGACCGGTGCAGTCCGAGCTTCTGATACGTTTCAAGATCCATCACATTCCCTTCGTTGCCGGCGGAGAGCGAACCTGCTACACGCCCGCGCCTTCGGGGCGGACGCCCCGCAGCATCTCCAAAATCCGTGGGAGGGGCGCCACCCCGCGACCACGGCCTTTCGCTAGAGTACTGAAGGGACAACCATGGCCAAGAAGATCCTCGGCTACATCAAGCTGCAGGTGCCGGCCGGCGCCGCCACGCCGTCGCCGCCCATCGGGCCCGCCCTCGGCCAGCGCGGCGTCAACATCATGGGCTTCTGCAAGGAGTTCAACGCGCGGACGGAGAAGGAGGTGAGAGGCACTCCGTTGCCGACCGTCATCACCGTCTACCAGGACAAGAGCTTCTCCTTCATCACCAAGACACCGCCCGCGTCGCACTTCCTCAAGGAGGCCGCGGGCATCCAGACCGGCGCGCACGAGACCGGGAAGGAGACGGTGGGCAGCGTGACCCGCAGCCAGCTGCGGGACATCGCGACCAAGAAGATGAAGGACCTGAACGCCAACGATATCGAAGCGGCCGCCCGCATCATCGAAGGCTCGGCCCGCGCGATGGGCCTGCGCGTGGTGGAGAACTAGCCGATGACCAAGCTGACGAAGCGCGAAAAGGCCTGGAACGGCGACCGTACGGTCGTGCATCCGCTGGGCGAAGCGGTGAAGCTGGTCAAGGCGAACGCCTCGGCCAAGTTCGACGAGACGATCGAGATCGCGGTGGGGCTTGGCGTCGATCCACGCCACGCCGACCAGAACGTTCGCGGCGTGGTGAGCCTGCCGTCCGGCACAGGCCGCGCGATGCGGGTCGCGGTCATCGCCAAGGACGCAAAGGCGGCCGAAGCGACGGAGGCCGGCGCAGAGATCGTCGGCGCCGAGGACCTGGTCGAGCGCATCCAGAACGGCTTCATGGAATTCGACCGGGTGATCGCAACGCCGGACATGATGGCGTTGGTCGGCCGGCTGGGTAAGGTCCTGGGCCCGCGCGGCCTCATGCCCAATCCGCGCGTCGGCACGGTCACGCCGAACGTCGCGCAGGCGGTCAAGGACGCCAAGGGCGGCGCGATCGAGTTCCGCGTCGAGAAAGCCGGCATCGTGCACGCTGGCATCGGCAAAGCCTCGTTCAGCGAAGAGGCGATCGAAGCCAACGTCCGGGCGCTGTTGGACGCGCTGCAGAAGGCCAAGCCATCTGGCGCCAAGGGCACCTACGTGAAGCGGGTATCGCTCTCGTCGACCATGGGGCCGGGCGTCAAGGTCGAGCCGTCGAGCATCACCGCGGCGTCCTAGAGGGCCATCGCCATCAGGAGCGCCGGGTTCTCCGGGCCCCAGATCTCGATGAATTCCTCGAGCGCCGTGAAGCCGACTGCTTCGTAGAACGCGCGCGTGCGCTCGTAGGGCTCGTACGGCAGCGATGGGCCGCGGGTCTTCACGGTGAGGAACCGCGCGCCGTGCGCGCGGGCGTGCGATTCCGCGGCCGCGACCAGGGCGCGGCCAACGCCGCTGCGGTGACGGTCGCGGCGGACGGCGAGCAGCTCGATCTCGATCGTTGTCGTGAAGTGCGCCTTCAGCACCATGATGCCTTGAGGCTCTCCGTCCTCGGAGGCGGTCCAGGCCGGGCCTTCCTCGGCGAGGCGTGCGTAGGCGGCGTTCGAGGCCGGTATCCCGAACCATTCGGACAACCCGGCCAGGATCGACTGGCAGGCGGCGCCGGATCCCGAGCGAGCGTGTCGAATATCGACGCTCATCGATGGACCGCTAGTCCGCGAGCTCGCCTGCAGCGCTCTGCAGGTAGTTGGCCTCGCCGAGCGCGCGGATGAGGTCGAGCTGCGTCTCCAGGAAGTCGATGTGCTCCTCGGTGTCGGTCAGGATGTCGGCCAGCATCTCGCGGCTCACGTAGTCGCGCGCCTCTTCGCACTGGGCGATGGCGGTCACCAACGTGGCCCGTCCGTTCCGCTCGAGGTCCAGATCGGCGCCCAGCGCTTCGACCACCGTCTCCCCGACCGCGAGCTTGTGCAGGTCCTGCAGATTGGGCAGCCCCTCGAGGAAGAGGATGCGTTTGATGAGCTTGTCGGCGTGCCGCATCTCGCCGATCGACTCGTCGTAGATGAGCTTGCCGAGGCGTCGGTAGCCCCAGTTCTCCAGCATGCGCGCGTGCAGGAAGTATTGGTTGACCGAAGTCAGCTCGTTGGTGAGCACCTCGTTCAGGCGCTCGACGATCGCGCTGTCGCCCTGCATGGCCGTCTCCTACTCGGCGGCGATGCGGACCCCCGCCGTGGTTTCGCGGATCATGCGGTGCATGTCGCAGACGCATTTCGCGCAGCGGGCGCGTCGCTGGCAATGCCGAAAGATCTCGGCTGGCCTGGCCGCTCCGGCGGCGATCGCGGCGCGCGCCTCGCGCTCGCGGATTCCAGAACAGTTGCAGACGTACACGGTGGACTCGCCGCGGCTCCCTGTTGGCGCGATCGGCGCTGATGTAGCGATCCGCGCCGCGTTTGCAACTCATTCTCAATGCGGCGGTGTATCACACGTCCGGCATTGCCATTCGAGCCAAGCACCGCTAGAGGACGCGCCTTCCGGCGGCGGGGCCCAAGGGGCTTTGCCGTCGTCCTGTCCGAGAACCGCGGCCCCGCAAGGGGTTAAACGCGCAAGCGCCGTGGGGAGACGGGAGTGCCGCCAGGCCGCCCCTGCGCTCGTTCGCTCTGGGCGAGAGGCGCCATTCCGCTCCGATCGGACGCTCTTTTCGCCCGGCCAGCCTGGTCGGTCGTGTTCGACGAGGAGGCGGCCCGCATGGATCGCGCGCAGAAGGCAGAGACGATCGAGACGCTGAAGAGCGTGTTCGCAGACGCCGGCGCGGTCGTCGTCACCCACTACCTCGGCTTGACGGTCGCCGACATGAACGACCTGCGCGGCAAGCTGCGCGCCGAGGGCGCGACGCTGAAGGTGGTCAAGAACCGCCTCGCGCAGAAGGCGCTGAACGGCCAGGGCGACGGGGCGGCGAAGCTGTTCGAGGGCCCGGTCGCCATCGCTTATGCGCCCGATCCGGTGTCGGCGGCCAAGGTTGCGGCGGCCTACGCCAAGGACCACGAGCACTTCAAGATCGTGGGCGCCATGATGGGCGCCGAAATCCTCGACGCGCGCGCGGTCCAGGGGCTCGCCAGCCTGCCTTCGCTCGATCAGCTGCGCGCCCGCATCCTCGGGCTCGTGCAGGCGCCCGCCACCAAGATCGCGGGCGTGCTGCAGGCGCCCGCCGGACAGCTAGCCCGGGTCGTTGGCGCCTACGCCGCCAAGGAAGCCGCCTAACCCTCGCCAAGAACCCAGATTTCGAAAAGGACCGATCCCCATGGCCAAGCTCGACAAGCTCGTCGAAGACCTCTCATCGCTCACCGTCATCGAGGCGGCCGAGCTCGCCAAGCTGCTCGAAGAGAAGTGGGGCGTCTCCGCCGCCGCGCCCGTCGCGGTCGCTGCCGCCCCCGCCGCCGGCGGCGCCGCGCCGGCCGAAGCGGCCGAGGAGCAGACCGAGTTCACCGTCGTGCTGACCGCCGGCGGCGACAAGCGGATCAACGTGATCAAGGAAGTCCGCGCCGTCCGCCCCGACCTCGGCCTGAAGGAAGCCAAGGATCTGGTCGAAAGCGTGCCGCAGAACGTCAAGGAGAACGTCTCCAAGCAGGAAGCGGAAGAGCTGAAGAAGAAGCTCGAGGAAGCCGGCGCGAGCGTCACCATCCAGTAGGGGCGCGTAGACGGCCCCTCGACCGCCAATCCCGTCCTTCCCGTCCGGGGCCTTCAACAAGGAGGACCCGGGCGATGACGTCATCTTCTATCTCGAGCCGCGCCTGGTCACGCATATCGACGACCAGGCGATCGCGGCGCTCACCGAGCTCTACCGCGCCATCCTGCCGCCCGGCGGGCGCATCCTCGACCTGATGAGCAGCTGGGTGAGCCACCTGCCGGAGGGCGTCGCCTACGGCGAGGTGATCGGCCATGGCATGAACGTGACAGAGCTCGAGGCGAACCCGCGCCTCGATCGCTGGTTCATCAAGGATTTCAACCGCGAGCCCAGTCTGCCGCTCGAAGATGCGAGCCTCGACGCGGCGATGATTTGCGTCTCGGTCCAGTACCTGCAACGGCCGGTCGAGCTGTTCACCGACGTGGCCCGGGTGCTGAAGCCGGGGGCGCCCTTCATCGTCGCCTTCTCCAACCGCTGCTTCCCGACCAAGGCGGTCGCCATCTGGTGGGCGCTGGGCGAGAGCGGCCACGCCGACCTTGTCCGCCTCTACATGGGCGGCGCCGGCTTCGACGAGATCGCCGTCACCCGCCTGCGCGACGGCCGCGGCAGCGACCCGCTGACCGCGGTGGTCGGGCGCACCGCCCCTTCCTAGCGCTCACCGCTTTTCGCAGGTCGCCTTCATCTGCGCGAGGTAGGCGGCGTTGCCGCGGCGGAAGAAGGCGTAGAGTTGGTCGTAGTCGGGCCCGCTCCCGTAGCCGGTGTGGGAGATCGTCACCCGCGTGCGGCTCTCGGCCAGCGGCTCGAGCGAGTCGACCTGCACGATGGTCCGGTAAAGCTCGGGATGGGGCAGGCCGGGCGGCGTCGCCTCGTTGCGCAGCACCAGGAGGCGCTCGGGCAGGTAGGCGATGATCCGATGACGGATTACTTGCGCGGAGCCGGGCGCCGCGGCGGCGCTGAAACCTTCTTCGATCACGCCGCCGTTCCTGAGGTCGACGTGCGCCATCGCAAGGCCCGACGCCTTGATCGCCGCCTCGTCCGTCCACGCGCGCCATAGACAGGCGGGCGGGGAGGCGACCTCGATCGATTCCTGCAGCACGCGGTCCCCGTTGGGTTCGGTGAAGGAGCTGTCGCGCAACGTGTCGGCTCCCTGCGCCGCCGCCGCCCACAACCAAAACAGGGCTCCGAAAGCCGTTGCGGTGGTCCTCATGTCACTCCCCCTGGTTCGCGCCGGCGTCGCGCGCCAGGCGCTCGAAGTAGTCACGCAGGCAGTTCACGCCAGCGTCGAACGCGGCAAGCGAGCGGTGGGTGCGCGCCTGCATGACGCTCCCTTCCATGACGCTCAGCACCAGTTGCGCCAGGCCGCGCGGGTCGCACTCCGGCGGCAGGCGATCCACGGCCGCCTCCAGGCAACCTTCGACGGCGGCGACCCAGGCCTCGAAGTTAGCCGCGAGCGCCTTGCGCACTGGCGGGTCCGGCTCGTGCAGCTCCAGCGCGAGGCTGCCGATCGGGCAGCCGTAAGCGCATTCGGTCACCTCCAACGCACGCCGGTACTGGGCGAGGAGCGCGAACACCCGCTCGATCGGGTCGCTCACGCCTTTCCAGGCAGGGGCGAGGAGCATCTCGTCGATGCCGGTGCGGTAGATCTCCAGGACCGCGACCAGCAGATCCTGCTTGGTCGGGAACGCATGATAGAGGCTGCCGGCGTTGGCCCCTGCGACGCCGAGGATGTCGGCGATGCTGGTCGAGCCGTAGCCCTTTTCGGCGAACAGGCGCAGGGCCGCCATCTGCAGTCGCTGAGACGTGGTCGGGCTGGAAGCGTCTGGCATGGCGGCTTGGTTGAGTGCTCAACCAAGGTGAAGCCGACAACCGTCGCAGTCAAGCCCGCGCGGGCTGGTCCGTTTGCCGAACCGGTGCGGTGCGGCCTACCATCGTCGCATCAGGGAAGGAGGCTCGCCTTGAGCTATACGATCGCCCGCCGACTGCCGGCCGAGGACAAGCGCCTCGAGGCCCGGACGATCTCGATCGCGCCGCTCAACCCGGTCATCGGGGCCGAGATCGAAGGCGTGGACCTGTCGCGGCCCTTGGAAGAGGAGCAGTTCGCCGAGGTTCGGGCCGCGTTCAACGCCCACCACGTTCTCGTCTTCCGCGATCAGCACCTGGACCGCGAGGACCACAAGCGCTTCGGGCGCCTGTTCGGCCGCCTGCACGTGCATCCCTACCACGCCAAGAAGGTCGCGCCCGAGCACGCCGACGCACGCGGCGGCATTGGCTCCGATCCCGAGATCCTCGTCGTGCGCGCCGACCAGAACTCCAAGTTCGTGGCCGGCGAGGGCTGGCACACCGACGTCACCTGCGATGCCGAGCCGCCCATGGGCTCGATGCTCTACATCACCGAAACGCCAGCTGGCGGCGGCGGCGACACCTGCTTCGCTTCGACCGCCCGCGCCTACGACGCCCTTTCGCCGACCATGCAGGCGTTCTTGGCGACGCTGAGCGCTACACACGATGGCCAGAAGCCGTATTCCGGCGGGTATGGGACGCCGGAGCCGGAAGGCGGTTGGCCGCGTACGACCCATCCGGTGGTGATAAGGCACCCGGAGAACGGCCGAAGGGTCCTGTTCGTGAACCGCGGCTTCACCACCAAGATCAACGAGCTCAATCGCCGCGAAAGCGAGGCGCTGCTGGAGTTCCTGTGGAAGCACATCGAGACCGGCCTCGACTTCCAGTGTCGGGTGCGGTGGGAGCCCAACACGCTCGTTTTCTGGGACAACCGCTGCACCCAGCACCACGCCGTCTGGGACTATTTCCCGAACAGGCGTTACGGCGAGCGCGTCTCCATCATCGGCGAGCGGCCCTCAGCATGAGCCGGCCCTAGGCCGCTTCGTCGTCGCGGTCGAATGCGGCGATGTGGTTCGCGTAGCCTTCGCGGAACGCGCGGTTGACCAAACCCTCGGGATTGTCGCGCGCTTCCCGTCGATAGCGCTCGTAGGTCTTGCGATAGTCGGCCGCGGTTTTCGCAGTCGCCGGGTCGAGCGCCGTGAAAACCGCCTCGATGGCGTTGTTCGAGCCGGCGAAGCTGCAGGCCATGTGCCTCTCGGCGTCCAGGAAGGCGGCGGCGACGGCGGCTGGTCCGGGCAGAAACCCCTGAAGGTCGGCTCTCAGCAGGTCAACGGCGGCGCGGCGTGCGCCCTGCCAGCGCAGGGGGTTTGCGCCAATGGCCCGGATGCTGGTTCGCTCCATCCGATAGGCGGCCTTCTCCGCGATGCGCTCGCCCATGACGTTGCTCAGCCCCAGCACCATCTGCTGATAGACCGCGCCCAGACGGCGCATGAGCTCTGCCGGATCCTCGCCGGCGAAGACCGACGGCTCCAGTTGCGCGCCGGCGCAGAAGGCCGCGAGCATGGCGTCGGGTTGGCCGCCCTGCGGCAGGTCCTTCAGGACCGGGTGGGCGCCGGTGTCCCACGACGCCGGGGGGGTCGCCGGCTCGGCTGACCATCGGGCCAACTCGCTGGCGAGCGAGCCCGGTGCGACCTCCGGCCTGGCGGCTGTATCGACGATCTCGACAAGATAGGGGCCGAGCGCGATGGCGGCCGGCAGGTCCAGGCGCCAGCGGGCGCGCGCGGCGATGCGCTGCGCGTTCGGGCCGACCAGGACGCCGTTTGCACTCAGGTCGAACAGGGTGACGCCGCCCTCGGCCCCGACCGCGACCACGCAGTGGCGCCGGGAAAGCTCGCGGGCCGGGTCGTCGAGGCGCCAGTCGGCGTCGCGGCCGCGCCCGATGACGAGCTCGCCGCTCGAAAGCGACCGCTCTTCCAGCAGCCACTGGGGATTGGCCCGGTGATAAACGCGAAGCGAAAGCACGCGCGGCCTCAGCAGTCCTGCAACCGGGCAGTCATGGTCGCCCCCTTCCGCGCGGCTGTGCGGGTATCGAAAGCAACCTGGAGCGCCGGACGTTGATAGTCGGTGAAGCTTGTTGCTTAGGGCCCGTTAGGCTTGACCGGACTTAACCATCCAGAGCCGCGGCGAGCGCGACGAAATCGTCGACATGATAGCCGAAGCGCCCGGCGGCCGGGCGTTCGGGTTCACGACCAGGGCCGCGCTCCTGCGGCCGGTGGACATAGGCAGTGCGGAACCCGCGGGATGCCGCAGCGTCGAGGTCGGAGGGATGCGCCGCCACCATCAGGCATTCTCCAGGGTCCAGGGACAGGAGCCGAGCTGCGGCGTCGTAGGCGTCGGCCTGCGGCTTGTAGGCGCGCGCCACCTCGGCGCCCAGGATCGCGTCCCACGGAAGGCCGGCGCGCCGCGCCATGTCCACGATCAAACGGACGTTGCCGTTGGAGAGGCTGGCCAGGATGAACCGCCGCCTGAGCCGCGCCATGCCCTCCAGCACGTCGGGCCACGGGTCGAGCCTGTGCCATGCGAGGTTCAGGTCCTCGATCTCGGCCGGGCTCAAGCCCTCGACGCCGAACTCCGCCAGCACCTCCAGCAGACCTTCGCGGTGCAGGACATCGAGGACGACGAAGGGCCGCGCGCCGGTTCGAACCGGTTCCATCGCCGGCTGATAGCGGGCGCGCCAGCGGTCGGCGAAGCGGCCCCAATCCAGCGAGGCGCCCTTCGGCGCCAGCACGCGTTCGGCTTCTCGCGCAACGCCAGAGCGCCAGTCGACCACGGTGCCGAACACGTCGAAGGTGAGGGCCTTGATCTCGGTCATTCAGGCGCCCTCACGGCACGAGGCGGCGTGGTGGACGCAGTAGCGATGCAACGCTGCTCTACGTGCGGTGTGCATTGAAGCATGTCTTCATGCGCGTGGTTTACTCACAGTGCGATGGTGACGGGAGACCGATGACGATTTTCTGGATCGGCGGCGCCCCCGACGCCGGCAAGACGACTCTCGCGCGCGCCTTGGCCCTGCGCATCGGCGCGGGTTGTTACGAATATGACCGCACCGACGCGACCCACCACGCGGCGTTGGCCGCGGCCCATGCCGATATCCGCGAATTCATGGCTGCCTCGCTGGAGGCGCGCTGGGTCGAACCGTCGCCCGAGGCGCTCTGCGCGCGCGCGTTACGCTCGTTCCGATTGCGCTGGCCGCTGGTGCTGAAGGACCTCGCCAGCTTACAGGTGGCGGATCGGCTTCTTGTTGCGGAAGGCTTCGGCCTCCTGCCGGAGTTCGTAGCAACCCAGATCGAGTCTCCGCGCCAGGCGCTTTGGCTGATCCCCACGGAGAGCCTGAAACAGGCCTCGTGGTCGGCGCGCGGCAAGCCGAGTTTCAAGGCGAGGCTGGCCCATCCGGAACGAGGGGCGGCGAACCTCTTGGCGCGGGATCAGCTACTGGGTGACGAGATCGGCCGCCAGGCGGCCGAGCGTGGACTGAAGGTGATCGTCAACGACGGGACGCTCTCACCGGAGGGCTTGCTCAAGACCGCGCTTGAGTGGTTCGGGGCAAGTCATTCAGGCGCTCTCGCCGGTCCAGGGCGTGGTGGATGCGACAGGGATTGAACCTGTGACCCCCTCGGTGTGAACGAGGTGCTCTCCCGCTGAGCTACGCATCCGTTCGCCGGCGCCGAAGCGGGCCGCCGCTATAGCCCTTTGCGTCGGGCGCGGGCAAGCCGCTCGAGCCAGCTCAGCCCCTGCCCAGCAGGCTCTCGATGAGCGGAGGAAGCTCGGCGTAGCGCTCGATCAAATGGTCGCCGCCGAGCTCGGCCGGCGCGATCTCGGTGTAGCCGAACGTCACCACGATCGACGGGGCGCCGGCGGCGCGCGCGACGCCGACGTCGGCTGCCGAGTCGCCGACCATCACCGCACGCCCGATCGTCCCGCCGGCCGCTTCCACGGCGGCGATCAGGTGACGAGGGTCCGGCTTCGGCGCGGGGGCGGCGTCCGGCCCGGTGACGGCGGCGAAGTAGCGGGCAAGGTCGAGCCCCTCGAGCAACGCGACCGAAAGGTTGGTGAACTTGTTGGTGCATACGCAGAGCCTGGCCCCGGCGCCGGTCAGCGCATCCAGCGCCGCCTCGAGGCCAGGGAAGGGGCGGCTCTCGAGCGCGATGCGATCGAGGTAGATGTCGATGAAGCGCCGCACGACCTCACGCATTCGGTCTGGCGGCGGGGTCCGGCCTGCGGCCGCGAAGCCCATCTCGACCAGCGCCCGGGCGCCGCGACCAACCATGAGTCTGGCTTTCGCGAGCTCCAGCGTCGGGAGGCCCTCTTCGGCGAGGATGGCGTTCAGGGCGCCCACCAGGTCGGGCGCGGTGTCGACCAGGGTGCCGTCGAGGTCGAGCGCGACGGTGGCGCCCGCCAGGCTGCCGGGCTTGAGCGACATGCTGCGCCGTTTCGGCTAAATCGGACCGGCGCGCAACGCCTTAAGATTCGAAGGAGTCCCATGCCCCGACGCGCCGCCGTCATCCTCGCAGCCGGCCAGGGTACGCGCATGAAGTCGCCGAAGCCGAAAGTGCTGCACCCGGTCGGCGGCCGGCCGATGCTGGACTGGGTCATCGAGGCGGCGACGGCCGCCGGCATCGAGCGGGTGGTGGTGGTGGTGGGGAAGGACGCACCCGATCTCGAGGCCCACGTCGCCGCGCTGCTCGGACCTGGTCAGACCGTGGTCCAGGATCCGCCGCTCGGCACGGGCCACGCGGTGCTGGCCGCCAAACAGTCCCTCAGCGACTTCGACGGCGAGGTGCTGGTGGCCTGCGGCGACGGGCCGGCGCTCTCGGTCGACGAGATCGAACCCTTGTTCGCTCTTCTCGCCAACGGGGCGGACCAGGCGGTCATGGGATTCGAGACCCCCGAACCTGCGTCCTACGGGCGGATGATCATGGGCGAAGACGATCATGTGCTGCGCGTTGTCGAGGCGCGCGACGCGAGCCCGGCCGAGCTCGCCATCACGAAATGCAACGCGGCGGTCTTCGCCGCGCCGGCCGGCCCGCTGTTCGAGTGGCTGGGGCGGGTCACGCCGAACAACGCCAAACACGAATACTATCTGACCGACATCGTCCGTATCGCGAACGAAGCCGGCGCCGACGTCCGCGCGACGTTCGCGCCCAAGGAGGCTTTCATGGGCGTCAATTCGTTGGCCGAGCTCGCCGAGGCGGAGGCCATCTTCCAGGCCAAGAAGCGGCGCGCGCTGATGGATGCCGGCGTCGCCATGACCGCCCCAGAGACAGTCTACCTATCCGCCGACACCGAGATCGCCGCGGGCGCGCGCGTCGAGCCCTTCGTGGTGTTCGGCCCGGGCGTGACCGTCGAAGCCGGAGCTGTGATCCGCGCCTTCAGCCACCTCGAGGGGTGTGTCGTCCGCGAAGGCGCGCTCGTCGGCCCCTACGCCCGCCTCAGGCCCGGCGCCGACATCGGCGCCGAGGCGCACATCGGCAACTTCGTCGAGGTGAAGAAGGTCAGGGTGGGGAAGGGCGCCAAGGCCAATCACCTGGCCTATCTAGGCGACGGTTCGGTCGGCGCCGGCGCGAACATCGGGGCCGGCACGATTTTCTGCAACTACGACGGGTTCGACAAGCACGACACCCACGTGGGCGAGAACGCCTTCATCGGCTCGAACTCGGCGCTGGTGGCCCCGGTCACGATCGGCGACGGCGCCTACACCGCCTCCGGATCGGTGATCACCAAGGACCTCGACGCCAACGCCCTCGGTATCGGCCGCGCGCGCCAGGAGGCCAAGGCCGGCTGGGCGACGGCGTTCCGGGCGAGGAAGGCGGCGGAGAAGAACCCCAAAGCCTAGCGGACTCGCTTCCGCGCTTCGCTTCCCCTATTCGGGTCGGATGACAGCTTCGGCCGCCTCGAGCGAGCACCCACGAATCACGCGCACGCAGGTCGCGGCGGCGGTGATGGGCAACGGGCTCGAGTTCTACGACTTCACCACCTACACCATCTTCGCCGTCGACATCGGCAAGGCCTTCTTCCCGTCGCACTCGCCGTTCGCGAGCCTGATGGCGTCGCTCGGCGTGTTCGGCGCCGGCTTCCTGACCCGCCCGATCGGGGCCTTCGCCATCGGCGCGATCGGCGATCGGATGGGTCGAAGACCGGCGATGCTGCTGAGCTTCGCGTTGATGGGACTCGCGATCCTCGGGCTCGCGTCGACGCCGTCGTTCGCCCAGATCGGAGTGGCCGCGCCGATCGCGGTGGTGGCCTTTCGCCTCATCCAGGGGTTTGCCCTGGGCGGCGAGGTCGGTCCGGCCACTGCGTTCCTCATCGAGGCCGCGGACACCCGCCGGCGGGGCCTGATCGGCTCGTGGCAGTCGGCCAGCCAGTCGGTGGCCTCGCTCATCGGCGGGGCCGTCGGCGCGGTCATGGCGATGATGGTCGCGCCGCACCTCTTGGAGACGTTCGGTTGGCGCGTGGCGTTCTGGCTGGGCGCGCTCGTCCTGCCCTTCGGCCTCATCATCCGCCGCACTCTGCCGGAAACGTTGTTCCACGAGGACAAGGCCGCGCACGTGGCGCCGTCGAGCGCCGCCTTCGCCGCCAACCTGCCGATCATGATCTTCGGTCTGGCGGTGATCCTCTGCTTCACGACCTCGACTTACGTGCGGCTCTACATCACGACCTACGCCACCACGACGCTGCACATGGGCGCCCAGGCGGCGTACGCAGCTTCGGCGGTGAACGGCGCGGCGGGCGTCGTCTTCACCCTGCTGGGCGGCTGGCTCTCCGACCTCTACGGCCGCAAGCGCGTGATGCTGATCCCGCTCGTGGTCTATTTCTTCGTCATCCTGCCGACCTTCTGGCTGATGGTCAGGAACCATGACGCGCCGACTCTTCTGCTCGGCACCGCTGTGATCAGCGCGCTCGGCTCGCTTTCCACGGGCGCGGCGCTGATCGTGCTGGCCGAGGGCTTGCACAAGGGTCTGCGCTCGACCGGCATGGGGGCGATCTATGCGCTCTCGGTCGCGATCTTCGGCGGCAGCACCCAGCCGCTGATCGCCTGGGTCACCGAAAAGACGCATCAGCCGCTCGCGCCCGCCTACTATCTGATGCTCACGACGCTGGTTGGCATTGCCGCCATGCTGAGCGTGCGCGAAACCTCGCCGCACCACGCGCGCGTGCTCGCGAGGGCCTGAAGGGTCGCGCCAGCCTCAGCTTTCACCTATCTCGTCTGCATGGACGCCGATGAGTCCAAACGGGCGGCGGGGGCCGCGGCGGCCGACCTGGTGCATCCCGGCATGATCGTGGGCCTGGGCACCGGTTCGACCGCCGCCCATTTCGTGCGCGCTTTGGGTGCGCGGCGGTTGGACATCCACGGCGTCCCCACTTCGGAAGCCACGGCGGCGCTGGCGCGCGATTGCGGCCTTTCGCTGATCGATCTGGACGAGGCGGGGGCCATCGACCTGACGGTCGACGGCGCGGACGAGATCGGGCCGGGGCTTTCCCTGATCAAGGGCGGCGGCGGGGCGTTGCTGCGCGAAAAGCTGGTCTGGGAAGCCTCGCGGCGCTGCGTCGTCATCGCTGACGAGAGCAAGATCGCTGCGCGCCTCGGGCGCTACCCGCTGCCGATCGAAGTCGTCCCCTTCGGCCACACCACGACGCTCGGGCGCATCATAGGCGGCCTGGCCGACTGCGGCGTCACGGCGACGCCCCGGCTGCGCCGCAAAGACGGAGCGCCCGTCGTGACCGATTCCGGCAACCTCCTCTATGACGCCCCTTGCGGGGCTATCCTCGATCCCAGCGGCGTCGAGGCGGCGCTGAAGAGCATCACCGGCGTGGTCGAGCACGGCCTCTTCCTCGGCCTCGCCCGCGAGGCGCTGATCGGAACCGACAACGGCGTCGAGCGGCTGAGCCCGCGCGACTTGATGGAGCCCCCCTATGGCTGAGTACGATTGCGACCTCTTCGTCATCGGCGCCGGGTCGAGCGGCGTGCGCGCTGCGCGCATGGCGGCCATGACCGGCGCGCGCGTCCTGGTCGCAGAAGAGTACCGCGTCGGCGGAACGTGCGTGATCCGCGGCTGCGTTCCGAAGAAGCTGATGGTCTACGCCTCGGCCTTCAAGCGCGAGTTCGAGATCGCCAGGGGGTACGGCTGGACGAAGTGCGAGACGGCCTTCGACTGGAAGGCGTTTCTGGCGGCGAAGGACGCGGAAATCGCACGTCTTTCCGGGATTTACACGGCGAACCTAAGCAAAGCGGGGGCCGACATCCTGTACGGTACGGCGCGCTTCCTCGATCCGCATACGCTGGAGGTGACGGGCGAGGGCAAGCCGCGCCGCTTTACCGCCGCCAAGGTTCTCATCGCCGCCGGCGACCGCCCGAGCCTGCCCGACAACGTGCCCGGCATCGAACACGCCATCACATCGGAAGAGGCCTTTCACCTGCCGGAGCTCCCGAAGCGCATGGTTATCGTCGGCGGCGGCTACATCGCCGTCGAGTTCGCCTGCATCTTCCACGGCATGGGCGTCGACGTGACGCTCATCTACCGCGGGCCGAACATCCTGCGCGGTTTCGACGAGGACGTGCGCGCCCACCTGGCCGACGAGCTTCGCCTGCGCGGCCTCAAGATCCGTCTGGCCTGCCAGCACGAGCGGATCGAAAAGCGCGCCGACGGAGTCCTGATCAGCCACGTGAGCGAGGACAACCCGCTCGAATCCGAGGTGGTGATGTTCGCCACCGGGCGGACGCCGCACGTGCAGACCCTCGGCCTCGAGAAGGCGGGCGTGAAGCTGAACGACAAGGGCGCGATCGCGGTCGACGACTATTCGCGGACCAACGTGCCGCATATCTGGGCGGTGGGCGACATCACCGATCGCATGCCGCTCACGCCCGTCGCCATCCGCGAGGGCCAGGCGTTCGCCTGGACCGAGTTCTACGACCGGCCGACCAGGTTCGACCACGCGGACGTGCCGACGGCCGTCTTCTCCCAGCCGCCGGTCGGCGTGGTGGGGCTGACGGAGGGGCAGGCGCGGCATGCCCACCGCGAGGTCGACATCTACCTCACGCAGTTCAGGCCGATGCGCTCCGGCTTCGTCGGCGGCGACGAGCGGATGCTGATGAAGCTCGTGGTCGCGCGCGCCACGCAGAAGGTGGTCGGCTGTCACATCGTCGGCACCGATGCGCCGGAGATGGTGCAGATGGCCACGATCGCCGTGAAGGCGGGACTGACGAAGCAGCAGTGGGACGACACCTGCGCTTTGCATCCCACCGCCGCCGAGGAACTCGTCACCCTGCACGAGAAATACGTGCCGCAGGAGCTGGCCGCCGCCGAGTAGCGACCGCCCGCACCGCAGAGCTGGCGCGGCGTCTTGGAGGCAACTTCGCGCGCTGACGCGCTGGAAGGGGTGAGGGCACGCGGCCCGCCTTTGCCTAGCCGGCGCCCTTGGTCTAAAAGCGCGCCCTTCGCGAGGAGCCGTAGGTGACAGAGCGCTGGACCCCCGCGTCCTGGAGGTCGAAGCCTGCCAGGCAAATCCCGTCCGACTACCCGGACGCGGAAGCGCTGGCGCGCGTCGAGGCGGAGCTCCGTCGCATGCCGCCGCTGGTGTTCGCCGGCGAGGCGCGGCGATTGAAGAGTCTGCTGGGCGACGTGGCCGCCGGCCGCGCTTTTCTGCTGCAGGGCGGCGACTGCGCCGAGAGCTTCAAGGAATTCGCCGCCGACAACATCCGCGACACGTTCCGCCTCATCCTGCAGATGGCGGTCGTGCTGACGTTCGCGGGCGGCAAGCCCATCGTGAAGGTTGGCCGCATGGCCGGCCAGTTCGCCAAGCCGCGCTCGGAAACCACGGAGACGATCAAGGGCGTCACGTTGCCGTCCTATCGCGGCGACAACATCAACGGCATGGACTTCGACGCGGCATCGCGCACACCGGATCCCGAGCGGCTGCTCAAGGCCTACGCCCAATCGTCGGCGACGCTCAACCTGCTGCGCGCCTTCGCTGGGGGCGGCTATGCCGATCTCTACAACATCCATCGCTGGACGCTGGGCTTTGTCGCCGACAGCCCGCTCGGCGCACGCTACCGCGAGCTTGCCGACAAGATCAGCGAGGCGCTGACTTTCATGGCGGCGATCGGGGTCACGCCGGAAACCCAGGCCGACCTGCACCGCGTCGAGTTCTTCACCGCCCACGAGGCGCTTCTGCTCGGCTACGAGGAGGCGCTCACCCGCGTCGATTCCACCTCCGGCGACTGGTACGACGTCTCGGCGCACCTGCTGTGGATCGGCGAGCGTACCCGCCAGCTCGACGGCGCGCACGTCGAGTACGCGCGGGGAATCAGGAACCCCGTTGGCCTGAAGATCGGCCCGACCGTCGACGCCGACGAGATGCTGCGGCTGATCGATGTGCTCAACCCCGAGAACGAGCCAGGGCGGCTTACGCTCTACGGCCGCTTTGGCGCGGAGAAGATCGGCGAGCGCCTGCCGGCGCTGATGGACGCCACCCGCCGGGACGGTCGCCACGTGGTCTGGGCGACCGACCCGATGCACGGGAACACACTGAAGGCAAATAACGGTTACAAGACAAGGCAGTTCGACAAAATACTCGCCGAAGTGAAGAGCTTCATCCAGATCGCGGAGGCCGAAGGGGTCCACCCCGGCGGCGTGCACTTGGAAATGACCGGCCAGAACGTCACCGAGTGCACGGGCGGGGCGCGGGCGCTGACCGAGGGCGACCTCGGCGACCGCTATCACACGCACTGCGACCCGCGACTCAACGGCGAGCAGGCGCTGGAGCTCGCGTTCCTGGTAGCGGAGCGGCTGAAGGCCGAGCGCCTGGCCGACTTTCACCCGCAAGCCGCCGAATAGGCGGCCGTGGCCGATATCGATAAGGCGTTCGGCCGCCGGGCGTTCGGGGCCGATCCCGCCAACTACGCCACGGCCCGCCCCTCGTATCCAAAGTGGGTGTTCGGGACGCTCCGCGACCGGTGCGGGCTTGGCCCCGGCGCGGCGGTGTTCGAGGTGGGCGCCGGGGCCGGGACCGCGACCCGGGCGGTGCTGGCCGCGGGCGCCGATCCGCTGGTGGCGATCGAGCCCGACGCGCGCTCCGCCGACTATCTCCGCACCGCCCTCGCTTTGCCGGCGCTCGAGGTCAGGACCGAGGCGTTCGAAGACTCGGTCTTGCCACGGGCGGCGTTCGATCTCGGCGTCTGCGCCACGGCCTTCCATTGGCTGGACGAGCAAACGGCCCTGGCCAAGGTCGCGGACGCTCTGAAGGCCGGCGGCTGGTGGGCCATGCTAGCGAACATCTTCGGCGATCCAGAGCGACCCGACCCGTTTCACGAAGCCACGGACGCGTTGCTGAACGCCGGCCCGCGCACCCCAAGCCATGGTCCTCCCGCGAAAGGGCCATCGGCCGGCGACGACGAGGTGAACGCACGACTGAGCGGCTTTGGCCGCAACGGCCGCTTCGAGGCGATCAGCCACGAGGTGCGCGCTTGGGAGCTCATCCTCGACCCGG
>DATGIN010000055.1:0-9345 GCA_035295705.1 Caulobacteraceae bacterium
CACGCCCGGCAGGTACTCCTTCGGCGGCACGATCGCCCCGCCGCTGGAGCCGGTCAGCGGCTCGACCACGATGGCGGCGATGGTCCTCGGATCGTGCGCCTCCATCGCCTGCCGCGTCGCCTCGACGTAGTGGCGGCCGGCGTCGGGGTGATTCGGCCCCAGCGGGCAGTGCAGCGCCGACGGGGTCGGCGCACGCGGGAAGCTCTGCAGGAAGCCCTCCAGGCCACGCTTGCGCGACTGGTGCCCGGAGAGGCCGGCCATGGCGATGGTGGTGCCGTGGTAGGAGACCTCGCGCGCCATGATCTTCAGGCGCCCGGTCTCGCCCTTCGCCGCGTGGTGCTGCAGCGCGATCTTGACCGCCGCCTCGACCCCTTCCGACCCGCCGCAGGTGAAGTGGATGTTGTGCAGGCCGTCCGGCAGCCAGTCGCGGCGCAGGCGCTCGACCAGCGCCTCGCGCTCGGGCGTGCGCCAGGTCGGCACCACGAACGCCGGACCGGCCGCCGCCTTGGCGATCGCGTCGGCGACCTCGCGGCGGCCGTGGCCGATGTTGGTGACGATGGCGCCACCGGCGGCGTCGAGGATGCGCTTGCCGTCGTCGGCGATCAGCCAGGCGCCGTCGCCGCCTGTGATCCGCGGCGAGCGCGCGGGGATGAACGGCCAGTCGGTGAGGTCGGATAGGGTTTCGGTCTCGGACATGGGCCGCCTCATAGAGCACAATCGGCGCGGCGTCGCGGCTCAGCATGCTAGGATCGCCCCCCGCCATGGCGCTGACGACGAAGCCTCTCACCGCCGAGCACTGGCCGGCGCTGGAGCAGGTGCTGGGCGCGGACGGCGCGCGCGGGTGCTGGTGCATGTACTGGCGGATCGGCCGCGGCTATCGCGGCCGCACGCGCGATGACAACAAGGCCGATTTCAGACGGATCGTCGCCAGCGGCCCGCCGCCGGGCCTGATCGCCTTCGACGGCGGGACGCCGGTCGGCTGGTGTCAGGTCGGCCCGCGCACGTCGCTTCCCGTCCTCGCGCGCGAGTGGCGCCTGAAGGCGGTCGACGACCAGCCGGTCTGGGCGCTCTCCTGCCTCTACGTCCGCAAGGGCTGGCGGCGACGCGGCGTCAACGCCGTTCTGATCGAGGCGGCGATCGAGGCGGCGCGCGCCGCCGGCGCGCCGGCGCTCGAGGCCTATCCGTTCGATCGCGAGCTTTCCCCCAGCGCCACCGGCACGGGCTTCGCCTCGACCTTCGCCAAGCTGGGGTTCATCGAGGTCGCCCGTCGCATCCCGGCCCGCCCGATTCTGCGCTACGCGCTGGGTTGACGGCCGGACGTCGAGCGAACGCGGCGCCCCGTTACCACCTTGGCGAATCGTGCTGTGGCGCCGGCGACGCGCTGTGACGGAAAGCCTTCAACGCTGTCACTTTTCCATTGCAACAGGCTTTACCTCGGGTCAGTCTGCCTCCCAATCGGCAATCAGCTCCGCCAAGTAGAGCGGACGACGCTGGGGAGGGCGATTTACATGAAGCGTGCATTGCTGTGCGGCGCGTCCGCCGCCGTGACCGTTGCTGCGGGTCTGTGGTCGACACAGGCGATGGCCCAGACTACGCCGCCGCCACAACAACAGGCGCAGAACGACCAGGGCATTCCCACCGTCCAGGTGGTGGCGCAGAAGCGCACGGAAGCGATCGAGAAGGTGCCGGTCGCGGTCACCGCCTTCACGAACCAGCAGCGCCAGCTGATCGGCATCCGCACGATCGACGACATGGCCAACTTCACGCCCGGCCTCTCGTACTTCAACGGCGACGACCGCGCCTTCATCCGCGGCATCGGCCGCCAGACCGACCTTCTCTCGGTCAACCCCGGGGTCGCGGTCTACAAGGACGGCGTCTACGCCGGCGGCAACGGCTCGATCGCGCTGCAGCAGGACACGCTTTTCGTCGACCGCATCGAGGTCGAGCGCGGCCCGCAGAGCACTCTCTTTGGCCGCAACTCCGACGGCGGCGCCATCAACTACATCTTCCGGCGCCCGACCAGCACCTGGCAGGAAGAAGTGCGGGTCGGCGGAGGCACCTACGGCAAGGTTTACGCCGAAGGGCTGATCTCAGGCCCGGTCAACGACAACGTCCGCATCCTGTTTGGCGGCAACTACTTCGACCAGACGGGCGGCTACTGGCACAACCTCGACGGCCACCCGCAGGGCGGCGACGTCAGCCAGGGCGGCAACGGCATCAGCCACTATTTCGAAGCCCAGGTCGACGCCAACTACGGAAAGTTCGACTGGTGGGCGAAGGTGTCGTCGGGCGGCTACCTCGCCAGCTGGTACCAGGGCCCGACGCTCGGCCCCGTCGACGACACCGAGTTCCCTGCCGGCATCGCCGGCCTGGAGCCGAGCGCCTTCTATGGCCTCTGCGTGCTCCCCGGCAATACCGGGCTGGGGTGCGGATCACCGCTCAGCCCCGACACGATCATTCCCGGCAGCGTGGTGCACAAGGGCGTCACGGCGATCGTGAACCCCGCCAATTCCAACCCGCGCAACTTCATTGGCGATGAGCCGAACACAACGGGCGTGGATGGCGACTTCCAGATTTCGACCACCCTCACCTGGCACGGGCCCGGCGTCGACGTGAAGTACATCGGCGGTTACGAGAAGTTCCTCTACACTGGCCTGTTCTCCGATCAGTCCGGCTCGAACTCCGGCGTCATCTCGTACCAGGTTGCGGGGGCGACGCCGCTCGCCGCAGCGTTGAGCGGGTGCGACTTCTTCTTCCCCGCCACCGCCGCGGCCTGCCAACAGCCGCTGACGATCAACCCGACGCCAGGCTTCGTCACCTTCATCGAGAACGAGCAGTTCTTCAGCCACGAGCTGGCGTTTTCGTCGACCTACGAGGGGCCGCTGCAGTTCCTGGGCGGCCTCTACTGGTACCACGACCACTACGACCAGCCGATCGACGTGAACAACTACCCGTTCCAGACGCAGCTGCAGCATCCGCTCACGGTCGCGTTTACGCAGGCCCCGGCAAACCCGGCGTCGGCGACGGCGATCACCGACCGCAACGCGTCGTCCGACTCCTACGCCGTCTATGGTCAGGCGGACTGGAAGGCGACGGAGCAGTTCAAGATCACCGTCGGCGCGCGCTATACCTGGGACCGGACGTCCGGCGTCCTCAGCGATCGGTTCATCGCGTTCGACAACCCGATTCTCGGCCTATTCGGCTTTCCGACCGCGTCAACCTTCGGCGCCAATACGCCGGCGATCGACGTAACCCCGCTGTTTGACGCAGGGCCGTGCGCGACCATCGCGGCGACGCATCCAAAGGGCGTCGGTCAGTGCAGAACAAACACCACCACCGGCCTCGACTCCACGAATTTCGGCGGCAATTTCGGCGCCTTGACCGGCACGGCGGGCATTGAATGGACGCCGGACTCCCACACGCTCGCCTACTTCAAGTACAGCCGCGGCTATAAGGCGGGCGGGTTCAACACGCCGATCATCAACGCGAACGTCGAGACGCCTCCGGAATACGTCGACGACTACGAGATCGGCGTGAAGCTCAGCCACCCGACCTGGCAGATCAACGGCGACGTCTTCTATTACAACTACACCAACGACCAGCAGCCGCTGTCGGTCGAATCGCCTCTGCCAGGCGGCGGCTTCCAGACCGTCGGCTCGCTGTTCCCGATCCCGGTCGTTCACACCTGGGGCGTCGAGCTGGAGGCTATCTGGCGGCCGATCGACAACTTGGTGTTCAGCGCCCAGTACTCCTACCTGGACGCCAGGATCGCCTCGATGGGTGGCCAGTGCGTGCTTGACACGAGCGACCCGAACGCACTCTCGCCAGGCGCGAACATCAACTGTTCCGCCGCGCAGGAGGCGGCGATCGAAGCGGGCGACCCCAACAACCGCGTGCAGAACGTTGTCGGCCAGTTCCTGCCGAAGGCGCCGAAGAACAAGTGGTCGCTGAACGGGATCTACACGTTCCACTTCGACCCGGGCAACCTGGCCATCTCGGCGTCGTTGCTGTGGCGCGACGTTTCGTACGGCACGATCTTCAACCGCCCGTACGACCGTCAGCCCTCGTACTACCTGCTGAACCTCAGGGCGACGTGGACCGACGCGCAGAACCGGTACACGGTGACGGGTTTCGTCAACAACGTGTTCAACAAGCTGTGGGCCGACGACTCGACGGGCGCTCTCCTCAGCAGCGCGGCGCCCGAAGCGCTCCTGGGCGGGAACAGCGAGGTGATCGACAAGAACATCACGCTCGGTTCGCCGATCACGGCTGGCATCGAGGTGCAGGTTCGCTTCCACTAGCGGTCCAGCGAAGCTCATGATCAGGGCCGGGCGGCGACGCCCGGCCCTTCTTCTTTTGCCGATCAGGCGGCTGGCGCGGGCGCCGGTGCCGACATCGGGCGCATCCCAAGCGCCGCGATGAGCTCGGAATCGGCGTCCTCGCCAGGCAGCGGCGTCGTCAGCAGCTTGCCGCCGATGAACATCGAGTTGGCGCCGGCAAGGAAGCACAGCGCCTGCAGCTCGCGGCTCATCCCAACCCGCCCGGCCGCGAGCCGCACCACCGAGCGCGGACAAAGGATGCGCGCCACCGCGATCGTGCGCACGAACTCGAGCCCGTCGAGCGGCTCGCTCGCGCCGAGCGGCGTGCCGGGAATCGGAACGAGTGCGTTGATCGGCAGGGATTGCGGATGCTGGGCCAGCGTTGCCAGAGCATGCAGCAGGCCGGCGCGGGCCTTGCGGGTCTCGCCCATGCCGACGATGCCGCCACAGCAGACCGCGATGCCGGCCGCCCTCACGTGCTCCAGGGTGTCGAGCCGCTCCTGATAGCTGCGGGTGGAGACGATGCGCCCGTAGTCCTCGGGCGCGGTGTCGAGATTGTGGTTGTAGTAGTCGAGCCCAGCCGCCTTCAGCGCCACCGCCTGGTGCGGCTGCAGCATGCCAAGGGTTGCGCAGGTCTCCAGCCCCAGCGCCTTTACGCCGGCGATCATCGCGGCGAGCTTCGGAAGGTCGCGGTCCTTCACGTCGCGCCAGGCCGCGCCCATGCAGAACCGCTGCGCGCCGCCGGCCCTGGCGCGGGCCGCTTCAGCGACGACGGCCTCGGGCTCCATCAGGCGTGACGCGGCAAGCCCGGTCTTGAAGTGCGCCGACTGGCTGCAATAGCCGCAGTCCTCCGGGCACCCGCCGGTCTTCACCGACAACAGCTGCGAGAGCTGGATCTCGCTTGGATCGAACGTCGCGCGATGGATGCTGGCGGCCTGGAACACCAGCTCGGCGAACGGCAGGTCGAACAACGCCTCGACCTCGTCCCTGCGCCAGTCGTGGCGCGGAACCGCGGATACGCTTTGCGGCATGGAGGTCCCCTTGCGATCAAAGACGCGGCCTCGACCCGGCCGGCGTCGCCACTATCATATCGACAGGGGCTCGCAACCAATGGCGCTGAACGGATTTGGCCGCACGAGCTGACGTCGACATCGACGCGCTGCTGAACCAGGGGGCGGCGCACTATGCGGCGAACCGGCTGGATGCGGCCGCGCGCGCCTACGCCGCCGCAGAGCGGGCCGACGCCAGGGATTTTCGCGCCCCCTACTCGCTGGCGATGATCGACATCGCGACCGGCCAGCTGCCGAGCGCCGCGGCGCGCCTGAAGCGGACGCTGAAGCTCCGGCCCGGCCTCTTCCCCGCCCTCTTCAACCTCGGCCGGGTGAGCGAGCAACTGGGGCGCTGGGGCGATGCGATCGAGGCCTGGCGTGGCGCGCTGGCCGAGCGGCGGGACGCCACCGACGCCCGTTTCGCGCTCGCCGTCGCGCTCTGCACCGTCGGCCGCATCGAAGCGGGCGTCGCCGAGTATCGGGCGCTGGCCGACGACGCGCGGCTGGGGCCGCAAGCGCTGGCCAGACTCGCGCTGATTCGACCGGATGGCGTCGACGACGCGGAGCTTGCGGCCATCGATCGCCTGGTCCGCGACGGCCCGCCCGGCGAGACCGGAATCGGTCTCCGCTTCGCGCTCGGCGAGGTGCTGGAGGCACGCGGCCGCTACGATGAGGCGTTCGCCGCCTTCGAGGCCGCCAACCGCGCCAAGGTCCGGGCCCTGGCCGCCGCCGGGCCGGCCAGCGACCCGCGCAACGCGGCGGCCCTGAACGCGCGCTCGATCGCCCAGGTCCAGGCGCTGATGACCGAGGCGTTCCTGAGCGCCCACCGCGGCGATGGCGTCGGCGACGTCGCGCCGATCTTCATCGTCGGCATGCCCCGCTCCGGCTCGACGCTGATCGAGCAGATCATCGCCAGCCACCCGGCGGTCGAGGGCATGGG
Source organism: Caulobacteraceae bacterium (assembly GCA_035295705.1). Classification (GTDB taxonomy): domain Bacteria; phylum Pseudomonadota; class Alphaproteobacteria; order Caulobacterales; family Caulobacteraceae; genus Poindextera. The sequence goes on from DATGIN010000055.1 coordinate 6,309, forward strand.
CGAGACGCCGATCCTGGCTGAGCTGCTCCGCCAGAGCCGCGCGTACGATCCCGCCGTCGCCAAGGAGAAGGGGTTCTTCCGCCGCCTGGGCGAGGCCTATCTCGGAGCGATGCGCCAGCGTGGCTGGACCCGGAAGCTGCGGCTGGTCGACAAGACGCTGGAGAGCTTCCTGCACGTCGGGATGCTGCACCTGATGTTCCCGCGCGCGGTGATCCTGGAGAGCGTGCGCGACCCGCTCGACACCTGCGTCGCCTGCTGGCGCCAGCTCTTCACGCACGGGAACGAGACGCTCTACGACCTCGCGCAGATCGGCGAGGCCTACCGGGGCTATCGCCAGATGATGGATCACTGGGCGAAGGTGCTGCCGGGCCGGGTCGTTCAGGTGTCGAACGAAGCGTTGGTCGCCGATCCGGAGGCGCAGATCCGCTGGCTGGTGACCGACGCCTGCGGGCTCGCGTGGGACCCGCGCTGCCTCGCGTTCCACAAGACGGAGCGTCCCGTCGCCACCGCGAGCGCGGCGCAGGTGCGCCAGCCCATCTTCGCAAGCTCCATCGGCCGCTGGCGGCGCTATGAGGGGCGGCTCGGACCGCTCATCGAAGCGCTCGGCGAATACGCCCCGACGCGCATCTAGCTCGCCCCGAGAACCGGGGTGAAGCGGATGTTGTCGCGCTCGAGGCCCTTGAGCACGACGTCGATGCCGCCGGACTTGATCATCCACTCCAGGCGATGGTCGCGGTACTCGCGCTTGAAGAGACCCTGCGCGACCAGGCCCGCCACGTCGCTCATCGCGGCGTTGAAGTTGCGCGCCTCTTCGGTCGTCTTCGCCACCGCTTCGCGGGCGTTGGCGCGCTCCAGCCACGCCGACAGCTTCGAGCCCTTGGCCGGCGCGTGGCCGAACCCAAGGGCGCCGTTCAGATAGGGCGCAACGGAGAGGTCGCCCCACCCGAACGCGACGCCGTTGAACCACTCGCGATCGCCCAGCTGGCGCTCCAGCCAGGCGAAGTAGCCTTCGGTCTGCGCCTTGCCGTTGGTGCGCAGGGTGTCGGCCAGCTCGCCCTCGGCGCGCCGGAACCAGGTGATCTCGGCCAGGCCCCAGTTTATGGGCTCGAAGTGGGTGTCCATCACCTCTTCGATCATGCGCACGCGAGCGCGGTCCGCCGGCGCCGGCGGCAGCATCGCCGGCATGGGCCATTTGTCCTCGATGTACTCCAGGATGATCGTGGAATCGAAGATGCGGGCGTCGCCGTCGACCAGCGCCGGCACCTCGCCGCGCGGGCTGGCTTCGGCGAACTCGCCGCGCACGCCCCCGGCCCCGACCCCTTCCGGCAGCCTGGCTTCGAATTCGATCCCCTTCTCGCGGAGCGCGATCTTGACCTTCTGGGCGTAGGGCGAGAGCGGGTGTTCGTAGAGCGTCAGCATGATGTCCTCGGGGCGGCGGGTCGGCGCGATTCAACGCCGGCCGCGCGCCCAGGGTCAATCTGGCCAAGCGCATGAATTGCCGATAAGCGCCTTAGGGTTGTTCAGGCAAAGGCGCCTCCGCCGCTCGATGTTTTCAAAGATCCTCATCGCCAACCGCGGCGAGATCGCGGTCCGCATCATCAAGACCGCGCGGCGGATGGGCATCGCGACGGTCGTCGTCTATTCCGAACCGGACGCCGAAAGCTTGGCCGTCGAGATGGCCGACCAGGCCGTCGCCATTGGCCCCGCGCCGGCGGCGCAGTCGTATCTCGTCGCCGAGAAGATCATCGCCGCGGCCGACCAGACCCACGCCGAGGCGATCCATCCAGGCTTTGGATTCCTCTCCGAGAACGCCCGCTTCGCGCGCGCCTGCGCCGAGGCCGGCATCGTCTTCATCGGCCCCAACCCCGGGGCGATCGAGGCGATGGGCGACAAGATCGCCTCCAAGCGGTTCGCAACCGAAGCGGGGGTCTCGGTCGTGCCGGGCCACGTCGGCGAGATCGAGGGCGCGGCGGCGGCGAAGAAGGCGTCGAAGGCGATCGGCTATCCGGTGATGATCAAGGCCTCGGCTGGCGGCGGCGGCAAGGGCATACGCGTCGCCTGGAACGACGCCGACGTCGCCGAGGGCCTCGCCGCCGTGCAGGCGGAAGCGAAAGCGGCGTTCGGCGACGACCGTGTCTTCATCGAGAAGTTCATCGAGAGCCCGCGCCACGTCGAGATCCAGGTGCTGGGCGACCAGCACGGCCAGGTGCTGCACCTGTTCGAGCGCGAGTGCTCGATCCAACGGCGAAACCAGAAGGTGATCGAGGAGGCGCCCTCGCCGCTTCTCGACCCCGAAACGCGCGCCGCCATGGGCGCGCAGGCCGTGGCGCTCGCGAAGGCGGTCGGATACGACTCCGCCGGCACCGTCGAGTTCGTCGCCGGCCAGGACAGAAGCTTCTACTTCCTGGAGATGAACACCCGCCTGCAGGTCGAGCATCCGGTGACCGAGCTGATCACTGGCGTCGACCTGGTCGAGCAGATGATCCGCATCGCCGCCGGCGAGCCCCTGTCGCTCGGCCAGGACGATCTGGCGATCAGGGGCTGGGCGGTCGAGTCGCGGGTCTACGCCGAGGACCCGCTCCGGCGCTTCCTGCCGTCGATCGGGCGGCTGGTGCGCTACCAGGCGCCGGCGGAGGGCGACTGCGGCGGCTACGTCGTGCGCAACGACGTCGGCGTGCGCGAGGGCGACGAGATCTCGATGTTCTATGACCCGATGATCGCCAAGCTCTCGACCTGGGCCGAGGACCGCAAGGGCGCGATCGACGGGATGGGCCGCGCGCTCGAGGATTTCCACATCGAGGGGCCGAACACCAACCTCGCCTTTCTGGCCGGGGTGATGGACCAGGAGCGCTTCCGCTCGGGCGCGCTTTCCACCAGTTACATCCCGGACGAGTTCCCGGACGGCTTCCAGTGGGCGGCGCCCACCCCGTTCCAGGCGGACCTGATGACCGCCGCCGGCGCGTACATGCAGCGGATGATGGCCACGCGCGCGCGTGCAGGCCGCAACGGCCCCGGCTCGGCCCCGCGCAGCGAATGG
>DATGIN010000056.1:0-20882 GCA_035295705.1 Caulobacteraceae bacterium
ACGCGAGGCAGACCACGTGCGCGCCCGCCGACGCCAACGAGCGCCTGGACGGCGTCCTGGTGACCAGCATGACGTTCGACTGCCGGCCGTCGCCCCTGGGCGGAACGGTCTGCGGCGCGGACTATGTCGCGGCGTGCAACATCGCCGTTCGTCAGGCGGTCTGCGGCTGATCGCTTGATCGAAGGCGCACGAACGACGATCTAGCGGGCATGGCCACGGTCATCGAGTCCCCGGCCTTCCGCCACCCGGAGAAGCGCGAGCGCGCCGAGACGCCGCTGTTGCGCAAACCGCCTTGGCTGCGCGTCCGCGCGCCCGGCTCCCAAGGCTACTTGGCCACGCGCTCGATCGTGCGCGAGCACGGGCTTTCGACCGTCTGCGAGGAGGCGGCCTGTCCGAACATCGGCGAGTGCTGGGCCGTGGGCCACGCAACGATGATGATCATGGGCGAGGTCTGCACCCGGGCCTGCGCCTTCTGCAACGTCGCGACCGGCCTTCCCCGGCCGCTCGACCCCAGTGAGCCGGAGCGCGTCGCGGCGGCGGTGGCGCGCATGGCCCTGAGCCACGTCGTCATCACCTCGGTCGACCGTGACGATCTCGACGACGGCGGCGCGGCCCATTTCGCCGCGGTGGTGCGAGCGATCCGGGCCGCGGCGCCGGCGACGACGGTCGAGGTGCTGACCCCCGATTTCCTGCGCAAGGGGGACGCGGGCGACCTGGTCATCGACGCGCGGCCCGACGTGTTCAACCACAACCTGGAGACCGTCCCGCGCCTCTACCTGAGCATCCGACCGGGCGCCCGCTACTACGCCTCGCTGCGGCTGCTGGAGCGCGTGAAGACCCGCGACCCGGAGATGTTCACCAAGAGCGGCCTCATGGTCGGCCTCGGCGAGTCAAAGGCGGAGGTCATGCAGGTGATGGACGACATGCGCGTCGCCGGCGTCGACTTCCTCACCATCGGCCAGTACCTGCAGCCGACGCGCCGGCACGCCGCGATCGAGCGTTTCGTCACGCCGGAGGAGTTCGCCGGCTACGAGGCCATCGCGCGCGCCAAGGGCTTCCTGATGGTCGCGGCGAGCCCGCTGACGCGCTCCTCGCACCACGCCGGCGAGGACTTCGCCAGGCTGAAGGCGGCGCGCGCGGCGGAACGCGCCAGGCGCTAGGGCCCTTGCGCCACCAGCTGACGCGGGTCATGCCGTATGCGCCGGAGCAGCTGTTCAGGCTGGTGGGCGACGTTCAGGCCTATCCGGAGTTCGTGCCGTGGATCGCCCGCATGCGGGTGACCAACCCCGCCACCGACGGGCCGGGCGTGGACTTTGTTGACGCCGAGGCGGAGGTCCGTTTCGCCTTTCTGAGCGAACGGTTCTCGACCCGGGTGCGCCGCGACGCCAATCGGCTCGAGATCCTGGTCGGCTTGATCCGCGGTCCCTTTCGCCGCCTGGACAACCGGTGGGCGTTCTCCGCCCATCCGGTCGGGTCCCTGGTCGAATTCAGGATCGAATTCGAATTCAACTCGCGCCTCCTCGATGCGCTGCTCGCCGCCAACCTCGGCCGCGCCGTCGACCGCCTGATCGCCTGCTTCGAGGATCGCGCCAAAGCCCTGTACGGCTAGGCCGCGTGCGTCGGGGCAGGACCTAGGCCTTCCGCGCCAGCAGCTGCCAGAACATCCCGGTGCGCAAGTACGGCTCGCGGTCGCAGAGGGCGAGCTCCAGGCGCAGAAGGTCGGCAAAGAACGCAGGGTCGCTCTTCGGCGCACTCTCCGGGAGGATATCGTTGACGATGCGGCCGCCGAAGCGGGCCGTGATTTCGCAGCCCGCGGCCTCCAGCGCGACGATCGCGGTCTCGGCGTCGATGCGGCGCACCGTTCGATCGAAGGTGAGACTGCGGTTGGCGTCAGCGTGGAGCAGATCGAACGCTGCGGCGGGATCGCCGCCCCGCGCGGCCTTGGCCAATACTTCGCCCGGCCGGTTCGGCGCGATCAGCGAGACATAGCCGCCAGGGCGCACCGCCTGCAGCAGCTTCGCCAGCGGCGCTTCAAGGGTATCGAGGTATTGCAGGACGAAGTGGCAAAGGACGAGATCGAAGGGCTCGCCTCCCAGACGCGCGATCGCGTCGATACCGCCCTCGACGCACCGGACGCGGTCCGCAGCGCCAACCCTGGCCGCATCGTCGGCGAGCTTGGCCAACATCGCGGCCGAGGGATCGAGCACCGTAACCTCATGCCCGGCAAGGGCGAGCGGTAGGGCATCGCCGCCATCGCCGCCGCCAGCATCGAGGATGCGCCAGGCCCCGCCGCCCAGCCGCGCGATGCTCGTGCTCAGCGTGTGGGCGACGATCAGGAAGCGCAGGCGGCTCCAGGGCGTGGCGCGATAGGCGCGCCACTGCGCCATCCGCGCTTCGAAGACGTCGGTGGCGGCGTCGACCACGGGCGACTAGCGCATCCGGTCGCGGAGCATCTCCAGCGCCAGCTCGACGGCGGCTAGCTGTATCTCGTTGCGGCCGATGTCTCCGAAGCGCTCGACGCGGTGCATGATCGACTGGTTGGCCCTGACCGTCGCGAAGTGCACCAGGCCGACCGGCTTGAGCGCGGTGCCCCCGTCAGGCCCGGCGACGCCGGTGATGGCGATCGCGACGTGGGCGTTGGAGTTCTCGAGCGCGCCCTCGGCCATCATCCGCGCGACGGGCTCCGAGACAGCGCCGACGTCGGCGATCATATCGCCCGGGATGCCAAGGAGGTCCTGCTTCGCGCGGTTCGAGTAGGTGATCAGGCCGCGGTCGAACACGGCCGACGACCCTGGAATGGCGGTGATGGCGGCGGAGAGGAGCCCGCCGGTGCAGCTTTCGGCGGCGACGATCCGCAGGCTGCGCTCGCGCGCCTCGTCGATGAGCAGGCGCGCGTTGGTCTCGATCTCGAGCGAAAACATGCGCGCGGGCTCCCCTTTTGTCGGCGTAGCCGTCCGAAGGCCAACATTCGCCGATCGGCGTCAAGCCGGCAGTTGCACCACCGCGACCGCCTGCGCGGCCAGGCCTTCGCCGCGCCCGGTGAAGCCCATCTGCTCGGTCGTGGTCGCCTTGACACTGACGGCGTCGAGCGGAAGCTCGAGCAGCGCGGCCAGCCGCTCGCGCATCGCCTGACGATGGGGCGCGATCTTCGGCCGCTCGCAGACGAGCGTCACGTCCACATTGACCAGGCGGCCGCCGCGCTGGCGAACCCGCTCCAAGGCGTCCCGCACGAAGACGCTGGAGTCGGCGCCCCGCCACTTCGGGTCGGACGGGGGAAAGTGCTGGCCGATGTCCCCGTCGCCGATCGCGCCCAGGAGGGCGTCGGTGAGCGCATGCAGCCCCGCGTCCGCGTCGGAGTGGCCGGCGAGGGCCTTGTCGTGCGGAATCGCCACGCCGCAGAGCGTGACGTGGTCGCCGGGTCCGAAGCGGTGTGCATCGAACCCCTGAGCGACGCGGGTGAGCGTCTGCGCGCCGGCGAGCGCCTCGGCCATGGCGAAGTCCTCCGGATAGGTCAGCTTCATCAACATGGGGTCGCCCGGGAGCAGTACGACCCGGCCGCCCGCGCGTTCGACCACCTGGGCGTCGTCCGTCGGTTCGCCGTCGGCCTCGCTCCACGCGGCGTAGGCCGCCCGCAGCGTCCGCAGGCCGAACGCCTGCGGCGTCTGCGCGCGGAAGAGTCCCTCGCGGGAGGCCGTTACCGTCGAGCCGGCCTCGATGCGCTTGAGGGTATCGGCGACCGGCAGCGCCGGGGCCGCGCCGTCCGCGGCCGGGAGCGCGGCGAGGAGGGCGCTAGCGTGTGCGGCGCGGACGAAGGGTCGCGCGGCGTCGTGGACCAGGACCGCGGAGGCGCTGTCGTCGTCGGGCAGCGCGGCCAGGCCCTTGCGCACCGACAGGGCCCGTGTGGCGCCGCCGGTCACTACCAAGACGCCCGGCAGACCGCCGATCGCCTCCGCGGCCAGCGCCTCGTCGCCCTCCGCGACCACGAGCACGATGCGTTCGGCGCCGGCGGCGGCCATCGCGGCGAGCGACCACGCCACGACGGGTCGGCGGCCCAGGGACCGCCACGGCTTTTTCGGACCATCGCCGGCGCGCGAACTGGCTCCGGCGGCGACGATGACGGCGCTCCACCCCATGGGCGCCTTCTCTCCTCGCGCTGGGCGGCGTTGTCCAGACTGGACCCTGGCGCCAGTTTTGCCTAAATCTTGGCCTTACGCGATGCACAAAAATTATGCAGCGATGACGTCGGTGGAAAATCCCGCGCCGGAAAGAACCGCCGCCCTGGCCATGGCGGCGGCCGATCCGCTGCGCGCCGCCGCCTTTGAGCTTGCCCCGGATCCGGCCTTCATCCTGGCCGGCGACGGGCGTTTGAGCGCCGCCAACGCGACCGCCGAGCAGCTGTTCGGCCAAAGCCTGTCGGTGGTGAATCGCGGCCGCTTCCGCGATCTGCTGCCCGCCGGCTCGCCGCTCGATCAGCTGCTGGCGCACGCGGCGGGCGCGGGGGGACAGGTGCGCGAGCACGGCCTGATCGTCACGCTGCCCGGCCTCGCGCCGTTCGAAGCCGACGCGGCGGCGGCGCCCCTGGGCGACGGCGCAATGCTGTTGACCCTGCAGGTGCGGACCGGCGGACTGGCCGCCGATCGCGACCCGGCCGCGCCGGGCTTGCAGTCTGTCGTCGGTCTCGGCCGCATGCTGGCGCACGAGATCAAAAATCCCCTGGCCGGGATCAGGGGCGCGGCGCAACTGCTGAAGTCCGGCGTGAAGCCGGCGGACGAGCCGCTGGCGCAGCTCATCGTCGACGAGACCGAGCGCATCCGCCGGCTGGTCGACCGCATGGAGGCGTTTTCCGACCAGGTGACGCCGACCCTCGCGCCGGTGAACATCCATCAGGTGCTCGACCGCGTCCGGGCGCTCGCCGCGAACGCGGCGGCCGACGGCCTGGAGCTGCGCGAGACCTATGACCCATCGCTGCCGGCGACCTCCGGCGACGAGGACATGCTGATCCAGCTGTTCCTCAACCTCGTGAAGAATGCGGCCGAGGCGGCCCACGCCCGCGGTGACGGACAGGGCGAGGTGCTGATCACAACCGCCTATCGCCACGGCGTGCGCGCACGGACGCCCGCCGGGGGCGGCTGGCGGGCGACGCCGCTCGAGGTGCGCGTGCAGGACAACGGACCGGGCGTCCCGGAGCGGCTGCGCGAGCATTTGTTCGAGCCATTTGTCACCACGAAAAGCTTCGGCGCCGGCCTTGGGCTCGCGCTTGTCGCAAAACTGGTCGCGGCCCACGGCGGGCTGATCGATTTCGAGTCAGAGCCCGGCCGCACGGTCTTCCGCGTGCTGCTGCCCATCGAAACCGCAGACGACAAAGGATAGGGCGGCCTTCCGCATGTCGGTTCAGCACAAGATTCTTATCGCCGACGACGACGCCTCGATCCGCCTGGTTCTGAGCCAGGCCTTCGGACGACTGGGCTATCAGGTGCGGGCCACCGGAAACGCCGCCACCCTGCTGAAGTGGGTCACGGACGGGGAGGGGGACCTGGTCATCACCGACGTGGTGATGCCGGACGAGAACGTCTTCGAGGTGCTGCCCCGGATCAGGAAGCAGCGCCCGAAGCTGCCGGTCATCGTCATGAGCGCGCAGAACACGCTGCTCACCGCGGTGAACGCGGCCGAGATCGGCGCCTTCGAGTACGTCCCCAAACCGTTCGACCTGGACGAGATGACGGCGGCGGCGAAGCGGGCGCTGACGCGGCGCGTGGACACCGAGGCGAACAAGGCGCAGGCGCGGGCCATGCGCGACGAGCGGCTGCCGCTGATCGGCCGCTCGCCGGCGATGCAGGAGGTCTACCGGATGATCGCCCGGCTGGTGAGCGCCGACCTCACCGTGCTGATCCTGGGCGAGTCCGGAGCCGGAAAGGAACTGGCGGCCCGCGCGCTGCACGACCTGGGCCCGAGGCGCGACGGGCGCTTTGCGGTCGTCAACCTCGCGGCCGTGCCGCGCGAACGCGTCGAGGCGGAGCTGTTCGGCAAGGGCGACGGCGACGTCGGCAAGCTGGTCGAAGCGGACGGCGGCACCCTGTTCCTGGACGAGGTCGGCGACATGCCGCTCGACGCCCAGACGCGCCTGGCGCGCATCATCGACGGCGCGGAGTCGACGACCAATCCGCGCACCGGGCGGCGCCCGAACGCGCGCATCATCGCGGCGACCAACCGCGACCTGCGGGCGCTGATCCGCGAGGGCCTGTTCCGCGAAGACCTCTTCTTCCGCCTGAACGTCGCCCGCATCCGGATGCCGCCGCTGCGCGACCGCACCGAGGACATTCCGGACCTGGCGCGCTCGTTCCTGCTCAGGGCCAGCCGCGAGGGCCTGCCCGCCAAGGCCATCGACGCGGCCGCGCTGGAGCGGCTGAAGGCCTACGACTGGCCGGGCAACGTGCGGGAGCTGGAGAACCTCATCCGTCGCGTCTGCGCCCTCTACACCGAGGACCTGATCACCGCCCGCATCGTCGAGCGCGAACTGGTGGAGCAGAGCGCGGGGCCGCAGGACCCCGACGGACCGGCGACGCTGGCCAGCCTGATCGAGCGACGGCTGGCGCAGATGTTCGCCGACCATGCCGACGGCCTGCCGCCGCCGGGGCTCTACGACCGGGTGCTGGAGGACGTCGAGCGGCCGCTGATCAGCCTGACCCTCGCCGCCACCCGCGGCAACCAGGTGCGGGCCGCCGAGGTCCTGGGCCTGAACCGCAACACCTTGCGCAAGAAGATCCAGGATCTGGGTCTGGAGGTCACTCGCGGGCGACGGTGACGAATCCGCAACATCCCTGTTGAAATCGGACCACAGTCCCTCGTAGCTTCCGGCGCATGGCCGTCGACGCTTCGTCCGCCGAAGACCCGCGTTCCCAGGTTCCCAGCCGGCCGGCGCTGTGGGGCTGGCTGCCAGGAGGGTCCGTCCTCGGCATAGGGTACGCGGTTGCCGCCGCGCTGGTCGGCATCGCCGTCTGGATGGCTTCCTCCGCCCCCGTGAGCGGCCCGGTGGGGCCGCCCAGCCGCGCGATCCTGTTCGTCCTTGGGCTCAACCTGCTCTTGATCGGCGCGCTGGCGGTCGGGGCAAGCGCACGCCTGCTCCGGCTCGTCGCCGCCCGCCGTCGAGACGCCGCCGCCCGCCTGCACCTGCGCTTCGTCGGGGTGTTCGCGACCGCGGCCGTGGCGCCGGCGATCGTGGTCGCGATCGTGTTCGGCGTGCTGGTCAACCAGAGCGTCGACAGCTGGTTCAGCCACCGGGTGGCGACGGTGGTCGAGAACTCGGCGATCGTCGCCAAGTCGTACGTGAAGTCGCAGGAGACCTCGATCAGCCAGGACATGGCCCTGATGGCCAAGGACCTTGGCGACGCGGCGCCCGATCTGACGCGCAACCCGATCCAGTTCAGCAAGCTCGGCCTGGCCGTGCAGGCCTCGTTCCACGACTTCCCGGCCGCATACCTGATCGACCGCGACGGGCGGGTGCTGGCCAGGGCCGAGGTCGAGGACCCGCCGCCGTTCCTCGCGCCGCCGCCGGAGGCCTTCCGCACCGCCGACCGCGGCGAGATCGCCGCCGAACGCTTCGATTCCAGCGACCTCATCCGGGCGCTCTACAAGCTCAACAAGTTCAACGACGCCTATCTCTATGTGGCCAGGCCGCTGGAGCGGGGCATCCTGGCCCACCTCAGCGAGACCGACGCCTCGCTAGCCGCCTACCGCGACACCGCCGCCAACCGCAACCGCATCGAGGCGGCGCTCGAGCTCTCGTACCTGGAGACCGTGCTGCTGGTGCTCGTGGGGGCGGTCTGGGTCGGCATGGCCGCCGCCACCGGCATCTCGGCGCCCATCGCCCGTTTGATCCAGGCCGCCGACAGCGTCGCCGCCGGCGACCTGACCGCCCGCGTCACGCTTGGTCCCGGCTCGCCGGAGATGAGCGACCTGGCGCGATCGTTCAATCGCATGACCGGCGACCTCGAGGCGCAGCAGGCGGCGCTGCGGGCCGCCGGCGAGGAAGCGGAGTCGCGCCGCCAGTTCATCGACTCGGTGCTGTCCGGCGTCAGCGCCGGGGTGCTCAGCGTCGATGCCGAGGGGCGCATCTCGGCCTTCAACCGGCAGGCGCTGTCGCTGCTTGGCCTGCCCGCCACCGGCGCCTATGGGAAGCCGCTGGCCGACGCAGCGCCCGAGTTCGCCGAGGTCGTCGCCGAGGCGCAGGCCTATGGCGGCGACGCGGAGGCCGAGCTCGACGTCGTCCGCGACCGCGACACCAGGCGCCTGCGCGTCCGCGCCAGCGGGCATGCCGACGGCGGGCTCGTCCTGACCTTCGACGACATCACCCGGCTGGTGAACGCCCAGCGCAACGCCGCCTGGAAGGATGTGGCGCGCCGTATCGCGCACGAGATCAAGAACCCGCTGACGCCGATCCAGCTTTCGGCCGAGCGCCTCAGGCGCAAGTATCGCAAGGAGATCACCGGCGACGTCGAGACCTTCGACCGCTGCACCGAGACGATCATCCGCCAGGTCGGCGACGTGAACCGGATGGTCGACGAGTTCTCGACCTTCGCCCGCATGCCGGCGCCGAAGTTCGAGCGCGCCGACGCGGCCGAGCTGCTGCGCCAGGCGGTGTTCGCCCAGCGCGTGGCGGCGCCCGACATCGAGGTCGAGCTGGCCGAATCAATCGACGCGCCGGTGCTCTGCGACGAGCGGATGATCGGTCAGGCCTTGGCCAACGTGCTGAAGAACGCCAGCGAGGCCATCCAGGCGCGCAGGCGCTCCGAGCCCAGGCTCAAAGGGCGGATCAAGGCGAGGCTTCTGGTCGACGACGCCGACGTGACCTTCGAGGTCGAGGACAACGGCATCGGGCTTCCGGCCCGGGACCGCGAGCGGCTGACCGAGCCTTACGTGACGACGCGCGAGAAGGGCACCGGCCTTGGGCTCGCCATCGTCAGACGAATCATGGAGGACCACGGCGGCGCGCTCGTGCTCCTCGACGCGGCCGAACGGCCGGGCGCCAAGGCGGCGCTGAGGCTGCCGAGAACCAAGGCGCTCGACGCTCTGGCCGAGACAGACACGCAAGCGGCGTAGGGGAACCCATGGCGGCCGACATTCTGGTGGTCGACGACGAGGTCGATATCCGCGAGCAGGTCGCGGGCATCCTCGAGGACGAGGGCTACAGCGTCCGCACCGCGCAAGACTCGGAGTCGGCGCTGGCCTCGCTCGGCGCGCGCAAGCCGGCGCTCTTGATCCTCGACATCTGGATGAACGGCGGCGGCATCGACGGCCTGGAGCTCTTGGACCTCGTCAAGGAGCTCGACGTCGATCTGCCGGTGGTGATGATCAGCGGCCACGGCAACATCGAGACCGCCGTCAGCGCCATCAAGCGCGGGGCCTACGACTTCCTGGAGAAGCCGTTCAAGTCCGACCGCCTGCTGCTGGTGGTGGAGCGGGCGCTGGAACAGGCGCAGCTCAAGCGCGAAAACCGGCGGCTGCGCCAGCAGGCGATCCTGCCCGATACGTTCGTCGGCAGGTCGGCGGCGGCGCAGCAGCTTCGCCAGCTGATCGGCAAGCTGGCGGGGGCGAACAGCCGCCTGATGATCTCCGGGCCGCCGGGCGCGGGCAAGGAGCTGGTCGCGCGCCTGATCCACGCCGCCGGTCCGCGCGCGAAAGGCGAGTTCATCGCCATCGGCGCCGCTGGCATGACGCCCGACCGCATGGACCTGGAGCTGTTCGGCGAGGAGGGCGAGGGCGGGCGGCCGCGCAAGATCGGCGTCTTCGAGCGCGCGCACGGCGGGGCGCTCTATCTGCACGAAGTCGCCGACATGCCGCGCGAGACGCAAGGGCGGATCCTGCGGGTCCTGGTCGAGCAGCGCTTCCGGCGGGTGGGCGGCGACCAGGAGGTGCAGGTCGACGTGCGCGTCATCTCGTCGACCTCGCGGGACCTGCGCGAAGAGATCGCCGCCGGGCGCTTTCGCGAGGACCTCTATCACCGCCTGAACGTCGTGCCGGTGCACGTGCCCGGCCTGGCGGACCGCCGCGAGGACATCGCGCCCCTGGTCGACTACTTCATCGAGCGCATCTCGGAGGCGACGGGCCTGCCGAAGCGGCGGCTGAGCGACGACGCCGTGGCCACGCTGCAGGTGCACGATTGGCCGGGGAACGTCCAGCAGCTGCGCAACAACGTCGAACGGATGCTGATCCTGGCCTCCGGCGACCCTTCCGAGCCGATCACGGCGGAGATGCTGCCGGCCGAGGTCGCCGCCGCCGGCCAGGTCGGGCAGATCGGCACCGAGCGCATCCTCGCCCTCCCGCTGCGGGAAGCCAGGGAGGTGTTCGAGCGCGAGTACCTGAACGCGCAGATCCTGAGGTTCAGCTGCAACATCTCGCGCACCGCGAATTTCATCGGCATGGAGCGCTCGGCCCTGCATCGCAAGCTCAAGTCGCTCGGCGTCGCGCCCGCGCGCGTCGAGGAGGACGAAAGCGTCTGATGGGGCGCATCGCCTACGTGAACGGCCGCTATGTCCCGCATGGCCAGGCGGTCGTGCACGTGGAGGACCGGGGCTTCCAGTTCGCCGACGGCGTCTACGAGTACTTCGCGGTGTTCGCCGGGCGGCTGGCCGACGCCGAGGGCCACCTGGAGCGCCTCTGGCGCAGCCTTTCGGAGATCCGCATTCGCCCGCCGATGAGCGAGGCGGCGCTCGTGGTCGTGCTGCGCGAGACGGTGCGCCGCAACCGCGTGCGCGACGGCGCGGCCTATCTGCAGATCACCCGCGGCGCCGCCCGCCGCGACCACGCCTTCCCGCACCCGGACACGCCGCCCAGCGTCGTCGTTACCGCCAAGGCGGTCGACTACGCCGCCGAGCAGGCGAAGGCCGCCAATGGGGTCAAGGTGCTGACCCAGCCCGACAACCGCTGGGGCCGCTGCGACATCAAGACGACCGGCCTTCTGCCCAACGCGCTCGCCAAGCAGGCGGCGCGCGAGGCGGGGGCCTACGAGGCGTGGCTGGTCGACGACCTGGGCTTCATCACCGAAGGGGCCTCGACGAACGCCTGGATCGTCGACCACGAAGGCGTCATCCGCACGCGGGACACCAACGCCAACATCCTGCGCGGAATCACCCGCAAGAGTCTGATCGACCTGGCCAGCGACGCCGGATTCAAGGTCTCGCTTCGACCGTTCACGCCCGAAGACGTGCGGCAGGCGAAGGAGGCGTTCATGACCGCCGCCTCGGCGCTGGTGCTCCCGGTGGTGGCGATCGACGGCGCCCAGGTCGGCGACGGGCGCCCGGGCCCTGTGGGACTGAAGCTTCGCGCCCTATATGAGCAGAACGCGCGCGAGCGAGCGCGCTAGGCGGGCCGCCCATTGCCGGCGCGCGTGAACGGGGCCTACATCAGGTCGTTTCGTGTGTGTGGAAGCCTTAGGGCTTCAAAGAACAAAGGAGCGCGAGAGGCGCCATGTCGACGACGATCGAGAAGAAGCAGAACCTGCAGGACACATTCCTGAACTCGGTCCGCAAGGCCAAGACGCCGCTGACCATCTTCCTGGTCAACGGGGTGAAGCTGCAAGGGGTGGTCTCGTGGTTCGACAATTTCTGCGTGCTGCTTCGCCGCGATGGCCAGTCCCAGCTCGTCTACAAGCACGCCATCTCCACCATCATGCCGGGCCAGCCGGTGCAGCTCTATGAGCCCGGGGCCGACCAGGACGACGATTGAGCAAGCGTACGATCGACCACCGGCCGCCGGTGCAAGCGGCCCTTGTTTTTCACCCAGTCCGACCTGACGCCGATGGCGCGCGCGACCCCGCCGCGCGGCTCGCCGAGGCGCGCGGGTTGGCCGAGGCGCTCGACCTGAAGGTGGTCGCGGCCGAGACCGCGCCGCTGCGCGCGCCCGCCCCGGCGACGCTGTTCGGGCGCGGCAAGGTGAGCGAGATCGCGGCCGTCTGCTCGGAACGGGCCATCGACGTCGTCGTGGTCGACGATGCGCTCTCGCCCGTGCAGCAGCGCAACCTGGAGCGCGCGTGGGCGGCCAAGGTCGTCGACCGCACGGGCCTCATCCTCGAGATTTTCGCCCGCCGCGCCCGCACCCGCGAAGGACGCCTGCAGGTCGAGCTCGCGCGGCTGGCGTACGAGCGCTCGCGGCTGGTCAAGACCTGGACCCACCTGGAGCGGCAGCGGGGCCGCGGCGGCCGCGGCGCGCTCGGCGCGATGAGCGGGCCCGGCGAAACCCAGATCGAGAGCGACCGCCGCCTGCTGGCGACGCGGATCGCGCGGCTGAAGCGCGAGCTGGCCGAAGTCCGCCGCACGCGGCGGCTGCAACGCGACGCCCGCCGGCGCGTGCCGCACCCGACCATCGCGCTGGTCGGCTACACCAACGCCGGCAAGTCGACGCTGTTCAACCGGCTGACGGAGGCGAAGGTGGGCGCCGGCAGCCGCCTGTTCGAGACGCTCGACCCGACCGTGCGCGCGGTTCGCCTGCCCGACGGCCGCCCGGCGATGCTGTCTGATACGGTCGGCTTCATCTCCGACCTGCCGCACGAGCTGGTCGAGGCCTTCCGCGCGACGCTGGAGGCGGTGCGCGAGGCCGACATCGTCGTGCACGTGCGCGATGTGGCCGGGCCCGACGCCGACGCCCAGGCCGAGGACGTCCGCCGGGTGCTGGCGGAGATCGAAGCCGGGCCGGAGGCGGGCCAGGTGATGATCGAGGCCTGGAACAAGATCGATCTGCTGGCCGCGGACGAGCGGCAACGGCTTTCCGCGCGCGCCCGTCGCGCCGGCCGCGGCGAGACCCCCGCCTATCCGATCTCGGCGGCGAGCGGGGAGGGGACCGGGGCGCTGCTCGCCGCGCTGGCCGACCGCGTGGATGCGAGCGCGCCGATGGAAGCGGTGCTGGACGCGGCGGAAGGCGAGGCGTTGGCGTGGCTCTACCGTCACGGCCGCATCGTCCGCCGCCGCCAGGGCGCCGAGGGGCAGGTGCGGGTCGCGGTCAAGCTCGACGGCGCCGCGCTCGGCCGCTTCGAGCGCCTCTTCCCCGAAACGCTGCTGAAGGCCGCGGCGCAGTAAGCGCCGTTCCTGTTTTGTTCTTGACAGGCGGCCGCCGAGTGGCGAGGCTTCCCCGGCAGGGGAGGATCGAGGCATGGCGAAGCGGCTCTCGAAGGACGGGTTCGCAAGGGCGCGAGCGTTCGTGGCCACCTGGGCGCGGCCGCTCGACCAGGCCCTGCTGAACCTTCGCCTGCAGCAGGGCGAGCCCGCCGCGGTATTGAACGCGCTGGTCGGCTATCAGAACGACGATGGCGGCTTCGGCCACGGGCTGGAGCCCGATCTCGCCACCCCGGCCTCGACGGCGATCGCCACCAGCGTCGGCTTGCGCGTCCTCAGCTGCATCGGCGCTGCGGCCACCCATCCGATGGTGCGCAGCGCCATGGGCTGGCTGGCGCAGGCATTCGACGCGGACGCGGGCGTCTGGCCGATCGTCGGGCCCGAGGTCGATCTTGCGCCGCACGCGCCCTGGTGGAGCTGGTCGAAGGACCTCGCGGACAACTGGAACGGCTTTCGTTTCAACCCGAGCGCCGAGCTTCTGGGCTACCTCTATCGCTGGCGCGACGCCGCGCCGCCGGCGCTCGTCGACGCGGCCGAAGCGGCCATGCGGCGGACGCTGGCGGAGGCGGGGATCATCGAAGGCGCCTACGACCTGAAGTGCGCAGCGCGGCTGGCCGAGGCGCCGGGCACGCCGCCCGACCTGAAGAAGACGCTGATCGAGCGGGTGGTGCGCTCCGAGCTCGCCCACGACCCCGCCGACGAGCACGGCTCGGCGCTCGATCTGGCCGCCACGCCCTTAAGCCCGTTCGCCGAGCCGCTGGCGGCGCAGATCGACCCGGCCATCGACGCGCTGATCACCGCGCAGGACGCGGACGGCGGCTGGCCGCTGTTCTGGGACTGGAGCTTCGTCGACGCGGCCGCCTGGGCAAAGGCGAAGGCGGACTGGCGCGGCTGGCTCACGCGAGAAGCGCTCGAGACGCTCATCGCCTGGCGCCGCGTCGAGGCCCCTGCGAGCGCTTAGAGGAGCCTCTCGGGCGCGTCCTTCTCAGCCTTCAGCGTGCCGGGCGGGGCGGGCTTGAGCAGCTCGGACTCGGGCTTCGACAGGTAGAGCCAGTGTGGCCAGTCGGCGCGCTCCAGCACCACCACCTGGCGGTCGTGGTAGGGCGCGATGTCCTCGCCGGGCTCGGTGGTGAGCAGGGTGAAGTCGGGCGGGGCGGCGTTGTCGTTGGCCGGGCGCCAGATGCCGGCGATGCAGAGGAAGTCCTCCCGCGCCGAGGAAAAGCGGTAGCGGGTCTTCGGGTATTTCGTCCCCACGTACTCGAAGAAGGACGAGACGGGGATCAGGCAGCGGCGGCTGTCCTTGAAGCGGCGTCCCTCGGAGCGGAAGTTGAACACCGGGCTCGCGCGCGGGCGGGGCGGGGGAAAGCCGAACTTCATCGGCGTGAGCTCGACGCCGTTGGCCGCAAGCCGCATCACCGCGGCTTCCTCGCTGATGTGCACATGCTCGCGCGGCGGCAGGTCGAGCTCGCTCTGCTGCGTCGGCGTGCCCCACTCGATCGCCTCCATCGCCGCGCAATAGGCGCGGTAGGCGATGTCCTGCTCGAAGCCGTTGCACATCGGCGTTCAGCCTCGATCGGCGCGCTTGGCGGCGTTCCAGAGGCCGTCCATTTCGGCGAGATCGGACTGCGCGGGCGCGCGGCCCTCCCTCGCAAGCGCGGCCTCGATCCACTTGAAGCGGCGCGTGAATTTCCCATTCGCCTCACGCAGCGCGTCCTCGGGATCGACGTCCAGCATCCGCGCCAGGTTGGCGCAGACGAAGAGGACGTCGCCGACCTCCTCGCGCACCTTGGCCGGGTCGCCGGCCGCGGCCTCGAGCTCCCGCAGCTCCTCGTGCAGCTTGTCGACGACCTCGGCCGCCGTGGACCAGGTGAAGCCGACGCGCGCGGCGCGGCGGGTGAGCTTCTCGGCGCGCATCAGGGCAGGGAGGGCCGCGGGGACCCCGTCCAGCAGACTGGCGTCGGCGTCCTTGGCCGAGCGCTCGTCGGCCTTGATCGCGTCCCAGGCCAGCGTCTGCTCGGCGGCGTTCCGGTGGCGCGCGTCACCGAACACGTGCGGATGCCGGCGGATCATCTTCCCGCAGATGGCCTCGGCCACGTCGGCGAAGGAGAAAGCCCCGCGCTCCTCGGCCATGCGAGCGTGGTAGACGACCTGCAGCAGAAGGTCGCCCAGTTCGTCCTTCAGCTCGGCCATGTCGTCGCGCGCGATCGCGTCGGCGACCTCGTAGGCCTCCTCGATGGTGTAGGGCGCGATGGTTGCGAACGTCTGTTCCAGATCCCACGGGCAGCCGCCGTCCGGGTCGCGCAGCCGCGCCATGATGGCGATCAGGCGGGCGAGGGGGTCGGCGTCGGCGGGCGGGCCCTTCATGCGCACGAGACCTAGGCGGCGACCCCGGCAATGTCTATGGCGCGGCGGATGAGCGGCGGGAGCGTCCCCAGGATCGTGCTCGAACACGCGCGGCCGGAGCAACAGCCGGCGATCGAGAACATGTTCCAGCTCTACACGCACGACTTCTCCGAGCAGTGGTGGGACCGCGCCGACGGCGAGCTGCGGGAAGACGGCAGATTCGCTCCCTACAACCTTGATCCGTATTGGAAAGAGCCGGGGCGCATACCGCTCGTGCTGCGTCTCGAAGAGCGCCTGGTCGGCTTTGCGCTGCTCGACGACAGGTCGCACACGGCGTCCGGCGCGCTCGACCGCAACATGGCCGAGTTCTTCATCGCGCGGAAACACCGAAGGAGCGGCGTCGGAACCGCGGCGGCGCAAGCCATCTTCAGCGCCTATCCGGGCCGCTGGGAGGCGGACGTGGCGCGCCGGAACGCGGGCGCTCTGGCGTTCTGGCGCAACGCCATCGCGACGCACCCGAACGTGAGTGAAATCAGCGAGACCGACGTCGCGAACGCGCTGTGGAACGGCTGGGTGCTGCGCTTTCGCGTCGGAGGGTGAGGGCCAGGAACGGCCCCCGAGAATGGCCGCCGTCCGGATATACGTATTGCGTCTAAGATAGATTATCGGAAATATGATATCCCGCTTGGCTATTGCGGGCCAAGGCCTACCTCGAAGCGCAGGCCGTCGTAGGCCGGTTCGACCCCTTCCGGAAGTTCGGCCGCCAAGGTGCTGAAATCCAGATCGATATGCATGTTGGTCAGGATCGCACGCGCCGGCCGGACCCGCTCGATCCACTCGAGCGAACGCGCGAGGTGCGCGTGCGTCGGATGCGGCGTGTAGCGCAAGGCGTCGACGATCCACACCGAGACCCCCTCCAGCGCCCGGTAGGCCGCCTCCGGCAGGCCGACGACGTCGCTGGAATAGGCAACCGGGCCAAAGCGATAGCCCACGGAGCGGATCTCGCCGTGATCCTGGTCGAAGGTCACGACCGGCACCGGCCCGGACGGCCCCTCGATGGCCCAGGCCTGGCCATGCGGCGGCAAGAGATGATCGTCGCAGATCGCCGGATAGCCCTGCTCGCCGCGGAAGATGTAGCCGAACCGCCGCATCATCGTCGCGTGGGTGGCCGCGTCCATATAGCAAGGCGTGCGCCGGCGGTTGCGCAGCGCGAACGCGCGCGTGTCGTCGACGCCGTGCACCTGGTCGGCGTGATCATGCGTGTAGAGCACCGCATCCAGGCGTTTCACGCCCGCGCCGGCGGTCTGCAGGCGCAGGTCCGGCGAGGTGTCGACCAGGACCGTCGTCTCGTGCTCGGGGCCTTCCGGCGCGCGGCGGCGAACGAGCAGCGAGCAGCGGCTGCGCCGATTGCGCGCATCGGCCGGATCGCACGCGCCCCAGTTCCCGTCCGCGCGCGGCACGCCGGCGGACGATCCGCAGCCCAGGATCGTGAACTCGAGCGCGCCCGTCACGGCCGCGGGATCCGCTCGAAGAGCCTGAAGAAGGCGTCGGCCGTGCGCGCCTCCGCTTCGGCCGGGCTCCATCCCTTCAGCTCTGCGAGCTTGGCAAGGACGTGCGGCAAGAAGGCCGGTTCGTTCCGCCGGCCGCGCATCGGGACCGGCGCCAGATAGGGACAGTCTGTTTCTACCAGAAGTCGTTCCGCGGGCAGATCGCGGATGACCCCCCTCACCGCCTCCGCGGCCTTGAAAGTGGCGATGCCGGAGACCGCGAACGACGCCCCGAGCGCCGCGGCGCGCCGCGCCAGCTCGGCACCCCCCGTATAGCAATGCATGAGGATGGGAAACGCCGCGCGAGCGTACTCTTCCTCAAGGATTTCCGCAGTTTCCGTGTCCGCCGCACGCGTGTGCACGACGAGCGGCAAGCCGCTCTGCTGCGAGCTGTGGATATGTGTGCGGAACACCTGGACCTGAGCCGTAGGCGGGCTATGTTCGTAGTGAAAGTCCAGCCCCGATTCGCCGATGGCTGCGACGCGATCGCTGATGCGGTCGGTAAGATCGTTAACAGAAAGTGTAAGAAAGTCTTTCGACTCGTGCGGGTGCACGCCCACCGTGCACCAGATATCGGCATGCGTTTCGGCGATTTCGCGCGCCGCGCCGAAGCGGTCGATCCGATCACAGATCGTCAGCATGAGCCCCACGCCGGCGGCGCGGGCGCGGGCGATCACCGCCTCGCGATCGTCGTCGAACTGGGTTGCGTGGAGGTTGACGTGGCTGTCGATCAGCATGGGACCGCAGGGGTCACGACCGCGCTGCGCGGCGAAGCTCGCCGAGCGTCGTCCAGAACGCATCGCCCCGGTCGAGGTTGAGCCCTTCGACCTCGCCTGGCAGGTCGGCCAGCGCCAGCGCCAGCTCCGCCCAGCGCCGGCTCTCGCGCGCGCCTTCCGCCGCGGCCGCGGTGGCGCGGGCGGCGGCATGGTCGCCGAGCCGTTCGATGAGCATCGCGAAGCGCTCGGCCCCCTCCCCGCTCCGAAAGCCGTCGATCACCGCCTGCATGGACGCGGAATCCGCGCTCGGCAGCGCAGCCATGATCCGCCGCGCGGCGTCGTCAGCAGCCAGACCGCCCTTTTCGTGCTGACGCAGGGCGCGGCCGGGCGCTCCGTGCGCCATCTTGGCCAGCCTCAGCGCATCCTCGTCCGAAAGCTCGCTCCGGCGGCGGAGGAAGTCGGCCACCGCCTCGTCCGGCCAGGGACGGAAGCTGAGCCGCCGGCAACGCGAGCGGATGGTGTCCAGCAACGCTCCGGGCGCATGGCTGACCAGGAACAGCACGCCGCGCTCAGGCGGCTCCTCCAATATCTTCAGTAACGCATTGGCGCCGCTTGGATTCAGATCGTCTACCGAATCAACGATGGCAATGCGCCAGCGGGCCAGCCCCGGCGCCTTCGAGAAGAACTCCGGCAGCCGGCGGGCCTCCTCGACCGGGATGACGCGTCGCGCCTTGCCGTCGTCGGTCCAGCGCTCGACCACCAGCAGATCCGGATGCGAGCGCGCCGCCACCAGCTGGCTGACCGGATCGCTCGGCGCAGCGCCGAGCAGGCCATGCGCGGGATCGGGCGCTGCGCCCAGGAGGCGCCGCGCTGCGCGGTAGGCGAACGTGGCCTTGCCGAGCCCTTCGGGCCCGGTCAGCAGCCAGCCGTGGTGCAGGCGATTGCGCCCAAGGGCGGCGAGCAGCGCCGTCTCGGCCGCTTCGCCGCGCTCGTACGCGTAGACGTCGCGCGGATGCGCGGTGGCGGAGGCCTCAGGCATGCTGAGGCGTCCCAAGCCTGGCCTCGACCGTCTCCCAGATCGCGGCCGCGACCGCGTCCGGCGGCGCGGTCGTCTTGATCACGGCGCAGCGTTCCGGCTCGCGCGCGGCGATGTCGAGGAAGGCGCGCCGCAGCCGCCCGTGGAAGGCGACGCCCTTGCCCTCGAACCTGGCCTCGCCGCCTTTGCGCCCGGCGGCGCGCTTCAGGCCGACCTGCACGGGCGCATCGAGGACCAGCGTCAGGTCGGGCGTGAGAGCCCCGACCACCTCGCGCTCCAGGGCCTCGATGAGCCCAGGCGATGCGCCGCCGCCCGCCCCCTGGTAGGCGCGCGTCGAGTCGAAGAAGCGGTCGGATATCACCCACGCGCCGCTCGCGAGCGCCGGCGCGATGACGCGCTCGATGTGGTCGCGTCTGGCGGCGTACATGAGCAGAGCCTCAGCGGTCGGCGACCAGCGGTCCGCCTCGCCGTCGACCAGGAGGCGGCGGATGGCTTCGGCCCCGGCCGATCCGCCCGGCTCGCGCGTCGCCGTGACCTCGAGGCCGGCCCCGCGCAACCGCTCGGCCAGCCGGCGGGCCTGGGTCGACTTCCCCGTCCCCTCCCCGCCTTCGAGCGTAATGAACCGCCCACGCGCCATGGCGCCTGAAATCGGCCGGATCACCCGGCGGCGCAACCAGAGAAAGAACCGAGCCTATTTTGTCGCCTGATGGCGACGAGAGAAGTGCGGGCACTCACGGGGCGCGGTATGCCTTCAGCAGTGACGGCCTTCCGGCCACCTCGCCTCCGCCCGGGGAAGGGTCTTATCTAGCGAACGACCTGCGTGATCATCGGCGGCTGACTAGATGGTTTGCGACGAAACACATGACGATTCGTAGCATTATAGCCAAAGAGTACCGGCTCGGTCCGCCACCGCGGATCATCCAGCAAAGAGGCGTTATGGCCATCGGCCAGTACTTCGTCTACTATACGCGAGCACAAATCGACTATATTATAGAGTACGACTTATTTGTATTTACAGTAAAAATTGGAGGTAGTCTCGATCGAGATCGAGACGTAACCAACTATCTGGACCAGAGCGGAATGTACCTATATGAAATTGTAGCCGAAGTGTCCGGCCGCATTCCGCCGAGCTTGGGCAAGACTTTCCGGGCTGTAGTCGCCCAACTTCGTTCGCTGGAAGTCGAATTAGCGGACGTAATTTTAGGCGGCCCGGAGGTTCAGGCTCAGCTCCAGGCCGCCGAACAAAGGCGTATCGAAGAAAACAAAAAGGGAATGATTTTCGGCCCGTGACGCCAAAGGAACCGCCGTCGCGAGCTCACGGGGCACCAGTTCCTGCTTGGTCAGGATGATGTCTAGGGGCCGTCCTACACAGCCGGTGACTTCCTTGAGGAGCGTTCCGGCGGGCTTGCTACCGGCACGGCCGTCGATCTCGGAGTGCAGGTGCAAATGGAGGCTCACCCGATGCCTCCCTTAATATATTGATTATACGTCACTATCTGTGATGCTTGGCGGACGGGGTGGGATTCGAACCCACGGTGCGCTTGCACGCACGGCGGTTTTCAAGACCGCTGCCTTCAACCACTCGGCCACCCGTCCGGCTGAGCGGCGCTAGATACCAGCAGGGCCGCCTCAGCGCGACGCCAGCTGCTTCCAGAGCGAGCGGATGGTGTCGAACGCGCGGTCGTTGTCGCGCCGGAGGTCGTGACGGCCGGTGAAGCGCAGGCCGGCGCGATCCTCCTGCCGCCAGACCAGCGCGCAGTCGAACAGCAGGCCCTCGCGGATCAGGAGCAGCCGGAACGTCCTTGGGAGGTCGACGCGCACCGGGACGCTGATGCCGGCGCCGGCGATGGAGAGGTCGTGTATGCCGCACTCGACGCCGTTTCCACGATCGCCGAGCAACAGGCGGCCGATCTGCTTCGTCGGCGCGCGCGGAACCGCCCTCTGTTCGACGGCGTAGCCCCGCTGGGCGGCGAGCGGGCCGAGCGCGGCGGCCCCAAGCGGCGGGGCCGGGGGCGCTTCAGGCTCGCCGGGCGGCCGCGGGCGAAGGCCGAACGCCGGGCGCTTCGAGTGGTCGGGCATGGGATCGCTCGCCCCTGGCGAATCTCGCTTGCGCAGATGCTGAGCCGGAACAGGGCGA
>DATGIN010000057.1:0-7319 GCA_035295705.1 Caulobacteraceae bacterium
CCGCCGGACCACGACCGGCAGGAGGCGCAGTGGCAATAGCCCATGGCCGCCGGCTCGCCATCCACCTCCAGCCGCACGGCGCCGCAAAAACACTGTCCCTGGTGAGTCATCGCGAGCCTCCCGTCTCGTTCTGGGACCCGAGCTAACCCGGGCGCCGAGCGAGAGTCCAGCCGGCGGCCGTCAGATGCGCCGCTCCAGGCCCTGCCAATAGGGCTCGCGCAGCTTGCGCTTGAAGATCTTCCCCGAGTCCTCGCGCGGCAGGTCGGCCTGGAACTCCACCCGCTTGGGCACCTTGTACGAGGCCATGTGGGGTTTGAGGAACGTCTTCACTTCCAGCTCGCTGAGCTCGATCCCCGGCTGTGGCTGGACGACGGCGCAGATCGCCTCGCCGAACTCCTCGTCCGGGATGCCGAAGACCGCGCAGTCGGCGACCCCTGGCATCTTGTGCAGCTCGGCCTCGATCTCGGCCGGATAGATGTTGGCCCCGCCGGAGATGATCATGTCCTTGGCGCGGTCGCACAGATAGAGGAACCCGTCCTTGTCGAAGTAGCCGACATCGCCGGGCGTGATCAGCCCCGCCTTTTCCGACGCGCGGCGCTTGGCGTCGTCGCCGTGGTAGGTGAAATCGGCCATGCCGCGGATCTTGGCGATCACCTCGCCGGTCTCGCCGGGCGGCAAGGCGTTGCCGTCGGCGTCGGCGATGCGCACGTCGGCGCCCTCGACCGCGCAGCCGACCGTGCCGGGATGCGCGAGCCACTGCTCGGCGGTGCAGAAGGTGACCGGGCCGATCTCGGTCGAGCCGTAGTACTCGTTGATGACCGGCCCCCACCACTCGATCATGGCGCGCTTAACCGGCGCGGGACACGGCGCGGCGGCGTGCACGACGAACCGCAGCGACGAGAGGTCGTATTTCGCCTTCACCGCGTCCGGCAGCTTCAGGAGCCGGGTGAACATGATCGGCACCATGTGCAGGTGCGTGACCTTCTCGCGCTCGATCATCGCCAGCAGGCCCTCCGGATCGAAGCGCGGCTCGAGGATCACCTTCGCGCCGCTGCGCACGCCGAGGCCGCCGTAGGCGTTGGGCGCCGAGTGGTACATCGG
Source organism: Caulobacteraceae bacterium (assembly GCA_035295705.1). Taxonomy (GTDB): domain Bacteria; phylum Pseudomonadota; class Alphaproteobacteria; order Caulobacterales; family Caulobacteraceae; genus Poindextera. Next base: position 1,102 of record DATGIN010000057.1, read on the forward strand.
GCCGGTCACCACGGTGACGATGTCGGCCGGCGCGCCGGCGCGGCCGTCGAAGCCCATCACGCCCAGGACGACGCGGCCGTAGGTCGCCGCCTGATCGGGCGTCGGCGGCTCCCGCCGCACGCCCTTCGGATGGCCGGTCGTGCCCGAGGTGTAGATGATGGTCCCGGGCGCTGCCTCCGGCGGTCCCTCGTAGGGCTCGAAGCCCTCGAGCCATCGCGTCCAGTCCGTCATGCCTGCCGGTACGGCGCAGGCCTCGGGCGGGACGCCGTAGGCGGCCGCGACCTCCGGCGGGGTCGGAACCACGAACACCGGCACGCCATCGGGGAACACGTGGCGGATCGGCTCGACCAGGTCGGCGTGGATGATGATCGCCCGCGCGCCGGAGTTCTCGAACAGGTAGCGGGCCTCGTCCGGCGCATAGTGCCAGTTCACCGGCGTCGGATAGGCGCCGATCAGGCCCGCGGCGAAGCTCGCCTCGAAGAACGCGAAGTCGTTGCGCAGATAGATGGCGATCAGGTCGCCGCGCCCGACGCCCACCGACTTCAGGCCGGACGCCGCGCGGGCCGCGCGCTCGTCCAGGGCCGCCGAGGCGATGCGGCGCTTTCCGCTGATGATCTCGCCCATGCCGCCGCTCCTGTACTATCGTCCGGGCCGCGGCCCGCGCGGGGCCGCACAAACGTTAAGGCACATCCCATGAGCACCGTCGACTATGCGGTCGAGGACGCGGTCGCGACCATCACGCTGAACCGTCCGGAGGCCATGAACACCATGAGCCCGGACCTTCTGAAGGAGACCGTCGAGGCGCTGGAGAGCGCCGCGTCTGACAAGGACGTGCGGGCCGTGATCCTGACCGGCACGGGGCGCGCCTTCTGCGCCGGCGGCGACCTGCAGGGCATGGCGGCGGGCGGCGGCGGGCCGCGGACCTCGGGGCCGGTTCCGGTCGAGCGCAGCATCGCCGACCTTCGCGGGCGGATGCGCAGCTCGCAGCTGTTGCACGACATGCCGAAGGTGACGTTCGCGGCCATCAACGGCGCCTGCGCCGGCGCCGGGTTGGCGTGGGCCTGCGCCTGCGACATCCGCTATGCGGCCGACACCGCGGTCTTCAACACCGCCTTCATGACCGCCGGACTCTCCGGCGACTTCGGCGGCACCTGGAACCTGCCGCGTATCGTCGGGCCGGCCAAGGCGCGCGAGCTGTACCTGCTCGCCGAGCGGTTCCGCGCCGACGAGGCGCTGAAGATCGGCCTCGTCTCGGCGGTCATGCCGGTCGAGGAGCTGATGCCGTTCGTGCGCGAGAAGGCCAAGCGCGTCGCCGGCTTCGCCCCGCTCACCTGCGCGGCGATCAAGGCGAACATGAACGATGCCCTGAGACTCGACTTTGCCGCGATGCTGGACGTGGAAGCCGACCGCCACACACGCATGGGCCGCACGGAAGACGCCCGCGAGGCCGCGAAAGCGTTCCTGGAGAAACGTCCGGCCGTGTTCCACGGGCGCTAGGGAGGCGGACGAGCCCGTATGCAAAATCCGCGGAGGGGATAAGGTCGCCGGGAGAACATCCTGGAGACGTTCGATGGACGATGCTGCACCTCGGGCCGCGACGGCTTATTCCGACTTCGACTTCAAAGATTTCCGGGCCGAGCTTTCGCCGCCGGGCGTGCTGACCATCACCTTCGATGCGCCCGGTCGGATGAACGCGCTGACGCAAGGGATGAAGCGCGACCTGATCGAGCTCGTCGCCCGCGTGCAGATGGACGACGCGGTGCGGGTGGTCGTCTTCACCGGGACCGGCCGCGGCTTCTGCGCCGGCGACCATATGGGCGGCTACGCCGAGCACGCGCCGGTCAGCGTGCAGCCGATCGGGCGCGGGCACACGACCCCCATCGGCACGGCCAATGCGCTGCGGGTCTATTCGCAGGGCTTGAACCTGGCCGTGCGCAACCTCGACAAAATCACGATCGCCGCCATCAACGGCCATGCGATCCAGACGGGCCTGTCGCTGGCGCTCGCCTGCGACTTCCGCATCGGCTCGACGGCGGCGAAGCTGGGCAGCGCCACGCTCCGCTTTGCGCTGCTGCCCGACGAGGGCGGCCAGTTCCTGCTCGTCCAGCACCTCGGCCTCGCCAAGGCGCTCGACTTCTGCCTGCGCAAACGGATCGTCGACGCGAACGAGGCGCTCTCGCTCGGCCTGCTGAGCGCCGTCGTCGAGCCCGACGCCCTGTTGCCGGAGGCGATGGCCCTGGCGCGGGAGTTGGCCGAGGGGCCGCAGGTCGCCATGCGCATGCTCAAGCGCTCGCTCTACAACGCCGCGGAGTCGAGCTTCGCCCAGGCCCTGGACGATATCGCGGTCCGCACCGCGGTGACCGATCACCACCCCGACGCCCGCGACGGCGGCCGCTCGTTCCGCGAGAAGCGCGCACCGGTGTTCAACAAGTGGCTGGAGGGCGGGGACGGCTAGGCAGAGTAGTGCCTCAGTTTGAAGTTGCGGCCGCGACCATTCCCGTCGACCCGTCGCTGAACGTCCTGGCGCGCGCGCTGACAAGGCTATCGGGTGGGAACGACCACGCCTGATCTTCAGGCATTGGGCCAAGCACGCGGAAGCGCCCGTCTCCCAGCGTTTCGGCTTGGACAGGCGCCCATGCATCGGTCCCCTCACTGAGGAGCGGCATGTAGATGGTTTCGACCCTCACTCAGCAAGCCTAGCAGCTTCGCGCTTCTTGTAGGCGCCGCGCTTACCGGCTTCGGCCGGTTCGCCTCGGTCCGCGCGGCGATGTCGCCCATCGACCAAGGCGCGCCGCAACTTGGTCAGGAGGTTGATTGACGCATCGGCCATGCGCCTGTTCGACCGCATCGACGCAGGTTCGCAAAGGCTGTTCAGCATGATGCCGGCGCCGGTCGCGTCTCCGGGGCGTTTCTCGCCTCTAGGACCTTTGGGCATGGCGCCCGTTCCTCAACTTCCAAAGCGCCACGACGATCGCCGCTACCCCTCCTCCGATGGCCTGGGCTCCGCCTCGATACCAAGGCGACACGATCAGGAAGACCACGCCAATAGGGATCACGGTAAGGCCGACTATGAACAGCGATACCGGCCCTAGGTCTCGCAGCTGCCGTCGGCGCGCGACACCAGGATGGGGCGGACGCGGCGCCTGGCGACCCCCCAAAGCGATCCATCTTCGGGTGGCAATGCGGGACCGCTTTTCCGCTGAGTTCATGAGGCGTGGATAGGCCGCTGCGCTTTAGCGCGCCATGCTTGTCAACGGCCGCCGACTTTAGACTGAAACGCTGCCCTAGGAGAGCCAGTTGTTGACGGACCTAGCGTCAGGGCGTTGATTCAGCTCGCGCGCGAGCACCGCCCGCCCCTTTCCGGAGTACGCCGTCCATGAGCGAGACCCAGGTCGCCGCCAAGCCGCTGCCCGTCGTCGGGTTCCTGAAGATCCCCGAGAGCGGCGACCCCTATCTCGAAGGCTACAAGTGCGAGAACTGCGGCCAGGTGTTCCTCGAGGATCACCCGTCCTGCGCCGCCTGCCGCAAGCGCGGCACGCTGAAGGCGCTGAAGCTGTCCAACAAGGGCAAGCTCTACAATTTCACCGTCGTGCACCGGAACTTCCCGGGCGTCGAGGTGCCGTTCATCTCCGCGATCGTCGACCTCGACGGCGGGGGCACGCTGAGGGGCAACCTGATCGACATCGTGCCCAGCCCCGAGGCGCTGAAGTTCGACATGCCCGTCGACGTCGTCTTCAAGGACGCCGGCCGCAAAGACCGCGAAGGCAACAGCTACCTCGCCTACTTCTTCACCCCCGCTAAGGCTTAAGGAGCCGCAGCCATGACCGAAGTCTACGTCGTCGGAACCGACATGATTAAGTTCGGGCGCTTCCCGGACAAGACGGTGCCGCAGCTAGGCGCGCAGGCGGCGCTCATGGCGCTGGACGATGCGGGCCTGACCATCGACGACATGCAGGCCCTCTATTGCGGCAACCTCGGCGAGGCCAGCGCGATGGTCGGCCAACGGGTGCTGCGCGAGATCGGCCAGACCGGCATCCCGGTGGTCAACTGCGCCAACGCCTGCGCGACCGGCGCGACCGCATTCCGCGAAGGCTGGGCGGCGATCAAGGCCGGCATCTACGACGTGGTGCTGGCGGTCGGCGTCGAGCAGATGGGCCGCGGCCTCCTGGGCGGCGGCGGTGGCGGCGCCGGCATCCCGACCGAGGGCCTGCTGGGCTCCGGCACCATGCCGTCGGTGTTCGCCATGGTCGGCATGGAGCACGCGCGCAAGTACGGCACGACCTTCGAGCAGTTCGCCAAGGTGTCGGTGAAGAACCATCACCACTCCACCCTGAACCCGAAGGCGATGTACCAGATCGAAACCCCGCTGCAGGAGGTGATGGGAGCGGAGATGATCTCCTATCCCAACACCAAGCTGATGTGCTCGGTGAACGTGGACGGCTCGGCCGCGGCGGTGCTGGCGTCGGAGTCGGCCGCCAAGCGCCTTGGCCTGATGGGCCGCGCCGTTCGGGTGCGCGCCTCGGCGATGACCAGCGATCCGTACACGCCGCGCAACACGGTGATGCCGGACTTCAACGCCGTGACCCGCATGGCGGCGAAGACCGCCTACGAGATGGCCGGCGTCGGGCCGGAGGACATCAACCTGGTCGAGCTGCACGACTGCTTTGCGACCGCTGAGATCGTGCACTACGAGAACCTCGGCCTTTGCGCCGAGGGCGAAGCCGGCCAGCTGATCGACTCCGGCGACACGGCGCTCGGCGGGCGCATCCCCGTGAACGTATCCGGCGGCCTGCTCTCCAAGGGCCACCCGCTGGGCGCCACCGGCATCGCCAACATCTACGAGATCACCACGCACCTGCGCGGCGAAGCCGGCGCCCGCCAGGTCGAGGGCGCGAGGCTCGGCCTCACCCACGTGGTGGGCATGGGCTCCGCCTGCGCCGTCCACGTGCTCGAGAAGGCGTAAGGGAACGAGAGGCCGCCGCGGCGACGGAGTCGCCGCGGGTCCGCTCTCCTGAAAGAGGAGGATCCGAGTGAGCGACCTCGTCCTGCGCGAGGCGCGCGGCAGCGCCGTGCACCTCGTCCTCAATCGCCCCGACAAGCTCAATTCGCTGAACGTGCCCGTGTTCGAGGCGCTGGAGGAGCACGTCAAGAGTCTCGCTTCCGACCGCGGCGGCGCGGCGGTTGTCGTCGTCCGCGGCGCCGGGCGCTGCTTCTCGGCCGGCCACGACCTGGGCGACATCGCCGCCGGCGAGCGCCTGCCGCGGCCGAACTACCAGGCCAAGGTGATCGAGGCGCTGGCGACGCTGCCGATGCCGGTGATCAGCGCCGTGCATGGCCACTGCTACACCGGCGCGCTGGAGCTGGCGCTGGCCGGCGACATCATCCTGGCGGCGGAGAGCGCGAAGTTCGCCGATACGCACGCGAAGTGGGCGCTCACGCCCGTCTGGGGACTGAGCCAGCGCCTGCCTCGCCGCGTCGGGAGCGCCAAGGCGCGCGAGATGATGTTCACCTGCCGCACCTATTCCGGCCGCGAGGCCGAAGCGATGGGCCTCGCCAACGCCTGCGTGCCCGACGCCGCCTTCGAGGGCGCGATCGACGCCCTGGCGGAGGAGATTGCGGCCAACTCGTCTCACAGCCACGCCGCCAACAAGCGCCTGCTCGAGGACACCGACGGCCTGCCGCTTGCCGAAGGGTTGGCGCACGAGGTCTTTCGCGGCGAGGGCGTCGGGCCCGACATGCGCGAACGCATCGCCGCGTTTGCGAACCGCAAGCGAGGCTAGAACCGCCGCGCTAGGGCCGTCCGCCGGTCAACCGCATTCGTGCGCGCTTGCCGCCGCAGGTTCGACACACAAGTGGGGTAGCTGAGCACCGCCCGATCCCCGGACGCGCGAGTGCTGCCGCCGAATGAATTTGCCCGCCATGTTCCTGCTCCCGCCGCAGAGCCCCGGCCGGGTCGCAATGGCGTTCGTGATCGCACCGCTTGCGGGGACCGCGGGCCTGGCGGCCATCGCGGCGATGATCAGCTACTTCGCCGGCCTCTCCTGGCGCGAGACGGCGATGGGAGTCGCCGCGGTGACGCAGGTCGGCCTCTTCGTCTTCGCTCTTCCCCCGACGCTGCTGCTAGGCGTCCCCGCCTATCTCTTGCTTCGCAATGCGGTGCAGCCGCGGCTCGCCTGGGACATGCTCGCGGGCGCGCTGCTGCCGACGATCCCATACGC
>DATGIN010000058.1:0-2552 GCA_035295705.1 Caulobacteraceae bacterium
CAGCCGCTCGGCGTACCAGCCGAAGATCGCCCGCTTCTTCTCGATCAGCGCGTCGATGCGCTCCATCTGCGCGACGCCGAGCGCGGCGGTCACCGCGTTCATCCGGTACTTGAAGGCGATCTCGTCGTTCTGGAACAGGCGATCCCCGGGGGCGCGGCCGTGGTCGCGCAGACGAAGCACGCGCTCGTAGAGGGCGCCGTCGTCGGTCGCCAGCATGCCGCCCTCGCCGGTGGCGACGGTCTTGGAGCCATGGAAGCTGAACGCCGCGGCGTGGCCGAACCCGCCGGCGCGCCGCCCATGATGGACGGAGCCCAGCGCCTCGGCCGCATCCTCGATTAGCGCCAGGCCGTGGCGGACGGCGACGTCCTCGAGGGCGGCCCAGTCGCAGGTCGAGCCATAGAGGTCGACGCCGATGATGGCCTTGGTCCGCGGCCCGACGGCGGCGGCGGCCGCGTTTGGATCGATGCACCAGGTGTCGGGCAGAATGTCGACCAGCACGGGCGTCGCGCCAACGTAGACCACCGGCGCGACCGAGGCGATCCAGGTCACGTCGGGGCAGATCACCTCATCGCCCGGTCCGACGCCGAGCGCCGCCAGCGCCAGGTGCAGGCCCGCCGTCGCGTGCGGCAGGCTGACCGCGTGCGCCACCCCGACATAGTCGGCCAGCATGCGCTCGAAACGGGCGTTGAAGGCGTAGTGGTTGCCGTACCAGGCGGTGCGCGCGGCTTCCGCCGCCAGCTCCGGCTCGCGCTCGGTGATCCACGGCCCCGCCACCGGAATCCGCTCCGGCGAGACGATCATCCGCCGGCGAGCTCCGCCAGCGTCGGCCAGGCCCGGTCGCGGTCGGCGATCACGGCTGGCGGATGCGGCCAGGGGATGGCGAGCGCCGGGTCGTCGAAGGCGATCCCCGCCGCGTGGTCGGCGGCGTAGGCGACATCCATGCCGTAGAGCATGGCGCTATCGTCCGTCAGCGTCAGATAGCCGTGCGCGAGGCCGGCCGGCGCGTAGATCAGCGCGCTGTCGCCGGCCGCGAGCTCGAACCCCTCCCAGCGCCCGTAGGTCGGCGAGCCCGGGCGCACGTCGACCAGGACATCGAACACCGCGCCGCGCACCACGGCGATCAGCTTGGTCTCCGCGTGCGGCGGGCGCTGGAAGTGCAGCCCGCGCAGCGTATGGGCGGCGGCGTTCACCACCTCGGAGATCTGCCGCGTGCAGTCGGCGAGGCCGGCGGCGGCGAACTCTTCGCGGCAGAAGAGGCGGATCAGGTAGCCGCGCTCGTCGCCGCGCGGCTCGGGCCGGATGCGGAACGCGCCGTCGAGCGCCAGCGGCTCGACGTTCACGCGAGGAACCCAGGCTCGGGCATGGGGAGCGCGAGCCGGCTCCCGGCGCTGACCAGAGGCTGCAGCTGGCAGCCGATCTCGGCCGCGAGGTTCCAGGCGAGGATGAGAATCACGTCCGGCCGATGAGCGGCCATGTGCTCGGGCGCGTAGATGGGGATACCGACGCCGGGAATGCGCCGGCCCTGCTTCGTCGGGGCGCTGTCAACCGCGAAAGCCAGCGTCTCGGTCCCGACGCCGCACCAGTTCAGCAGGGTGGTCGCCTTGGCCGGCGCCGCGTAGGCGGCGATGGAGCGGCCCTCGCGCTTGAGGCCGGCAAGGAATTCGCGCAGGCGCGCGCGGTGGCGCTCAGCCTTTTCCTGAAGGGTCGCGTAGCCCGCTAGACTGTCCAGCTCGGCCGCCCGCTCCTCGGCCTCCAGCGCCCGGACCGCCGGCGAGACCTCCGCCGCGCCGGCGTGGCGGACGAAGAGGCGGACGCTGCCGCCGTGGGTGGTCAGCCGCTCGACGTCCGTCATCTGAAGCCCGTGGCGGGCGAAGAGCGGCCGCAGGGCGGTCAGCGACAGGTAGGAATAGTGCTCATGATAGATGGTGTCGTACTGGCCCTCGGCGATCAGCGCCGAGACGAGCGGGAATTCGAAGGTCGCGACGCCGCCCGGCGCGAGCAGCCGCGCGAAGCCGGCGACGAAGTCGTTGAGGTCGGGGACGTGGGCCAGGACGTTGTTGGCCGCCATCACGTCGGCGGCGACGCCGTCGGCGGCCAGTTCGCCGGCGAGTTCTGCCCCGAAGAACCCCACCACGGTCTCGACGCCTTTCGCGGCCGCGATTCCCGCGGCGTTGGCGGCCGGATCGACCCCGATGGCGCGGACGCCGGCGCGGGCGAACGCCGCCGACAGTGCGCCGTCGTTGGAGCCCACCTCGACGATGGTCGATGCGGGCCCAAGCCCGCGCTCGGCGATCATTCGCGCGGCGTACGCCTCGACGTGCTGGCGCCAGCTCGCCGACTCCGAAGAGAGGTAGGCGTAGTCGGCATGAAACAGCGCCTCGCGCGGGACGACGTCCTGCACTTGCGCCAGAAAGCAGGCCGGGCAGACGAAGAGCCGTAAAGGATAGCGCGCGTCGGGCGCGGCATCGTCTAGGCGGCGAAAGGCGTTGGAGATCGGCGTCTCGCCGAGGTCGAGCACCGGCGCGCCGAGCGCCGCGCCGCAGGAGCGGCAG
>DATGIN010000059.1:0-7470 GCA_035295705.1 Caulobacteraceae bacterium
CGTGCTCGAACTTCTTCAGCGCCTCGAACGCCTCGGAGAGCGCGTCGCGGGCGCCCTCCTCCTCCGCCAGCAGGCCGCCGATCTCAGTCTGAAGACCCGCGCGCCGCGCGCGAACGGCCTGCAGGAACCCCGCCCGGTACCAGCCGGCCTGGGCGTCGGCGTCGGCGCGCACGATCTCGGCTTCCGCTTCCGCTTCCAGCACGACGAGCCTGAGCTCGGCGTCGAGGCGCCGCTCGACCACTTCGGCCAGGCGCTTGCGCAATCCCTCGATCTCGTGGTTCGAGATGCGGATCAGCGAGTCCTGCCAACTCATGCGGCTTCGGCCAGGATCGTTTCGAGCCGCTGAAAGCCGTCATCGAGGCTCGTCGCCTCGTCCTTGTCCTGCGCCAGGAACGCCTCCAACGCCGGATTGAGCTGGATCGCGCGATCGACCAGCGCATCGGACCCCATGCGATAGGCGCCGATGCGGATCAGCTCCTCCATGTCGGCGTAGGCGGCCATCGTGCGGCGCGCCTTGGCCACGATCTCGCGCTCGAACGGGCGCTGGCAGCCAGGCATGGTGCGGCTGATGGACTTGAGCACGTTGATGGCCGGGAAGCGGCCGCGCTCGGCGATCGCCCGCTCCATCACGATGTGCCCGTCGAGGATGCCGCGCACGGCGTCGGCGATCGGCTCGTTGTGGTCGTCGCCGTCGACGAGCACGGTGAAGAGACCGGTGATCGCGCCCGCTTGGCTGCCGTCCGGACGGATGGGTCCCGGCCCGGCGCGCTCGAGCAGCTTCGGAAGCTCGCCGAACACCGTGGGCGTGTAGCCCTTGGTCGTCGGCGGCTCGCCGGCGGCAAGGCCGATCTCGCGCTGGGCCATGGCGAACCGGGTCACCGAGTCCATCAAGCAGAGCACTTCCTGGTCCTGGTCGCGCAGATACTCGGCGATCGCCATGGTCATGTAGGCGGCCTGGCGGCGCTTGAGCGCCGGTTCGTCCGAGGTGGCGACGACGAGGACGGCGCGCTTCAGCCCCTCCTCGCCGAGCGTCTCCTCGACGAACTCGCGGACTTCGCGTCCGCGCTCGCCGATCAGCCCGACGACGACCGCGTCGCACGCCGCTTCGCGCGCCAGCATCGAGAGCAGCACGGACTTTCCCACGCCGGAGCCGGCGAAGACCCCAAGCCGCTGACCCTTGCAGCAGGTGGCGAAGGCGTTCATCGCCCGCACGCCGAGGTCGAGCCGATCGCCGACGCGGCCGCGCGTGTGCGCCGGCGGCGGCGGCGCGCGGAGCGGGTAGGCGGCGGGGCCTTGCGGCAAGGGACCCTTGCCGTCGACCGGCTCGCCGAACGCATCGACGACCCGGCCGCGCCAGGCCAGCGTCGGGCGCACGGTTGCGCCTGCGGCGGCGATCCGAATCTCGGCCCCGGGCGCGACGCCCTCGACGGGCCCAAAAGGCATGAGCAGCGCGCAGTCCTCGCGAAAGCCGACCACCTCGGCCGGCAGCGGCCCGGCCGCCCGTCGCTCGATCTCGGCGCGGGCGCCGATGGCGAGCCGAGTCAGGCCGCCGCGCGCCTCGATCAGCAGTCCGTTCACGGCCGCGACACGACCCGAGACGGTCAAGGGATCGATGCGCTCGACGGCGGCCAACAAGCTGCGCAACCCTTGACTCCCCCGTCTAAACGAGTCCGTGCGGCACGCTGCCACGCTTGTGCTTAAACAGCCGTGAACTTCGCAAGCGCCCGCTCGGATTCCCAACGAATCCAACGTCAAAAATAGTTAACGCGCGCGCTTGCGGCGCGAATCCAAATCACCCTAGATTCGTTTTCGAAAGGTTCACGATTAACCAAGTTTAAAGGTCCTTAAGACCTTAATTGGCGCGTGTGCTTTCCGGGCGGGAACCAAGTTTCCCAGAATATATGCCGCCTGCGCGCGGGGAGGGGCTGATGCGCGTCTTATTGATCGAGGATGACAGCGCCACCGCGCAGACGATCGAAGTGATGCTGAAGTCCGAGGGCTTCAACGTCTACACCACCGACCTCGGTGAGGAAGGCGTCGATCTCGGCAAGATATACGACTACGACCTGATCCTGCTCGACCTGAACCTGCCCGACATGAACGGGATGGAGGTTCTGCGCACGCTGCGCGTGGCCAAGATCAACACGCCTGTGATGATCCTGTCGGGCACCTCGGAGATCGACACGAAGGTGAAGACCTTCTCCGGCGGCGCCGACGACTACATGACGAAGCCCTTCCACAAGGACGAGCTCGTCGCCCGCATCCACGCGGTCGTTCGCCGCTCGAAGGGCCACGCGCAGTCGGTGATCAAGACCGGCGACATCACGGTCAACCTCGACGCCAAGACCGTGGAGGTGAACGGCGCCCGCGTGCACCTGACGGGCAAGGAATACCAGATGCTGGAGCTGCTCTCGCTCCGCAAAGGCACGACGCTGACCAAGGAGATGTTCCTGAACCATCTCTACGGCGGCATGGACGAGCCGGAGCTGAAGATCATCGACGTCTTCATCTGCAAGCTCAGGAAGAAGCTGGCCGCCGCCACCCACGGCAAGCATCACATCGAGACCGTCTGGGGCCGCGGCTACGTGCTGCGCGACCCGCAGGAGGGCCACGAGGAAGTGGCGGCCTAGCCGCCTGCCCCCACCACCCGTGCCCGGAGCGTGGCGCCCGATAGGCGCCGCGAACGTCAGCCGCGCGTCGCGATCAGCACGGAGTTGAGGCCGCCGAACGCGAACGAGTTCGACACCAGGGCCTCGGCCTCGAACGGCTCGGAAGCGCCGAGCGTGATTGGCAAGTCGCACTCGGGGTCCGGGCCCAGGTAGTTCAGGATCGGGGGCGCGACACCCTCCTTCAGCGCCACGAGCCCGAGCAGGAACTCGATCGCCCCGCCGGCGCCCAGCAGGTGGCCGTGCGCCGCCTTCGTCGCGATCACCCGGTGGCGGGCGAGATCCCCGCCGAGCACGCCCCGCATCACCTCGGTCTCGGTCTTGTCGTTCAGCGGCGTGCCCGTGCCGTGCGCACTGACCAGCGCCGGCGTGTCGTGGGCGATGCCCGCGTCGGCGTAGGCGCCGCGCACCGCCCTGCCCGCCCCTTCGGCGCTCGGCGCCGTCAGGTGGCCGGCGTCCGATGATGCGCCGACGCCGATCACCTCGCCGTAGACGGTCGCGCCGCGCGCCTTGGCGTGATCGAGGTCCTCCAGCACCACCGTGGCGGCGCCCTCGCCCAGCACCATGCCCTTGCGGTCGATGGAGAACGGCCGGCAGGTGTCAGGGGCCATCGCCTGCAACGCCAGCCACCCGTGCCAGGCGCCGAAGGTCAGCGTGGCGTCCGCGCCGCCAGCGATCGCGACCTTCGTGCGGCCTGCGCGCACCATGTGGGCGGCCTCGGCGATCGCGTGCGCGGACGACGAACAGGCGCTGGCGATGGCGAAGGCCAGCCCCTTCACCCCGAAGATCATCGAAAGGTGGCTGACGGCGGCGCTGCTCATGCGCTTGGGGATGGTCAGGGGATGCACGCCGGAGTGGCCCTTGACGAGGATGCGGACGTAGGACTCCTCGATCGTCGTGTTGCCGCCGCTGGCGCCGCCGTAGATGATCGAGGCGTCCGCGAGCGCGGCCTTGTCGTCGATGAGTCCGCTGTCGGCCAGCGCCTCATGCGTCGCCACGACCGCGTAGGCGGCGACCGGATCGAGCTGCGCGGTGACCTTGCGGCCGGCGTAGGCGTCGACCGCGGACGTGTCGAGTCCGTCCATCTTCGCCGCCGGACCGTTCATGGCCATGCGCTCGATGTCCGGGTGCACGAGCGCCAGCGTTCGGATGCCGGACTCGCCCGCCTTCAGCCTCGACCAGTTGCTCGTCACTGTTTGACCCAGCGCCGAGACGCAGCCGAGGCCGGTCACCGCTACGCGTGCGGTCATGTCTTGGCCGCGGCCCCTGCCCCCGAGGCGTCCGAGCCGGCCGCGTTCGCCTTGTTCACGATGACGTCGAGCAGCTGGTCCACCGTGGTCACGCCCTCGAACTCGGACTGCTCGAGCACGATGCCGAACTTGTCCTCCAGCGCGAACACGATGCTGATGATGTCAAGCGACTGAATTCCGAGCGATTCCAACGTCGCGTCCGGCGTGAGCGCGGACCGCTCGACCAGCGACTCCTCGGCAATGACGTCCAGCACGTCGTCCCGGCTGACCGGCATCAAGAACCCCTCGCACGCTCAAATGACGTCAGAAGCGCCTTATAGGGGATCGCTGGCGCAAGCAAACCGCATCGTTGGCGGCGGCGCTGGCGCACCCGTCGCGCCATTGCTCACCACCTTACGCACCGGCAAGTTCTGGCGGCCGGCGCGGGCGCTACTCCCGCCTGCATCGATCTTTTGCACGCGGATGAGGAGAGCCTCTTGACTCGCCACCGGGGGCAGCGCAACGACATGATTGACAGTGTAAAAACTACCGCAAGTGGATTGAACGTCGTGGAGGCTGCCGCCATGAAAGACCGCGCTCAGGAGCACGCTCCCAATCGGCTCGATGTCGCGCTCGGGCTGCGCATCCGTCAGCGACGGAAAGCGCTGAACGTGTCGCAGACGGCGCTTGCGGACGCGATCGGGCTGACGTTCCAGCAGATCCAGAAGTACGAGCGGGGCTTCAATCGCGTCAGCTTCTCGCGGCTCGTCGACATCGCGCACGCGCTCGACTGCCGCGTGATCGACCTGGTTGGCGATCTCGACGACGCCTCGATCCCCAGTCCGCTTTTCCGCCAGGATACGGCCCACCTGCGGGAAGCCGGCGCGCCCGATCTTCTCGCGGCCTACGCGGCGGCCCCGCCGACGCTGCGCAAGGCGGTGCTTCGCCTGGTGCAGGAGATCGCCAAGGATCACCGCGGCCGCGGCGCGAGCGCCGAGCTGATCGAAGCCGAGTCCCACCGCCGGGCGGCGCACTAAGCGCCCGCGTCAGGCGGAGGCCGCGGAAGCCTCCTCGTCAACCAGGATCGCCGCGTCGTCCCCCGGCGCGCTCGCGAGCACGGCGGCGATCAGCTTGTCGGCGGCGATAGGCTTGGTGAGATGCCCGTCGGCGCCAGCCGCCCGCGAGGCCTCGGCATGCTCGGGCATCGCGTTGGCGGTCAGCGAATAGATCGGCGTGCGGCGCGCGCCGGCCCGCCGCTCCCGCTCGCGTATCGCCCGCGTGGCGGTCAGGCCGTCCATCACCGGCATCTGCATGTCCATGAGGATCAGGTCGAAGTCGGCGCTCGCCGACGCCGCGACCGCTTGCGCGCCGTCCTCGACGCAGGTCAGGTCGACGTCGAGGGTCTCCAGGATCAGCTGCACCACCCGGCGGTTGGTCGGGTGATCCTCGGCGAGCAGGATCCGCCGGCGGCCGGCGGGGATCGGCGCCGAGGGCTCGGCTCTGAGCTCCGCAACCGGCGCCTCGTCCCCCGCCAGCGGCAGCGCGAGGCTGAGGCTGAAGGTCGAGCCCTCGCCCGGCGTCGACTTGGCGTCCAAAGACCCGCCCATGGCGTACGCGAGCGAACGCGAGATCGAGAGGCCAAGCCCGCTGCCGCCGAACCGCCGCGTGATCGTTCCGTCCGCTTGCTGGAAACGCTGGAACAGCCGCGCACGGGTGGCCTCGTCGAAGCCGATGCCCGTGTCGCTGACCGACAGCAGAAGGTCCAGGCTCGGCCCTTTGGCGGCGGCCTCCACGCCCAGGCTGACGGCGCCCTTGCTGGTGAACTTGATCGCGTTGGAGAGCAGGTTGGTGACGATCTGCCGAAAACGGGTGACATCGCCTTCGACGCGCACATGGGCGGTGGTGGGGATGCGCACCTCGAACGCAAGGCCCTTGGCTCGCGCGGGGGACGCGAAGAGAGCCGCCGTCTGCCGCAGGCAATTGGCGAGATCGAACGGCTCTGCATGCAGCTCCAGGCGTCCCGACTCGATCCGCGCCAGGTCCAGCACATCCGACAACAGGCTCTCGAGCGTGTGGGCCGAGGTCTCGATCAGGCCGACCATCTCGCGCTGTTCGTCCGATAGGTCGGTGCGGACGAGCGCGCCCGCCACGCCCATCACACCGTTCAGCGGCGTGCGGATCTCGTGGCTCATGTTGGCGAGAAACTCGCTCTTGGCGCGATTGGCGGCCTCGGCTTCATCACGGGCGCGCACGACCTCGGCCTCGGCCGCGCGGCGAGCGGTGATGTTCTGCATGGCGCCGACCAGCCGAAGCGGTCGGCCCGCTTCATCCTCGACCAGCTCGGAGGTCGTGAACGCCCAGATTTCCTTCCCGTCCGGCCGGTTGACGCGATGCTCGACCCCATAGGACTCGCCGGTGGCGATGTGGCGCTCCCAGGCGGCCACGCAGCGCTCGCGATCGTCGGGATGGATGGCGCAGAACGGATCGGCGAACATCGCCTCGTAGGTGATGGGATCTTCGAAGAAGCTGTCGTGGGCGCCCATCTTGAGCAGGGTGCGGGCCTGGTAGTCGACCTCCCACACGTGCAGGTCGGCGAGCGAGGCGGCGAGGTTGAGGCGTTGCTCGCTGCGGGTGGCGCGCTCGAGCGTCTCGACGACGTCGGTGATGTTGTGCGGCAGGATCAAGAGCCCGGCGACCGCGCCGTCGCCGTCGCGCCACGGCGCGAGCTTGACCTGCACCCAGAGCTTTGAGCCGTCCGCGACGATGACGTCGGACGCCTCGCTGATGAGGGTCTCGCCCGCCAGCGCCGCCGCCCAGCCGTCCTCCCAGCGGGCCGTCACCCCTGGAAAGATGTCCTCGAGCGTGAGGCCGGTCACGTCGCGGTCCTCGACCTTCATCTCCGCCCGCCAGGTCGGGCTGGAATGGATGATGCGCAGATCGCGGTCGGTCATCACGATCGAGGCGGGCGAGGCCTCGACGAACGCCGTCATGGTCTCCCGCGCGGAGCGGGCTTCGCCTTCGGCGCGGCGCAGGTCGCGGCGCAAGAGGATGCGCTCGCACTCGTCGGCGACGAAGCGGGCGAGCCCGTCGAGCGCCTGCACCGTCTTCGCATCGTACGGCCGCGGTTGGCCGCCCACCGCCTGCAGCGAGCCGATGCGCGCGCCGCTCGACAACCGGATCGGCGCTCCGGCGAAGAAGCGCAGGTACGGAGGACCTTTGACGAAGGGATGGAAACGCCAGGCGGCATCGGCGGCCGCCAGATCGGGCAGCCACAAGACCCGGTCGCTCAGGCGGACGACCTCGGCGCCCGGCGCGGCGTCCACGGCGAGCTGCTCCGACAAGCTGGCGCGCCAGACCTTGTCGTCGACCAACATCACGACGTCGGCGGTCACCTCGCCGAGCATCGCCTCGAGGATGCGCATGGCGCGCTCGAACACCGGCCGCGCCTCGGCGAACTCGGCCGCGTGCAGGCCAAGCGCCGCTGGCGCGCCAGACTCCTCGGATGGCGAAGGCATGCCCGTTCCCGACCCTAGGCGGCACAAGGTACGGCGGCGTGCTTAAGACGACGTAAGCCG
>DATGIN010000060.1:0-10153 GCA_035295705.1 Caulobacteraceae bacterium
CCGCTGATCGGCTACGAGAACGACGGCTGCCCGATCCGCTTCGGCGCGGACGGCCTGCCGGCGGCGGACGCGCGGCTGGGCGTGCCGGAGGACCTGGAGATCATCGCGCTCGCCCCGGCCAGCTTCGGCGAGCCGGCGGAGAGCCCCTACCGCCCGCTCATCCCGCCCGAGCAGCTGGACGTCGCCGCCGAAGTGGCCTGGGGAAGCCCGAGCCCCGCGATGCAGCAGCGCGTGCTGCGCGGCCACGCGGTGATGGCGAGCTTTCGGCGCGGCAATGGCGAGGTGTTCAACGCCGGCACGACCGAGTGGGCCTATGGCCTCGCCGCCGACGACCCGTTCGTGACCCGCATCACGCTGAACGTCCTCAAGCGCTTCGGGGCGCTCTAGGAACCCGTCCGCGAAACCCGCGCTGGACCCCAGCCATCTCGGCGGCATTGCGCAACGCCAGCGCGTAGATGGTCAGCACAGGATTGAAGCCACCGTTTGTAACGTGGACCGAAGCATCCATGACCCAGAGATTTCGGTGCCCGTGTACGCGGCCGAAAGGATCTGTGACCGAAGTGGCCGGATCGACACCCATCCGGCATGTACCGGCCTGATGGTAGCCTGCCGACAGTCTATCGGCGATCGGGCTCTCCCATGTCCGTATAGCACCCGAAGCCTTTAGCCACTCGATCGCCCGCTCACGCTGGGACTCAGCTGTCCGAACAGTCTCGCGGTGCAGTCGGCCCTCGAGGCGAGCGACCGGAAGGCCCGCCGAGTCGACAAGGTCATCTTGAAGGCGGACGCGCGCGTCAGACGACGGAATTTCATGCACCGGGCCGCAGACTTGGCTCGTTCGCCGGTATCCGTTCCGCATCCAACGCTTGTTTTCTGCGCCCCAACGGCGAACATCGGGCGGTAAGGACCAAAACCAGTGTAGCACCGGCAGCTTGATCGCATCGTTGTGCAGCATGCCGCCGCCCACTACGCCAGGCGTGCCGTGGTTGAAGTCACAGGTCGCGATACGAACGCCTGGGCCTGCCATGTCCACGACAGGATCTTCGAAGAGCCCGAAGCCGCCGGCGTAAAGGTGGCCCTGCAGGTTGCGTCCGACCTGATCGGTGTTGTTGCCGAGCCCTGACGGCTCGCGGCTGCTTGGCGACAACAGCAGCAGACGCGCGGTTTCGATCGCGCCGCATGCCACTACAACGTTGCCAGCGCGAATCGACCGAGTCTCCCCGCTCCCAACGTCGAGCAATTCAAGGCCGGTCACTACACCGGCGATGTCTGTGGCAATCCGCGTGGCCCGACAGAGCACCGCGAGGTCGCATCGGTCGGTAGCGAGCGCCCGCGGAATCACCGTGTTGAAGCTGCCGTTCTTTGCCTCGGAAGGGCACGGGAAACCGACGCATTCCCCGCACTGCACGCAGCGGGCGCGCCCGTCGCGTGGCTCGCTGTTGATCAGAAGAGGGACCGCGCCGGCTGACCAGCCGAGCTTTCGGGCCCCTGCCGCCAGCCGGTCGGCCTCCGAGTTCATGGGGAGCGGCGGCATGGAGTAACCCCTCGAGCGCCAGCCTTGCCGTCGGTGGGTCGCTTCGCCGCAAACGCCGATTGTCCACTCGGCCTCGCTATAGAAGGGTTCGAGCTCGTCGTAGCTCAGGGGCCAGTCGGCTAGAGACGATCCCTCGGGTTGGCCATAAGTGGAGGCCATCCGGAAGTCCTCCGGAAGAAGCCGCCACGCCATGCCCTGATAGACCCGCGTGCCGCCGCCAAGAGTCATCGCGTTGGCGTGCCACCCCTCCTGATGAGGCCGCCGCACAATGCGCAGCTGGCCGCGGGTCTCTACAAGCACGCGTGGGCCGGGGTCGTCGGCTCCATCAGTGTTTAAGCCGTACACTCCCAAGCGGTGATTGCGCGTGTGATCCCGCGGCATGGCCGCGTAGTCCATGGCGTCGCCGCGTTCGACCAGCAGCACGCGCGCGCCAGCCTCGGCGGCAACCAAAGCCGCCACACCGCCGCCCGCGCCCGCGCCGACGATAACGACGTCGTAGTCGTCCGACACCTGCGAAAGCCGCTTAGCCGGCGCTTCGGCGGGTTGGATGGGACCTTGCGGGTCACGCTTCCACGACGGGTCGTAGCCGACCATGCGCCAGCCGGGAGCGTCGATCCGTCCGTAGTAGGCCTCGGCGACTATCCTAGCAGCCACAGCCAGAAGGCGTTGCGCAGAGATTGGCCACTCTGCGCCGGCGGTTCCGGATTCGAGATCGAGCAGCAGTTGCCGCTGACTCGAGGCGGTCAAGGTTTCGAATGTGCTGCCGCAACGCGCCACGGCCTCCCGCTGAAGCGCCTCGAGGCCCTGCGGGAACAGACGGGCCCAGAAGTCTGCGTGCTCCGTCTGCGCGCGGCGACCCAGCTCATCAAACACGCCGCCTTCGGTGGCCGATGGAAAGTCGTCGGCAGGGCACAGTTGATCGATGAGCGCCCCGAACAGCCGCCTGTGGACCTCCGGAATCAACGCATCCCTATTGGTCGGTCGAGGTGTCGCATCGGCCCGCCAAGCCCTCTATCCTCTGCTCATCGCGCGGCCGTCTTGCCGAGTCAAAAGCACGTCGGACGATGCCTTTCCTCCACTGGGCAACCTGCCGGTTTGTCGGTACGGGAGGCGCTTGGCCGCTGAGATGCTGTGAACGATGAGCGCGCTTACTCCGATCAAGATCCGCGCGGAGGTCGATGTTGTCGAGCGACCTGCGGTCCTGTTCGGCGCACAAAAGGTCGCCAAAGCGCTGCGGGCGGTCACCGGTGTCGATTGGCCGATCGAGCTTACGATTTGCGAAATGGGCGGTCTTTCCGCTGCGGCGGGAGATATCGCCGTCCTGTCTCTCCTAAGCGAACTCGGTCGCGAGGAGCCGTTCGAAGAGACGGTTGCTCGCTGGCGGAGCCGTACCGAACGCCTTGTCGCCGACGGCGTGATCGTGATGTTGCTTACAGTCTTTCGAGCCGTATCGGAGCGGCGAACGCCACAGGGACAGCGCCTCATCGAGCGGATACGCCGGCTCGACCGCATGGCGCTCGACCTTTCGCATGACGTTGGCGTGACCGTAGTCGACATCGATCGCGCTCTCGCCCACGTGGGCGGCCGCGTCCTCGGGACGGACTATAGGATCTCTAGTCGCCTCGCCGCGGATGTCGCTGGCCACAGCTTCGCGCTCAGTCTTCTTTCGCTCGGGCTGGACGACAACATTCCCCCGGCGACCCAGGAGCGCGCCCGCACCCACCTCGGTCCGCTTCGAGAAATCGACTCCGTGGTCCGCCGGCGCATCGCCAAGGCGCGCCAAGCAGCTTAACCTCAGCCGAGCCGGGCAGGCCCAAATCCAGGCACCCCGGTCTCACGGAGGACGTGTAGAATCTCAGCGCGCAGCTCCGCCTGCAGGGCGCCGCTTGAATGGAGGCCGTCGGGCAGGTTACGGCCGGCGCCCATCTCCGCGGCGATCGTGTCGAGGTCGATGATGCTGGCGTAAGGCTCCTCGCGCGCCACGTCGTGCAGCATGAGGTTCATGTCCCGCGCATGAACTTCGGCCAACATGTCGCCCATCGGTTCGTCGAATCCTTGGTAGTTCTGGATGTCCTCGTCGGCCGAGGTCGACATGCGGTTGACGACCAAAATGTATTTCGGTCGTCCGCTTGAGGTCGCGCGAAGGGTCTCGAAAAGCGCCCGATAGCCTTGTCCAATCTCATCAATGCTCCGGCGCGCCGGCTCAAACGCGTTTCGCAGCCAGGACGAGACCGTCGGACCCGCGCGCGCCGCGCGGAAACCATGAACGTTGATTGCGTAGCCTAGTCGGCGATGGCGCAGCATTCCATCTTCAGCGGCGGCCGACAGCACAATCGCATCAGGGGGCCCTGCGCGGCGGAGAGTTCCGCGACCCAGCACATCATAGGATTCAGCGAGCGGCGCGCGATGCAGCGCTTTCATCATGGCGCCGGCGAAAACCCACTCCGATGGCCGCGCCTTCTCGCGAGCGAAGTACTCGATCAGGTCAGCACTGATCGCCTCGCGCTCGGAGTCTGTGCGGGCGCCCAGCTCCGCGATGATTGGGGCGCTGTGAACCAGAGGCTCGTCAGCGATCTGAATTGCGTGCGCGGGGCCTGCGATCTCCTCGAACATCTCGAGAAAGGCCTGTTGCTCGCCGCGCAGCACGCCGGTCATCTCGCAAATGCCGAGACTGATGATGGCGCCCAGCGCGCCGTTGCCCTCGGCCCGCCAAGCGCGCACACGATCGTGCCAGCCGGTCAGAATGCCGTGTCGGCCCTCTGCGAGGTCGGCATGTCGGCGGGCCGCGGTCAGAAAGAGCTCCACCTCATCCGGCGACCCCGAGAGCGCCGGGCCCCCTTCTGTTTCAATAGAACCAATTTCGAACCGAGGCTCCCATCGCCGCTGGAAGTGTTCCAGCTGCTCGAAGAAGCCGCCTCCGGAACTCGTATCGCCGTGCCGGAGCGTTCCGCCGACGCGCGGGGCCATCACGGCCTGTACGTCAAGCCACTCCTCATCGAAGCGGGCACGAGAGGCACGGTTTCCGCTCAGCGACGCCAGACCGATGTTGCAAAAGGCGACCGCCTCACCCGGCCGGACGGTCGCGCCGTCCTCGCGCAGCCAGCGAATGACCGATCGCAGGACGACAAATCCGGCCGGCTCGAGTGGGCCGAGCCTCAACGGGACGGCAGTGAAGGTCATTCGACTCTCGTGCGGTGACCGTGCACCCTGAACGAAGTCTTTTGATGTGTGGGACGTCGCGTGTCAGCAACCAAGGGGGACGGGATCGGCGAGGCGGCGCCGTTGCCCGCGGCGTGCATCCGTGAGTGGCCAAAGCACCAAGCCTCCAGCTTCCGACCGAAGGCCTTGTCAGCGTGACGCCGACCCGTGCGTGAGCTGCCAGCGTAGCTGCCGCCGGTAGCCCTCCAATGCTTCACCAGCCGCTGATCAGCTGTTTGATGGTCGCTTTGCCTGTCCCTGGGCGCCTCGCGGGCTTGAGGCGAAGCGTGGCCGACTATCTGAGGCAAAGCTGGCCAGAGCGCGAACTCGTCATCGTGTTGAATGGCGGAGACCCGGGGGTGGCGGCGGAAGTCAGGAGTCATATTGCCGAGCTCGGCCGGACCGACATCCTCATAGTCGAGCCCGAACGCGAGCTTGCCTTAGGCGCGCTGCGGAACATCGCAAGGTCGGAAGCGCGCGGGCAGGTTCTCTGCCAGTGGGATGATGACGACTTCTATCACCCAGAGCGACTGGGGCGGCAGGTGGAATGGCTCTCGCAGTCAGGCGCGGAGGCAGTCTGCCTCCAGCAAGTTATGCAGTTCTTCCCGCGCGAACGCTTGCTCTACTGCGATAACTTCCGCTCCGCCCCCGAGGGCGCGTTCGCCGGCTCCATTATGTGGTGGAGGCGCTCGCCAATCGAGTACCCCGAGACGGGCCCCGCGGCGCGGCTTGGAGAAGACACCGAAGTTGTACTGCAGTTGAGGCAGCGCGGCGGCCTGGGTGTTCTTGCCGATCAAGCGCACCTGTACGTTTACGTCAGCCATGGCGAAAACAGTTGGGATGACGCTCATCACCGCGCGCTACCGGTCCGCCATGGACTGACCCAGGGGCTGCTTCGCCGACGGGAGTCCGCCATTCGTGATGGTCTCGCGGCCATCGACTTCGGGCCGGGGCCCGTCATGGTTCAAGGGTCGAATGGACCCGCCTTCATTATTGCGGAGGGGCAAGGTGGCTGACGAGCCGATGGTCAGCTGCCTCATGGTCACCCTGCCGGTGGCGGACCGCTGGGAGGGATTGAAGCGGAGCATAGGGGACTATCTCCGGCAAACCCATGCGCGGCGTGAGTTGGTCATCGTGGTGGATACTCGCGCCCGCGCAGGGACCGCGGAGGCGATCGGTGATTATGTACGTGGGCTCGGTCGCTCGGATATCCGGGTTTTCAACCCCGCTGCGCCCGCTTCGCTCGGCGCTTTGCGTAACGTCAGCCTGTCGGAAGCGACGGGGGACGTCCTTTGCGTCTGGGACGACGACGATATGCGTCACCCTGAGCGGGTGTCACGGCAGGTCGCTTCGCTGACCGCGAGCGGGGCCGAGGGGGTTTGTCTGACGCATGTTATGCAATTCTTCCCCCGGGAACGGCGGCTCTACTGCACGAACTGGCGCCCAACCGAGGCGCGCGGATTGCCGGCGTCATTGGTTTGCTGGCGGTCCGCGCCGATCGCCTACCCGGAGTCGGGTCCGAGCTCAGAACGCGGAGAAGACATGGCCGTGCTCCAGCAGCTTAAGGCGCGCGGGCGCTTCCATCTTCTGGAAGATGCACCGCATCTCTACGTGTATGTCAGCCACGGCAAGAACACCTACGAACAGGAACACCACCAGATGCTGCTTCGCCTGGCGATCACCCGGGGTCTCTTGAAGCGCCACGAGGCGACATTGCGAGAAGGATTGGCTCCGCTCGACTTCGGGCCTGGTCAGGTGACGGTTCAAGGCTCGAACGGCCCCGCCTTCGTTATCGGCTGACCTTACAAGACCTCCGATTCCAGTACGGCGACATGGTCGGCATAGATGAGCGAGCCTGTGTCGGCGTTGTAGTAGCCCTGCTCCAGACCGCCGTCGCGGATCCGTCCGAGCCGCATCACGGTCGCGGGGAAGCGTACGGCGCCAGCGCCGTTGAACAGGCGAGGGAGGCGCTCGGTGAGCATCCTGTAGTTCACCTCGCCGAACAGGTAGTCAGTCCACTCCGGATCCCGGCCGCCGCGCGATAGCGACCAACTGAGGGTATCGAGCGGCGCCCAGCCGCGGCAATCGATCCAGGCCTCGGCCCAGTAGTGAAAATAGGGTGTGTCCCGATCGAGTGCGTAGCCGCTCACCAAGCGCGCAGGGATGCCGACGGCGCGGCAGAGAGTGGCCAGCAACGCTGCGCCCAGTTGGCAATCGCACCAACCATTCTCCAGCGCCCAGGCGAGCGGATTGGCAGCGTCAAGTTCTTCGTAGTTGATGACGCCAATACGGAGCCGCGTCATCACGAAGCGCCAGAAGCGCTCGATCCGACTCCACGAATCATGAGCGGAAGCAGCCAGGTCCCTCGCAAGGGTTTCCGCCTCAGGCGTCACCTTAATGAGGCCCTCGCGCGGATGTGTGTAGAGACGTCTCTCGTCCGGCCCAAGGGCCGCGGCCGCAGCGCCGGTGTCCGTCGGGCGGGCGATAAACGAGGCGACATAACCGAGCTCAACTGAGCCCGTCGCCGGCGCCAAGACCTTGGCGTCGAGTCGAGCCGGCGCTGTTGTGATGCGAGCGGCCGGAGCTGGCTCGATCGCGATTGCGAGCTCGCTTACGGCCGCGCTCTCGATTGGCAGGGGCAGTCGCAAGCGAACGCTAGCTCCGGGCTCACGGTCGGCGAGACCAAATTGGCGGCGAAGCCTGACACGAAATCGTCGCGGCGCGAGCTCGGAGGGCCGGGGCGGCGGAACCGAAAGCGGCTCCAGCTCATGCTCGAGCCAAAAGACTCGCCGCGCCAGCGGCAGGCACCGCTCCGGCCAGAACGTGTCGCCAAGCTCGGTGTGGCTCCACTGTATGAAGTTCGTAAGCTCGCTGGGGTCGAAAAGGCGTCCACCGCCGGCGGCGCGCTCAAAGCCTAGGCCAAGTTCAATGAAGCGCTCCAGGACGGCGCGCGCTTGCGGCTCAACTTCGTCGCGGCGTGCGGCCACGAGGTCTGGCTGCCAACCCTGCAATAGAAGGAGATCGATCGCATCGGCCTCGCTGGCCCTGCGACGTCGGGGGCCGACCGCGACGCCAAGCCGCTGCATCTAAGCCCGCCCCGCCCTGACCTTGACGGCGCGCGCGAACCCGTGCGCAAGAGCGGAGCGTCGCGGATTCACCTCGCCTCCGAAGCGGAGCTGTTGTCCTTGTTGCTGAACCTCAACGTGCCGCGCATCAACGATTATATGACCTCCGCTCGCATCGAGACGGTGCACGCGTCCGTGGGTGATCGGCTCCTGCCCGGCGCGAAGCTGTTCGATATGACGGTGGACCTCAGTCTGGCGGCGCCGCACGACTGCCCGCCGATCTCGCACTACCGCATGATCATGCGCGAGGGAGCCTATCTGCGGCGGTTGGACATCGAGCCCGGCGAGGAGCCGCTGGTCGACGCGCTGCTGGCCTTGTTCTCGACCGACGCCGCCGAGCCGTTGGACGCCGCTCCGGGGCGCCCAGCGCGGGTCGCCATCGCAACCATCATGTACCAGTCGATCTGGGGCGGTCGCTAAGCCCGGCCGGGCGCTAGCTGACTTCGAACGCCACCGTCCATGCTGTGAGGCCATCGCTTGCCTCAGGCAGCGGCTCGCCGGCGGTGTCGCTGAAGACCGCCAAGGGCTTGCCGACGTCTTGCCAGGCTCCCTCGGCGCAAACGATGCGGCGCAGGACACCGGATTGACCGGCGCGGACCTCGACGAGCGCTTTATGGGTTTCGAGCTCGACCACGAGCTCTCCGGGAACGAACGCCTGGCCTTCGGCTCCATGCCACTCGAGCACGCGTACTTCTTCAACCTCTTCGATCGGCCCGGGCACCGCGAGCTCATAGATCATCAGGCCTCCTTCGTGGCGTCCCGGCAAGCAGGTGTTCAACGGCAGCGACGACGCCTGCGGCGTCCGGGATGCATGCCGCCTCAAGCACTGGGTTGGAAGAGACAGGCGCGGCCAGTGCGCCCACCCGTGTAACGCGCACGGGACCCAACGCCTCGTGGAGACGCGCCGCCACCTCTGCGCCGACCCCGCAGCTGAGCTGACCTTCCTCCAGAGTGACGAGCGCTCCCGTGCGCGCAACCGAGCCGGCGACGGTTGCGATGTCGAGGGGCGCTAAGCTGCGGAGGTCGACGACCTCGCAGTCAATGCCCCTCGTGGCCAGACGCTCCGCCGCTTCAAGAGCTACGCGCACCATGAAACCGTGGCTGACAATCGTGGCATGGCGCCCCTGGCGGCGCACGGCCGCACGCCCGATTGGCGTCGCGGCCGCCGCGATGGGGACCTCCCCGGAGGTCGGGAAAAGGCGCTTGTGGTCGACAAAAACGACGGGCCCGTCACGGGTGAGCGCCGACTTTAGGAGCCCATACGCGTCGGCGGCCGTGGCCGGCGCTACAACGGTCAGGCCTGGCACGCCCATGAGCCATGCCTCTAGGCACTGGGAATGTGCCACGCCCTGGCCCTTCGCTCCGGCCGTGGTCTTGAGGACCAAGGGCGCGGTGATGCGGCCGGCCGTCTTGAACCGCGCCTTGGCGGCGTAGTTCACCAGCGCATCGAGGCCGAGCATGAGGAAGTCCATGTAGGTGATGCTGACGAGCGGCCGCAGGCCCGCGGCCGCCGCGCCGGCTCCAACCGCCACCATGGAGGCTTCGGCCACTGGGGTGTCGCGTACCCGGGCGGCGCCAAACTGAGCATGAAGGCCAAGAAACTCTTTGTATGCGCCCCCAAACTCGCCGACGTCCTGGCCCATCACTATGACCCGCGGATCGGCGAGCATCGCTTCGCGAACGGCGCGGGCGATCGCTTCACGGAAGAAGAGCTTGATCTGGCCGCCTTCAGCCGACATCGGCCAACGCCTCGGCCGGGTCGGGATACGGGGAGGCGTCTGCAAAGGCGAGTGCTTCGGCGGCGCGCTTGCTCGCGGAGCGTTCGAGCGACGCCAATCCGGGCCCGTCCAACTCGCCCGCCGCGATGAGCGTCGCCGAGAGCCTTTTGATAGGGCAGCGCGCGCGTAGGCTCTCCATCTCAGCCGCCGAGCGCGTCTCACGGGTGGCGGTCGAGTGGCTGAAAAAGCGAGCTGAGAGGCACTCGAGGAAGGCGGGCCCGGCGCCGGCGCGCGCGCGCGCCGCGAACTCAGCGGCCTTGTCGCGAACGGCCAGAACGTCCATGCCGTCGACCGTCGCTGAGGAAATTCCGAAAGGAGCGGCCAAGTCGGCCAGCTTCTCGGGTGCGAGCGCCGCCGTCCGCGGAGTCGCGATCGACAGTTCGTTGTTGTCGCACACGAACAGCAGCGGCAGCCGCCAGAGCGCCGCTATATTGAGCGCCTCGTGCAGCGACCCTGCGCCGCAGGCGCCGTCACCGAAGATGCAGGCGACGACGCGCCCCTCCCCTTTCAGCTGCTCG
>DATGIN010000061.1:0-2975 GCA_035295705.1 Caulobacteraceae bacterium
CTGCTCCTTGGAAATGGTGATGCCGGTGACGCGCGCGCCGACCTCCTTTGCGGCGAACTCGGCGAAGCCGCCCCAACCGCAACCGATCTCGAGCACATGTTGGCCCGTCTCGAGCGCCATGCCCTCGGCGAGGGCGACGTATTTGCGGCGCTGCGCGGCTTCCAGCGGCTCGCCGTCGCGCTCGAACACCGCAGACGAGTAGGTCATGCTGGGATCGAGCCAGCGCTCGTAGAAGGCGTTGCCCAGATCGTAGTGCGCGTGGATGTTCCGCTTCGCGCCGCCGCGCGTGTTCGCCTTAAGGAGATGCGCGAAGTAGTTGATAACACGCGTGAAAGGGTTGCCTTCGACGATGTCGTGCAGGCGGTCGAAATTGAGCCCTGCGCACTCGAGAACCGTGGTCAGGTCGGGCGTGTCCCACTCGCCGGCGAAATATCCCTCGGCGAACCCGATGTCGCCGGCCGCCATCACCCGCCGCATGCACCGGAAATCGTGAACCAGGATGCGGGCGTCCGGCCCCGGCTGGCTGCCACGAATGGGAACTTCTCGCCCGGACGGCAGCACGATTGTCAGCGTGCCCCAGAGCCAGTTTCGCGCCGCGATCTTCAGCGCCGTGCGGAAGATCGCCGGCGCCGCCCTCAGGTCCGGCCAGTTGGCGAACGCGCCATCGGCGGCGTTCGAGCGTATGACTTCGCTCATGACGCCCTGTCCCTTAAGTCCACCCCGCTCGCAAAATGTCACGAACCAGCGGCCGATGCACGACCCACGCTCATTCCGCTGCGCTGGCCCGCCGGCCGCGGCGCGAGGGGCGTCCGTTTGAACCACAACGCGAGCGCCTCGCGGTGTATGGCCAGAACGACGCCCAGGGTCATCAGCGGCATCGCAAGAAAGAGCTTCAGAAGCGTCGCGTCGGTGAGCGGCCGCCGCCTGGCTGAGAGCGTCGCCGTGAAGTCGACATGGCCGTCGACCGCCTTGCCGATCACCAGCGCGAAGCGATCGGCGGGCGGGGCGACCGAGAATTGGTACACGCCCTCGACGCCGAAAAACGGGGAAACGTAGAAACACTTGTCGGCCTCGTGGCGCTCCAGAGCGAGGCCGTTCGCGGGAACGACATATGCGTGCCGCTGGCCGAACGTGTTGTTGACCTCGTAGATCACCGCTTCCAGCCGACCGATCCGGTCCTCGACGAAGACGATCGACAGGGGGTTGAACACGAAGCCCAGAACACGCGGAAAACAGAGCAGGCGCAGGCGATGCGCCGTGGCCGCAACGCCCGCCTCGCGCAAGTGACGCTCAGCCCAGGGCCGCAGCGGCGCGCCGTCCCGATCGCCATGGTCGCGCTCGCTGAACGAGAAGAGTCCGAACCGGCCGCGGCGCAGAAGTCGAACGCCCGCGACCGCCGCGTCGATGCGGTCGACGTCGATCAGCAGTTGGAAGACACGGTAGGCAAAGCTGTGCGGCCGTGGGCGTCGGCGGGCATGGGTGGTGCGCCCGACGTAGAGGCTGGCCGCTTCGCTCATGCCGCCGCCCTACGATCGGCCAGCGCGACCACATTCGCCGGCGGTAGTGGCCCTCCGGCGACGCGGTGATCGACGAAGCGCCAAGGGACGCGGCCTCCAAGATTGAGGGCCACGCGAAGCCCGGCGGTAAGCCCATCCTCGTGGAATCCGTGGCCGAGCCAGGCGCCGGCGTACCAGACGCCGCCCCGGCCCTGGATGGCGCCGAGATTGCGCTGCGCCGCCAGCGCCGCCGCGTCGAACTGCGGGTGGTCACATCCGAAGGTCTCGTAGGTCAGCTCCGTGGCCGGCGGCGCGGCGGGGTTGAGGCTGACGAAGAGAGGCTTTTTGCAAGGCAGCGCCTGCAGGTTGTTCATCCAGTAGGTCACGGCGCTCGAGCGGCCTTCCACGATGGCGTTCCAGCTGCCCCACGCCGCGCGAAGCCTTGGCATCAGGCGCGGGTCGCAATGCAGGTAGCCTCGGTTGGGCGCATAGCGGATGGCGCCCAAGACCGCGCGCTCGGCGTCGTTCGGCCGTTCGACCATCGCCAGCGCCTGATCCGAGTGGCAGGCCAGGATCACGTGGTCGAACTGATCGCGGCCTCCCCGGTGGTCAACGATCTCGACGCCGTGCGGCAGGCGGCGAACCCGATCGGCGCCCGTCTCCAGCCGCACCCGAGTCCCGAGCAGCGCCCCGATCCGGTCGACGTAGGCGCGGCTGCCGCCCCTTACGGTGCGCCACAGAGGCTGGACGAACCGCAAGAGGTCATGATCGGCGAAAAAGCGCACGAACGCCGTCGCCGGCGTCTCCGCGATGCCTTCGCCGCTGGTCGACCATATCGCCGCCCCCATGGGCAAGAGGTAGCGGTCTCGGAAACCGTCGCCGAAGCCGCGCGCCTGCAGGTAGCCTCCGATCGTGAGACCTTCCAATGCCCCCGCCGCCAGATCGCGCGGGGCGATGCGGTTGAAGCGGCCGATCTCGGCCAGCATGTGCAGGAAGCGCGGGTTCGCGGCGTTGCGCTTCTGGGCGAAGACGCCGGCTGGGAAGTTCGAGGACCACTCCAGCCCGGCGCTCGCGAAGGCGAAGCTCATGTCGGTCGCGTCGCTTTCGACGCCCAGCGCGTCGAACAGGGCGACCAGATTGGGGTAGTTCTTGGTGTTGTAGACGATGAAGCCGGTGTCGACGTCGATGACGCGGCTGTCGTGCTCGATCGTCGTTGTGCGCGCGTGCCCGCCGAGCCGGGCGTCCTTTTCGTAGAGAACGACCTCGGCGGCGTCTCTTAGCGCGTAAGCCGCTCCCAAGCCGGCTACGCCCGAGCCGACGATCGCAATCCGCATGCCGGTGTTCCCTGGACACTTGTGCGGCCCTCGCGGCCGCGCCAGTTGTACGGACCCAGCGCGCCGCCGGATCAGGCGAGGGCGGGGAGGGCCTCAGGTTCGAATGGCGAAGCTTGTTCTGAAACGCTGGGACGTCTCGATCGGC